>DDYL01000180.1:10041-17448 GCA_002347925.1 Chloroflexi bacterium UBA2235 | reverse complement strand
CGTCGGCAACGGCCGTCCCCGGTTCGCCAAGCGTGGTGTTCGACCCACCCCGTCCCTTGCGTGATGCCGGACCTTCCACAAGGACCTGCACAGTCGTCCCCACCTGTGCGCCGCGATGCGCCTTCAGGATCTCGCGCTGCTGATCCTCGACGGCATGCAGCCGGCGCTTCTTCTCGGCATGGGGCACGTCGTCGTCCCACAGGCGTTCCGACGGCGTCGCCCGCCGCGGTGAGTACGCCGCCACGTGGACCACATCGAATGCACATTCGCGCAAGAGGTCGAGCGTTCCCTGGAAGTGCTCCTCGGTTTCGCCACTGAACCCGACGATCACATCAGTGGACAGTCCCACGTTGGGGATCGTGGCGCGGATCCGGTCGACAAGTGCCCGGTACTGCGCCACGGTGTACCGGCGTGCCATGCGCTTGAGCGTCGCATCATGACCTGCCTGCACCGGCAGGTTGATGTGTTCACAGACTTTCGGCAGCACTGCCACCGCCTCGATCAGGTCATCGGTCATGTGATTGGGATGGGAGGTGAGGAACCGGATCCGTTCCAGACCGGGCAGGTCGTGAAGTGCGTACAGGAGGTCCGACAGGCGCGATGGCGGTGACAAATCCTCACCATACGCATCCACGGTCTGACCCAGAAGCACCAGTTCCCGGGCACCCTCTGCCAGTAACCACTTGGACTCCTCGATGATCTCGGCCATTGTCCGCGACACCTGATCACCGCGGGTATACGGCACGATGCAATAGGTGCACCGGTAGTTGCATCCATAGATAACCGGCACGTAGCGGGAGACGGCGTGCGAGACCGTCTCGGTGGCGATTTCCTCGCCGGAGCCAAACTTTTCCGGGTTCAGGTCGCCGTAATCCGGTGCGTCAATCAGGCCGCGTTCGGCCAGATGGTTGAGCAGATCCTCAGGGCGACGCGGATTGACGTACAGGTCCACGATGGGAGCGCGCTTGAGGAAGCCATCGACGTTGCCATCGGTGACGCAACCGGTCACGGCAACCACCAGTTCCGGCCGGGCCTTCTTGAGCTGACCAAGTTGGCGAAGTTCACCCCAGAGACGGTTCTCCGCACCCTGACGGACGGTGCAACTCGTCAGGAGGACCAGGTCGGCATCAGCTGCGGTCGCTACTGGCGCATGACCGTGTTCGTGCAGCGCGCGGGCGATCCGTTCGCTGTCGGCGACATTCATCTGACAGCCGATCGTCCAGAGGTGGTATTTCATCAGTTGGTCTCATCCCGCCGACTTCGCGAAGTGTCAATGAATGATGGTGGGCCAAGCGAAGCGTATGCAAATCTGGCGAGTTGGGGCGGTGATGGGGCGAGNNCGCATCGCCGGTCAACCAGTCGTGCACCATCTGATCAGAAGCGGACAACACGGGCGGTGTCGAGGACGAAGATGGTCGCCCGGCGCGCACCCTGCACGACAGGACGTGCCTCAACGACCGAACGCACAAGTTCGAGGGCACCGTTGACCTGCGTGTCCTCAACCCCAAGCAGCAGGGTGACATTGCCGCGCCGCAGGAAACCACCGACCGTATTGATCCGGGTCGGTCCTGGATATCCTGCCTGCACCACCGCCTCGACCACCCGATTGGCATCGGCGTCGGACAGGATCGCGCACACCAGTTTCATCAGCCGCTACATGATGCCACGCGTCGCCATCCCTCTGGCATCACCCGACCCAACCAATCCGCCACACGCCACGATCACCCTGGGAACGCCGACCCGCATCACGTGACATGACCCTTGAACAAACACCATCTTTTGTTATGCGCCGGGATACCCCAGGCCACCGAACCCGAATGCCACAGTCACGGATACACGACAGGCACGAACCGTTGCTTCTCGAATGGCATCCGCTGGTAGTTCGTTTCGGCCGGCCGTGGGGGTAGAGGCACCTCCGGCGGCTGTAGATCCTCGTACGGGATCTGGGACAGCAGGTGGCTGATGCAGTTCAGACGCGCCTTCTTCTGGTCAACCGCGTTCACCACCCACCACGGACTGTGATCCGTGTCGGTCGCCTCGAACATCGCATCCTTCGCCCGCGAGTATTCATTCCATCGCATGCGGGTCTCGATGTCCATCGGGCTGAGCTTCCACCGTTTCATCGGGTCACTCATCCGATCCTGGAACCGCTTCTCCTGTTCCTCGGCACTGACCGAGAACCAGTACTTGATCAGCAGGATGCCCGAGTTGGTCAGCATCTCCTCGAATAGCGGCGCGGTCCGAAGGTATTCGTGATACTCGGCGTCAGTGCAAAAGCCCATCACCCGTTCGACGCCGGCGCGGTTGTACCAGGACCTGTCGAACAGCACCATCTCACCGGCCGCCGGCAGGTGCGTCACGTACCTCTGGAAGTACCACTGAGACCGCTCGCGATCCGTCGGCGTGCCGAGTGCCACCACGCGGCAGATGCGCGGGTTCAAGGGTTCGGTGATGCGCTTGATCGTGCCACCCTTGCCCGCCGTGTCACGCCCCTCGAAGATCACACAGATCTTCATCTTGCGCGCCTTCACCCACTCCTGGACCTTCACCAGTTCCAGTTGCAGCCGCTTGAGTTCTTCCTCGTAGTCGTACTTCTTCGACTTCGAGACCTTATCTTTCTTGCCCATGACAAACCTCATTGACCATAACGATCTGCACTCGCGTGACCGCCGGTCATCCCTGATCGGCAATGTACCACGCCACCCCAGAGCCCCTGCCGGGACGCCTCGTGGTACCGTCCGCCTCTATCCATGCCATTTGAAACCCTTGTCGCCCTCGTCATCTTTGCCGCCGTCACCTCGGTCACTCCCGGCCCGAACAACGCCATGGTCCTCGCCTCCGGCGTCCACTTCGGTTTCCGTCGCACCATCCCCCACATGGCCGGAATTGCACTTGGCTACGGCGTCATGCTGGCCATCATCGGCGCCGGTGTCGGCACTGCAATGTCCGTATCACCTCTGGTCGAAGTCGGCATGCGCCTTGCCAGCGGCGCGTGGATGGTCTGGGTGGCGTGGTCACTCGCCCGCAGTACCGATGCCGGCCGGGACGCCGCCCGCATCCGCCCGATGACCTTTCTGGAAGGTGCCCTCTTCCAGTGGGTCAATCCAAAGGGATGGGTGCTTGCCATCTCCTCCATGTCCCTGTTCACGAAGTCCGGCGACCTCGTCACCGACATCGCCATCGTCGTGGCCGTCTACGTCGTGACCTGCCTGCCGTCATCCAGCATCTGGACGGCCTTCGGAGTTAGCCTGCGACGCTTCCTAGAGGTGCCGTGGCGGTTGCGCGCCTTCAACATCTCGATGGCAATCCTCCTCCTGGCCTCCACCTTGCCCCTGATCTTCGAACCGGTCTGAGACCGCGGCCGCCCGTCCCATCGTTGATTGCCATTGGGTGCCATGGGGGGTGTGCTGAACCCGGGCGTCCACTGGCCGGGTCCCGACCAGGACGCGCCTATACTTTGTCCTTGGGCCATCTTCCTGCCATTGGCCGAAGCGACGCGCAGACAACCATGGCGGGGAAGTGTGGTAGGGGANNCCCGATGCCCGATTTCCAGCTTGTCTCCGAGTTCCAACCCGCCGGCGACCAGCCTGTCGCCATCCAGCAACTCTGTGACGGCATCAATCAGGGGAACCGCTACCAGACCCTCCTCGGCGCAACCGGGACTGGCAAGACCTATACCGTCGCCTCGGTGATCGCCCGGCTTCAGCGACCCGCACTGATCCTCGCCCCGAACAAGACCCTTGCCGCCCAGTTGTACAGCGAGTTCAAGGAGTTCTTCCCAAACAACGCGGTGGAGTATTTCGTCTCCTACTACGACTACTACCAACCGGAGGCGTACATCCCGCGGTCGGATACGTACATTGAAAAGGAAAGCACGGTCAACGAAGAGATCGAGAAGTTGCGCCTCTCCGCAACCCGGTCCCTGTTCGAACGCCGTGACGTCCTGATCGTGGCCTCGATCTCGTGCATCTACGGCCTCGGTTCACCCGAGGATTACGGCAGCGTCGTCGTCAAGATCCGCCAAGGCGAGGTCCGTCGGCGCGACCGACTCCTCCGGTTCCTGAACGACATCCAGTACGACCGCAACGACATGAACTTCATCCGGGGCAAGTACCGCGTGCGCGGCGAGGTCCTGGAGATCTTCCCCGCCTACGACGATGATGCCGTCCGGATCGAGTTCTTCGGTGACGAGATTGACCGCATCGTCCGCGTCGACCCCCTCACCGGCGAGGTCCTGGCGATCCTGACCGAGATTGATATCTACCCGGCACGGCACTTCGTCACCCCGGCCGAGAAACTCGAACGCGCGATCCTCCAGATCCAGGACGAACTCGCCGAACGTCTGGAAGTCCTGAACACCCAAGGGAAACTGATCGAGGCACAGCGGTTGCAGCAACGGACCAACTTCGATCTCGAGATGCTTCGCGAAACCGGTGTCTGCCTCGGCGTCGAGAACTACGCCCGCCACCTGGCCGGACGCCAACCGGGGGATACCCCCTGGACCCTGATGGACTACATGCCCGACGACTTCCTCTTCTTCATCGACGAGTCGCACGTCGCCGTCCCGCAGTCGCGCGGGATGTACTTCGGTGACCGGGCGCGCAAGGAGACGCTTGTCGACTACGGCTTCCGCCTGCCCAGTGCCATGGACAACCGCCCTCTCACCTTCGATGAGTTCCAGACCCACATGCGCCAGGTCGTCTTCGTCTCGGCGACCCCAGGTCCATACGAGAAGGAACATTCCCAGCAGATCGTCGAACAGCTGATCCGGCCGACCGGCCTCCTCGACCCATTGATCGAGGTCCGCCCAACCGCCGGACAGATCGACGACCTCCTCGGCGAGATCCGCATCCGTGTCTCCCGTGGCGAACGTGTCCTCGTCACCACCCTCACCAAGCGCATGGCCGAGGACCTCTCGGAATACCTCGCCGAGATGGGAGTGAAGGTCCACTACCTCCACTCCGAAGTGGAGACCATGGAACGCATCGAAATCCTGCGCGACCTGCGCCTGGGTGTCTATGACGTGGTCGTGGGGATCAACCTCCTGCGCGAAGGTCTGGACCTGCCCGAGGTCAGCCTCGTGGCGATCCTGGACGCCGACAAGGAGGGGTACCTGCGTTCGGAAACATCCCTGATCCAGACGTCGGGACGCGCCGCCCGGCACGTCGACGGTCGCGTCCTGATGTATGCCGACCGCATGACGGGTTCCATGGATCGTGCCATCGGCGAGATGCAGCGCCGTCGCGCCAAGCAGGAGGCGCACAACGAAGCGAACGGCATCGTCCCCGCCGGCATCCGCAAGGCCATCCGTGACATGGGTGACCGCCTGCGTGGCGTGGCCGAGGCGACCGCGACGTACAACGCCACCGGCCCCGGCAGTCGCACCCCCGACGCGCCGACGATCTCTCCCGACGAGATCTCACAGGTCATCGCCGGCCTCGAGAAAGAGATGCAGGTCGCCGCGAAGTCGATGGAGTTCGAACGCGCCGCCCTCCTGCGTGACCAGATCTACGAACTGCGTGCCATCCTGTCCAGTCCAGACAACCCCCTCGGCACACTGGCAACGTCAGGCAACGGCAGTCAGGTTGCCACTGCGACCGCCAGTCGCGCCGCCCGCAGTCCCGGACGCTACGGCAACCGCAAGCGCCGCTAGCCTTCGCCNNGGGACCCCGCCTTGCCCCAGGTACCTGACGCCTGAATGGTCAGATGACCACGAACCGCTTGACGCCGCCAGGACAGCGGGCCGGGGTGCCCTCGGACCGGGATCGGGAAGGCGACGGTGGAACCAAGGCCATGGGATGCCTGCCACCCCCGTACACTTCTGAAGAATTCGTTATGTCACCTGATCCCGACACCACCACAACCACCGCCGACCCCGTCACACCAGCGAACGTCATTTCGGTCCGCGGTGCACGCGCCCACAATCTCAAGAACATCGANNGCGTTCGACACCATCTTCGCCGAGGGCCAACGACGCTTCGTCGAAAGCCTCTCGGCCTACGCCCGCCAGTTCCTTGGCCAGCTTGACAAGCCCGATGTCGACCGCATTGATGGACTTTCGCCCGCCATCGCCATCGACCAGAAGTCCGTATCGCGCAACCCAAGATCGACGGTCGGCACCGTCACCGAAATCTACGATTACCTGCGCCTCCTCTACGCCCGCGTCGGCATTCCCCATTGCCCCCAGTGCGGGCGTCGCGTCGAGTCGCAGACCGTCTCGCAGATGGTTGACGCCATCTCCGCCCTGCCCGCCGGCACGCGCCTGATCCTGCTTGCCCCGGTCTGGCGCGGACGCAAGGGCGAGGGCAAGTCGGTCATTGATGACGCCCGGGCCGGCGGATTCGCCCGCATCCGGGTTGACGGCACCATCCACGCCGTTGATGAGGTTCCCGAGATAGACGCCAAGCGCGTCCATGACATCGAGATCGTCGTTGACCGCCTCGTCGCCGGGCCGGACCTTGGCAACCGCCTTGCCGATTCCCTGGAGACCGCCCTCAAGCTTGCAACCGGTCAGGTTCTCGTCCACGTGATGCCCGCCCCCAGCACCTCGCCGGTTGCCACGGGAGAGGGAAGCCAGCGGGCCTACGACCTCCTGTTCTCCGAGAAGTTCGCTTGCGTGCCGTGCGGGATCTCCTTCGACCCGCCCGAACCTCGGAGTTTCAGCTTCAACAGTCCGCACGGCGCCTGCCCGGACTGCACTGGCCTCGGCACAACCCTTGAGATCGATCCCGACCTCGTGATCCCTAACCGCCACCTTTCGTTCGAGGAAGGGGCCATCGCGCCGTGGCCCCACGACCGTGACAGTTACACCCTGTTGCTTGTCGCCGCCGTCGGTCGTGCGGCCGGCTTCACCATGAAGCAGGCCGTGGACACCCTCACCGAGGATCAACTGGCCCTCATCCTGTACGGATCCTCCCGCGGACGCGCCGGCCGGGGCAGGGGTGCGCGGGGCATCGGGCGCGTCAGCGAAACACGCATCACCTTCGAAGGCGTGATTCCCAACCTCCAGCGACGCTACTCCGAAACCCAGTCGGCAACCGTCAAGGAGGAGATCGAACGCTACATGATGAGCCGGCCGTGCCCTGCCTGCGAAGGTGCGCGACTGAAACCGGCCAGTCGCGGGGTGACGATCGGTGACGACAATATCGCGCGGACCGTCGCCCGGACCGTCCTTGAGGCCGATGCATTCTTCCGTGACCTGGAACCGACCCTCGGTCCGCGTGCCGGGGCAATCGCACGTCCGATCCTCAAGGAAGTGCGTGCGCGCCTGGGATTCCTGCGCGATGTCGGCCTCGGCTACCTCACCCTCAACCGCGCCTCGGGCAGCCTCTCCGGTGGCGAGGCACAGCGCATCCGCCTGGCAACGCAGATCGGGTCCGGCCTGATGGGTGTCCTCTACATCCTTGA
>DDYL01000180.1:2352-9973 GCA_002347925.1 Chloroflexi bacterium UBA2235 | reverse complement strand
ACACGGCGGGCGCATCGTCGCCGCCGGCACACCCGCCGAGATCATGGCCCACCCGGATTCCCTGACCGGTGCGTACCTGTCCGGACGGCGAGTCATTCCCGGCCCTCTTGCACGCCGTCCCGGCAATGGCAAGGTGATGACGATCCGTGGCGCGCGCACTCACAACCTCCGGAATGTGGATGTCACCATCCCGCTTGGCTGCCTGGTTGGCGTCACCGGTGTCTCCGGGAGTGGCAAGTCCAGCCTGATCACCGACATCCTCTACAAGCGCCTTTCGCAAGTGATCCACCGGGCCCATGCACGTCCCGGCGACCACGATGGCATCGACGGCATTGAACACCTCGACAAGGTGATCGACGTCGACCAGTCACCGATCGGGCGCACCCCCCGGAGCAATCCCGCCACCTATGCCGGCATGTTCACGACCATCCGCGAGACCTTTGCGCGCGTTCCCGAATCCCGCGTGCGGGGCTACACCGCCGGACGCTTCTCATTCAATATCAAGGGAGGCCGGTGCGAGGCGTGCCAGGGCGAAGGAATCATCCAGATCGAGATGCACTTCCTGCCTGACGTCTATGTCCCCTGCGAGGTATGCGCCGGCAAGCGCTACAACCGCGAGGCCCTGGAGATCCTGTTCAAGGGCAAGACCATCGCCGACGTCCTGGAACTGACCGTCACCGAAGGCCTCGAGTTCTTCGCCAGCATTCCCGCGTTGCGCAACAAGTTGCAGACGCTTGTGGATGTCGGGCTTGGCTACGTACGCCTTGGCCAACCGGCGACGACCCTTTCCGGAGGCGAGGCGCAACGCCTGAAACTTGCCACCGAACTGTCGCGTCGTGCGACCGGCCGGACGATGTACATCCTCGACGAACCGACCACCGGCTTGCATGTAGCCGACGTGGAGAAGCTGCTTGGCGTCTTGCACCGTCTGGTGGAGACCGGCAATACCGTGGTGGTGATCGAACACAACCTGGATGTCATACGCGCCTGCGACTGGTTGATTGACCTCGGTCCCGACGGTGGCGATGCCGGCGGCGAGGTCGTCGTCACGGGCACCCCGGAAACAGTCGCAACCTGCCCCACCTCGCATACCGGCCACTACCTCTCGCGGATGTTCGCGCGGGAGTGATGCCTGGAGGCACCGATGGAACGTGCGATCCCGATCCTGCCCGTCGACGACTTGCGTGAGGCGCGCGAGTTCTACGTCGACAGACTTGGGTTCACGCCGACATTCGAGAACAGCGACGACGGTCGGACAGGCTTGCTTGGTATCGCCCGCGGGACAATCGCGATCACGCTTGACTGCCCGATGTCGGGGCACGGACGCAATGCGTGCGTTTCGCTGGAAGTCTCGGACGCCGACCAATACTTCAGCGAGTGGAGCCCCCGCATCCCGCTCATCCGTCCTCCGCACAATGAACCTTGGGGTGCGCGGACATTCGACCTGCAAGATCCCTTTGGCAACACGATCTTCGTCATGGGGCCAGCCTCGACCGCGGAGTAGCCCACCCGCGTGAACCTTCCCAGATGACAGTGCCTGTGCGTCGCAGCACGGGTTATGGGCCGCGGGCCGCTACATCTCCCAGATGTTCGCGCAGCGGGAGGGGGCGATCCCTGGGAGCGCCGGCGCCCTCGCCCGCCGGGGACTACGGGGCAGGGCGGTAGTGAAGTGCGCGGATGGAAGGGTGATGGTATCGGGGTACCGGAAAGCCCTTCGAAATCCAGTCAGCCTTGCGCCTCCTCCCAACCCGGATGCGGAACGAGAGACCAGGCGTTCGCACGGAGGGAGTTTCCGGGGGCGTGGGTTCCAACCTGGTGTGCGGGCAGGGATGCCCGCGCACCAAAGGGCCCCGAGGACACTGCCACTCTGACCCGCCCCAAGACCCTGATGCCCTAGTCTTTGGGGTGCACATCGCACGAAGGGAAACGCGAATGTCGGCTCACGTGGTGGTGCACTTCAACCTGAAAGACGAGGAACTCTGGAAGGCGTACGGCCAGGCAGCCGGCCCCTTGGTCGCCGCGCACGGAGGCAAGATGATCTCCCGCGGGCCGTCCGAGGTCCTGTCCGGCGCGCTTGATCGTGCGTCCTTGGTCATCATCGAGTTCCCGGACCGTGCCTCCGCCAAACGGTGGTACGCCTCGGCGGAGTATCAGGCGATCATCCCGAACCGCGACGCGGGCATGGATAGCATCTTCATCGTCGGCGGGGAGTAACCCGCCCACGAAAAACGACTCGCATCACCCTTCCTCGAACCCGCCTCCCCACTCCAGTGACGATGGCCCGGGCGCCGGCCCAAAACCGTCCAGATCATCATGGGGAGGCGATGGCCTCGGGCCACTGGTCGGGACAGCACCGGCTTCGGGTCCCCGCGCCACACTTTTGGTTCTCTGACCCACTCTGCACCTAGCGGTGCGGTACGGTAGGGATCAACATTCGGGGTATGACTGGAACCACCACCGTGACTGACTTGACCAAGGTCGCACGCAAGATCACCTTCGTGCTGTTCGCAACCCAGAGCCTCGCGTCTGCCGGCTTCATCGCCGCCGCCGCGATCAACCCCATCCTGGGTGCGAAACTCTCCGCCGACCGGTCCCTGGCCACGGTGCCAACCGCCGCCTATCTCCTTACCGGGGCACTTGCTGCCTTGATGTGGGGCCACCTGATGGACCGCATCGGTCGGCGCAACGGGATCGCTCTCGGCCTCATCGCCGGCATCATCGGGAACGTGATGGTGATCGCCGCCATCCAGGCCCAGTCGTTCGCGTTGGCAACCGCCGGCCTGATGCTCATGGGCACGACCAACTCCGCAGTCCAACTCGGTCGCTTCGCCGCCGCCGAAGTGAACCCACCCGACAGACGCGGACGCGCAATCTCCTACGTCGTCCTCGGTGGCGTCATCGGCACCATCCTGTCACGCTTGCTTGCCGTCCCGGTCAGCGATTTCGCCGTCAGCATCGGGATGGATGAACTCGCCGGCGCGTACCTGACGACCCTCAGCCTGTTCATGATCGCATCGGTTCTCGTCCTCGTGGGCTTGCGTCCCGATCCACGCGATGTCGGACGTGAAGTGGCGGCCCTCTATCCGCCACCGTCACGCACCGGTGGGCAGTCGCGCCCGATCCTTGAGATCCTGCGACAGCCAGCGGCGATGACCGCAATGGCCTCGATGGTCCTCGGACAGGTCGTGATGGTCGCCGTGATGGTCATCACGTCGCTCCACATGGAAGATCACCATCATAATCGCAGCGATATCTACACCGTCATTTCAGGACATACATTCGGGATGTTTGCACCGTCGATCATCTCCGGACGACTACTTGACACGTGGGGCCGGGGTCGGATGATCCTGTTCGGCGCCGTCACCCTCGTCCTTGCCTGCATCACCGCGCCACTTTCGCCAGACGTCGTCCCTCTCGCCGTCGCCCTCTTCCTGCTTGGCGTGGGATGGAACTTCTGCTTTGTTGGCGGTTCGACCCTGCTTTCCGACCAGCTGTCCCCGGCAGAACGGTCACGCACGCAGGGCACGAACGACCTCATCGTGGGCCTCGCGTCATCAGCGATCAGCCTTGGAAGTGGGGTGATGTTTGGCGCCATCGGCTACCTTGGTATCACGCTCGTGGCCGGCGCCCTCGCGCTCATCCCCTTGGCGATGGCATCGATATACCTGCGCACGCCCCCGCAGTTCTCCCCGGCAGTCGCCAAGCCGTGACTTCGGGAGACAGCTTGCCAAGTCGCCTCACCATGGATCCCAAGGCCCTCAGGACTGCTTCCTGAACATGCCACGGCCGAAAATCGCTTCCTTTGCCGATCCCTCGCCGACATGACCCGGGACCTTCAGCACACTTTCCCGGACATGCCCGGAGAGGATGGCGACGCCTCGAGCTACCGACCCGAACACGCCGACGCTAGTGGCCCCATGACGGGCGGCGACTTCCAGGATGCGGTCACGGTCTCACCCCACGACCTGAAGTGTCGGTGGCACCCGGCCCAACGTTGTCGTCATCGTAGACCCCCTCACTCAGCCGTGGCGCCACCTCGCGCCCCAGTCAACGCCTCACGCCACCAGGACCTTCACGTCACCCTTTACCACCTTGCCCATGGCGTTGCGGGGCAAGGCATCGACGAACACGATCCGTCGTGGCTTCTTGTAACTTGCGACCTGATCCCGGCAGAACTCGATCAGCGCATCTGGCGAAACATCCGGCACACCCGGGCGACGCACGACGGCCGCAACCACTTGTTCGCCGAAATCCGCGTCGGGCATCCCAACCACGGCCGCCTCGAGGACGGCGGGGTGTCCCTCCAGGATCTCTTCAACTTCACGTGGATAGATGTTGTATCCGCCGCTGATGATCAGTTCCTTGGCGCGCCCGGTGATCGTCACGTAGCCGTCGGCACTCGCCCGCCCGAGATCCCCGGTGTTGAACCACCCGTCAGCATCGAACGCCTCTTCGGTCGCATCAGGCCGGTTCCAGTACCCCGCGAAGACGTGCGGCCCCCGAACCTGGATCTCGCCGTCGACCTCCGGCATGACTGGCACACGCGACCGCACGTCGACGATCCGCGCCTCCTGACCGGGAAAGGGCCCACCAACCGTCCCGGCGCGACGTTCGCCGTCGAACGGGTTGGTCAGGTTCATGATCGTCTCGGTCATGCCATATCGCTCAAGGATGGCCTGTCCAAACCCGGCCTCGAACTCGGCAAACGTCTGCGCACTCAACGGGGCCGACCCTGACACGTAGAGCCGGATCGGTGGTGGCCGGTGCGACCGCCCGGATGCCTCGGCAATCAGTCGCGTGTACATCGTGGGCACCCCGAAGAACATCGTGGTCTCGCCTCTCGTCAGGACATCAAGCGCCTCGGATGCCTCGAACTTCCTTCGCAGGTCGACCGTCCCGCCAGTCACGAACGTGCCATGCATCCCGACGCACAGGCCGTGCACGTGGAAGAGTGGAAGCATCAGGAGCAGGCGGTCGGACCCCGACCAGTGCCACGCCGTCGTGACCGCGACGGCATTCGCCGCGAGGTTCCGGTGGCGCAGCATCGCCCCCTTCGACCGGCCAGTCGTACCCGATGTGTACCCGATCACCGCGATGCCGTCGGGATCAGGCATGATGCCGTCCCAACTCCCCGAGACAGCCAGGTCATCACCCGCAACGATCCGTGGATGGTCGGCCGTCCGGTCCGCCACCGGTGCACCTGCCCCGACCGCCACGATGGTGGCAAGGTCTGGCAAGTCAGCCACAACCCTGAGCACATCGGCGACCCGGGCCGAATCGGTCACGCACGTCCGCGCCCCCGAATCACCGAGGAGGTGACGCAGTTCCACCTGGCGATACTGGGTATTGACGAGGACAACCGTCGCCCCGGCCAGGTGGGTTCCCAGATAGGCCCCGATGAATGACGGACTATTCTCAAGGAAGAGTGCCACGCGGTCACCCGGTCCGACACCCCAGCCGCGCAGCGACGACGCCCACCGCAACACGAGATCGCGGACATCCGAATAGGTCAGCGTGCGCCCCTCGAACAGGATGCACGGATGCGTCGGATCGCGTTCACACGACGCAAGGAAGGCATGCAGGATCGAAGCGGGAACATCTGTCATGACGGTCATGCGCCGTTATACCCGGAAGCAGCGGCACCCCCTCGGCCGTCGCTAAGGGGGGAGGGGCCGGGGGTGGTGATCCCTCCTCACGCCCCAAGCGTCGCCACGATCCGGTCAGAGAACGCCTGCGTCGCCGGATCCTTCAGGATCAGCTTCACCCGGCCATCTGGCAGTGTCTCCTGCTTGATGATCACCTGGCCCTCGAACATCGCCGGCTTGCCGGAAATCCGCGGCGTGTGCCCGTTCCGCCACTCCATCTCGACCGGTGCCCACGCGTGCGTCGCCGCCGACCGGTAGCAGGCGTCCATCACCGCGTTCACCACATAGCCGTCGTAGAACGTCTCCATCGGCGCGCGCCCGGACTCCATCGCATTGAACATGTCCGTGAACATGTCGATGTACCCGAGTTCGGCCACCTCATCACCAACCGGGAAGAGCCACCCACTCGACGTTTCGGCTTTCTCGGCGATGTACGCGTTCCCCTCCGAAGCAGTGAACATCTCGAAACCGGTGCGCAGGAAGTGGTTCATCCAGATCGTGCCGTGCGTCCCGGCCACCTCGTCACGCAGGTCCATGCCACCGCGGAAGGTCCACGACACCTCGAACTGTCCGACCGCACCAGACTCGAACCGGATCATCGCAATGGCATTGTCCTCGGCATTGATGGGGTGGACGAGGGTGTCCTTCCAGCACATCACCTCGACCGGACGGTTGTTCTTGCCGACGAAGTTTCGGATGATCTCGATGCAGTGGCACCCGAGATCGATGATCGCGCCCCCGCCCGCCTGGGTGTCATCCCAGAACCACGCACTGTGCGGGCCGGGATGCGTCTCGCGACTACGCACCCACAGGACATCGCCGATTGCGCCGCCCTGGACCGACTTGACCGCCTTGAGGGTCTTCGGGGTGTAGCAGAGGTCCTCCAGATACCCCGCAAACACCCCCGCCTTCTCGACGGTGGCCAGGATGCGACGGGCCTCCTCGGAATTCCTTCCGAGGGGCTTGGTGCACAGCACCGCCTTGCCGGCCGCCGCGACCATTGCGATGGCCTCCTCGTGCAGGTGGTTCGGCAGGGCAACCACCACCACGTCGGTCTCCGGATGCGTGATCGCCTCCGCCAGACTGGTAGTGTGGTGCGGGATCGACCACCGGCTTGCGAACGCCTCACCGCGTTCTGCGGACCGCGAATACACCACCGAGACGGCGTCACGGTTGCGTTGCCCATGCAGGGTCATCGTGTAGAACTCACCAATCAGGCCGGTGCCAAGCATCGTGATCCGGTGCGCCTGCATGTTCGTCCTCCTCGCACGCCAGTCTGTGTGGAACTGTCAATCTGCCTTGATGGGTGGGGTCGGGATGCACGTGCCATCATAGCCCGCACCCGTCAGACCGGCCGTTGATCTAGACTGGTCATCGAAAACAGCACCCTGCTTCCCGGAGACCACACGCCGATGTACATTCCACCGCACTTTGCCGAGAATGATCGTGAACGCCTGCATGCCTTCATGCGCGCGAACGGATTCGGAACCCTGGTCTCGGTCATCGACGGTGCGCCATTCGTGACCTTGATGCCATTCACCCTGATTGACGAAGGGGAACACGGCACCCTGATTGGCCACATCGCCCGCGCCAACCCGCACGCCGCCACTTTTGATGGCACCCACGATTCGATCTGTCTCTTCCAGGGACCGCACGCCTACATCTCACCGCGGTGGTACGAGGCACCAATCGCCGTGCCCACGTGGAACTACACCGCCGTCGAGGCGCATGGACGCCCGGAACGCATCGAGGATCCCGCCCGCATGCGTTCAATCCTCGACACCCTGGTTCACCAGTACGAGTCCGGCATGCCAAACCCGTGGTCCCTGGCGGACATCCCGCAGAATGTCGGTGACAAGATGATCGAGGCCATCGTTGGGTTCGTCATGCCGATCCGACGTCTGGAGGGAAAGTTCAAGCTGAACCAGAACCGGTCTGCCGCCGACCGTGCCGCAGTCCGAACCGCCTTACGCCAG
>DDYL01000180.1:0-2255 GCA_002347925.1 Chloroflexi bacterium UBA2235 | reverse complement strand
CTCCCACGCCGCGTCACGCCACGGGTCGGGGCTTGAACGTCGTGGTCTTGACCAACCGGCCAGTGCGATCGAACGTCTGCCACTGGCCAACCTGCACGCCGAGGTCAAACTGCCCGGTCCGCATCAGCGATCCATCAATGCGGTACCACCGCCACGCACCATCGAGCTGCCCGTCACGCACGTGCCCAACGGCCTTCACTGTCCCGTTGGCGTAGCGGTCAACCCGTTCGCCGTCCACCACAAGTTCCTCGTTCACGGACCAATCCTAGCGCGAGACCCGCGTAGCTTCCCGAACCACCCGATTACGCCCGCATGGCAACCCGTCCTGCCTCCCGCCGTGACGGCCAAAGCAATTGGCGGAGACGCGAAGTCGGTGAATGAAAGGAAGACAGGATCCGTGGAAGAGGCGCCCGACCCCCGCCCAACCACACTTACCGAGGCACACCACTCCTGCACGTGGCGGGTACACTGCCCGCCGGGAACGCCGGGAACGTCCGCCCGGCGCACGGGTGACGCCATGACAACCGCAACCACCGACATCACCCAGAGCGAACCTCAGGCCCGTACCTCCCAGTTCCAGCGGTGGATGTTCGGAGGCGCCATGATGGGCATCACCATGCCCGGGCAGGTCTTCGGCGTCTCACTCCTCTTCTTCTATACCGACGTCAAACACCTGCCCCCATCGTGGGCCGCCACCGCCCTCACCATCTACGCCATCTACAACGCCGTCAACAACCCGCTCATCGGCTACTGGCAGGATCGCACCCGTTTCCGTCTCGGACGACGGATTCCGTGGTTGCGCTACGGATCGGTTCCCTTCCTCGTCACCTTCGCCGCCCTCTGGCTTGCCCCCTTCGATGGCAATGACGACCCGGTCGCGTTGCTCATCTACTTCTTCGTTGCCATCGTCATCTACGACGGCTTCAACAGCGCCGTCGGCAACTCGTACTACGCCCTGCTACCCGAGATGTTCGTGAACTACCGCGAACGCACCGACGTCGCTGCCAAGATGATGATCTTCCTCACCGTCGCACTGCTCCTTGGTGTGGCTCTCCCGCCCGTCATCGGCGACCGCCTCGGGTGGGGCACCATGGGCACGATCTTCGCCGGCATCAGCCTCGTCGCCATCCTGATCGGACAGGCCGGAATGGTCGAGTCTGCCGAAACGCAGGAACCGACGATGTCGTTTACCGACGCCCTGCGCTACCTCGCAACCAACCGCAGCTTCCTGACCCTGACCTTCGCCCAGACCCTCCGCTTCGTCACCACCAACAGCATGGCAACCGGCATGGCGTTCTTTGTGAAATACACCCTGAAGATCGATGGGGCACAGACCGGGATCATCCTGGCGACGGCCTTCATCGTCTCGGCCATCATGCTTTACCCGTGGCGCCAACTCATCGCCAACCGCTACGAACCGCGCACCACTGGGCTGATTGCCTACGCCACCGTCGCCGTTGGCATGGTCCCCCTGTGGTTTGTCACCGACCTGGCCACCACGGTCGCCGCCGCCGTCCTGATCGGGGTCGGCTTTGCCGGCATCTTCCTGATGGACAACATGCTCATCTCCGATGTCATCGATGAGGACGAGGTGCGCACCGGAACACGTCGCGAGGCGATGTATGTCGGCATGAATGGCATGGTCATCACCCTCAGCACGGCCATCGTCTTCGTGGCATTCGGGCTGATCTCAAGCATCTACGGATACGACGCCTCGCTCGCGCAACAACCGGCTAGCGTCAGCGACGGCTTCCGCATCTTCATGGCCCTGCTGCCGTGTGCCGGGTGCGCGACGGCCTTCCTCGTCCTCCAGACCTATCCCCTGCACGGGGAGCGCCTGCGCGAGATGAAGCGTGAACTGGTCCGACTTCGCACCGGACGGGCTCGGGGTTCCGTGAACCAATAGTCAATCTCGCCTGAAGAGTGGCAACTCCGGGCCGGGCCGGGGACACCCGTGTCTCAGAACGGCGCATCCTCCAAGTCCATTGCCTCGGTACTGGGTGCGGATGCCGTCTCGATATCGGCTTCGTCATCGTCTGGTTGCAGCACCTTCATGTCCGGTTCCCCATCCAAGCGGCGCTTCAGCCACCGCCAGAACGCAAACCCATCCGATATCGCCGAGTCGACGAGTTCGTGAAGGAGGCGTCCGTGCACGCCCATCGAGAGATCCACATGCAGTTCGCAAACGATGTATGCGATCTCCTCGTCCTCATCCTCGTGAAGGCAGACCTTTGGCCACCGGAAGCGACCGTGGT
>DDYL01000188.1:2660-3076 GCA_002347925.1 Chloroflexi bacterium UBA2235 | reverse complement strand
GCCTCGATCTCCTCGTTCATCTTGCGAGCGAGCGCATCGATTTCGGCATTGGCAACCGCCCGGATGCGTTCCTTCTCGCGGTCTGTCTCGGAATCGATCCGCCGGACCTCATCCTCCAGTTGTGTGCCACCCAATGCACCCGATGGCTGGGTCTCCGCATCGACCGCGTCACCCTCTGAACCACCTGCCATCGGAGCCACACCCATGGTGAGCTCCGCAATACGCTGATGCTTCTCGGCATCCAGGCGATCAAACTCGGCCTGGACCTGCGTCTCGAGGACCCTCTGCTGCTCGGTCGTCGCAACGTCAACCTGCGTTGAACGCTCGGCAACCGCAGCTTCGATGCCCTCAATAGCTCGCTGGCGCGCCTCGGCGTCCACGGAAATCGTGATGTAGGACGCGAAGTACAGAACCTT
>DDYL01000188.1:0-2499 GCA_002347925.1 Chloroflexi bacterium UBA2235 | reverse complement strand
TAGCACTCCCAGTCCTTGGTGGGACCGAAGATGCGCTCGCAGAACAACCCGTCCTTCTCAGGCTTGAGTGTCCGGTAATTGATGGTCTCCGGCTTGGTGACCTCGCCGTATGACCACGAACGGATCAGGTCCGGCGACGCAATGCCGATGCGGATAGCGTTGAAATCGTTGACTTCCACGGTCAGTTTCCCTTCACATCGACGCGTAGATCAATCACGGTCCTCAAACCCTTCAAGGTTGATGCCAAGCTCGGGGAGCGAATCCCCACCACTGTCATCAATCAGAGGAATCTCTTCCTCATTCTCGTTGAGGACCTCAACTGCGAGACCAAGGCTATGCAGCTCCTTCATGAGAACCTTGAAGGACTCAGGCACGCCCGGTTCCATGATCGGTTCGCCCTTGACGATCGCCTCGTAAGTCTTCACCCGACCAACGATATCGTCAGACTTGACGGTAAGCAGCTCCTGAAGAATGTGCGCCGCGCCATACGCCTCAAGCGCCCATACCTCCATCTCACCAAATCGCTGACCGCCGAACTGAGCCTTCCCACCCAGCGGCTGCTGAGTGATGAGGGAATACGGCCCGGTGGAGCGCGCATGGATCTTGTCCTCAACCAAATGGGCAAGCTTCAGCATGTAGATGTACCCGACACACACATCCTGATCGAATGCGTCACCAGTCCGGCCATCGTAGAGACGTGCCTTGCCGTTGGGGTTGAAGACCGACGGCCGGCCAACATCCTCGCCTTCCTGTGCAGCCAGAGCAACATTCTTGGCCTCTTGGAGGAGATCCTCGATCTGGCTCTCCTTTGCGCTATCGAAGACCGGCGAGGCGACCTTAATCCCCAGCGCCGACGCCGCCCAGCCAAGATGTGTCTCGAGAATTGAGCCGATGTTCATTCGCGACGGTGCGCCAAGGGGGCTCAGAATAATGTCGACCGGAGTGCCATCCTCGAGATACGGCATGTCCTCAACGGGCATGACCTTCGCGATGACACCCTTGTTGCCGTGGCGGCCGGCCATCTTGTCACCTTCGGTCAACTTACGCTTGACCGCAATTGACACCCGGACCATCTCGTGAACACCGGCAGGCAACTCGCCAGCGCCGGCGTCATCACGCTTGAATTTCTTGACGTCGACAACCTTGCCATACTCACCTGAGGGGACGCGAAGCGANNCCAACGTAGATGATCCCATCGTCATCGAGATGCCTCAGGGCATCCTCACCAACATTCGGAATATCCCTGGTGATTTCCTCTTGCCCAAGCTTGGTGTCTCGCGCCTCAACCTCGTATTTCTCAATGTGAATTGAGGTGAACCTGTCGTCCTGAACCAGCCGCTTGCTAAGAAGTATCGCGTCCTCGAAGTTGCCACCCTCCCAGAACATGAATGCACACAGCACATTCTGCCCAAGAGCAAGTTCGCCACCATCGGTGGACATGCTGTCCGCAATCGGCTGGCCAGCCACCACGTGATCGCCCTTTGACACGATGGGGCGCTGGTTAATGCAGGTACCTTGGTTCGACCGCACAAACTTCCGTAGGGCGTGCCGATGAGGCTGACCATCGTGGTCCACTACCACCACTTCGGTAGCGGTAGCACTAACTACCTCACCAGTCGCCTTCGCAATCGCAACCTGGCCGGAGTCCTTGGCCACCTGAAATTCAACCCCAGTTGCGACGAGTGGCGCCTCAGGTCGCAGCAGCGGCACGGCCTGCCTCTGCATGTTCGCACCCATCAACGCGCGGTTCGCATCATCGTGCTCAACGAACGGGATGAGCGCTGCTGCGACCGAGACAAACTGCTTAGGCGAAACGTCGAGCAGATTCACACGCTCTGCTGGCGCAGTCTCGAACTCACCGACGTGACGCACCACAACTGTCGACTGAACAATATTTCCATTGCCGTCAATCTCAGTGTTCGCCTGCGCGATGTAATAGACCTCTTCCTCGTCTGCCGCGAGGTACCGAATATCGTCGGCGCCCTTCACATACGATCTGACCGGCAACTCAAAGTCACCGTGGTCCGACGCAGAGGCAACCAAAGCACTCGCGAGAGTGGCGTCAACCTCAATTGGTCGGCTAGCGACAATCGATACGAGCGGGGCCACCGTGCTCGACTCGAAAATCGAAGCAACCGCCGATGGAACGCGCCCGCGCGCATCGACAGCAATCTGCCTGCCAACCAATTCGTGCGGATCAGTGTTTGCAGTGATTGACACCGTGCGGTGAACGGCACGATACGGCGTCTCTATGAAACCGTAATCGTTGATGCGGCCAAACGTCGCGAGAGACCCGATCAATCCGATGTTCGGACCCTCGGGTGTCTCAATCGGACAGATCCGGCCGTAATGGGACTCATGGACGTCACGAACCTCAAGGCCTGCCCGGTCCCGCGAAAGTCCACCAGGGCCAAGGGCAGAAAGCCGACGCTTGTGCGTTACCTCGGAAAGCGGGTTCGTCTGATCCATGAACTGGCTCAATTGCGAACCGCCGAAGAA
>DDYL01000052.1 GCA_002347925.1 Chloroflexi bacterium UBA2235 | reverse complement strand
CTGCTCGATGGCCTTGAAGAAACTGCTCTGGGTGCCCGACAGATTCCGCTGAGCCGAAACCGACTCGTAGTTGTAATTGATCCGCAGTGCCATGGCCGTTGCCCTTCCTTGGCTTCGTGTGGAGCCGCCGTCCTTGGCGAACCCCTGTGCGTTCACCCAAGCGCGCCGTCACTGGTCACTGCGGCCACAGTGTCCGGTTCCGCCTGCTGCGCGACTGGCTTCCCACCAAGTATCGGCAGCTTTGCCGGAATCATGAGCCTTGCGCGACCACTGATCAAAATCCAACCGCGGATTGCCTCACTGGCGAACGGTGTCCGCTAAACCAGCGTTACCTTGAGTGCCAGAGCCCTACAAAAAGGAACTGCCCAGTGACGCCCCACCGGTCAGCGTAGAGGGGTTCGCGCCGACTCATCGAGGGGCGACCCGGAGCGAAGATTCAATCGAGCGCCACCGAAGGAACAGCACAATGCCGCCCAGGAGCCCGCCAAAGCTGAAGGAAACCAGCATCCCGGTCAGACCTGCTTCAAGGACATTTCCGGCTACCCATGCCAGAGGAAGCGTCACCAACCACATCACCAGAGCACTGGCAATCATAGGAAATCGCGTGTCGCCACTTCCACGCAGTGCCGAACCAAACACGATTGCCAGCGAGGAAATTGGCAGGTACATCCCGATGACCCGCAGACTTGGGATTCCAGCGTCAACTACTTCTGGGACACCCGTGTACAGCGAAACCAATGACGGAGCAAACACCAGGAACATGCCACCAGATGTAGCAAGCCATGCTAGCGAAAGCACGTATGCCCGGCTCGTCGCAGTAATGGCGGCTGGCCCACCGGGAAATGGCACACCCGACCCATACGCCTGGCCGACGAGAATGGTTGCGGCCGTGGCACAGCCAATTGCCGGCAAATAGGAAATTCCCATGAGGTTGAAAACCACACGCTGTGCTGCCGAAATTGAAGTTCCCTGGGCGAGGACAAGAACCCCAAAAAGAAGTGTCGCCATGGTCGACTGCCCTTGCTCAATAGCAGCCGGCAAGCTCAGGCGCACGACTCTCGTCATTTCGTGAAGGTCTAATCGCCATCGAGACCGTGCACCAGGTCCAAACGGCAACGCCAGGACGCCTCGACCCCTAAGGAGGATTGTCAGCAGAAGCAGCGCACCAGCGCCCCGGCCAAGCGTCGCCCCCCAAGCAGCACCCGCCACCCCCAATGCCGGGAACCCCCAGAGGCCGAACACCAGTGAAGGGCTGACAAGCAGGTTTACGAGGTTTGTAAGCAACCCGGCAAACATCGGCGTCCTGGTGTCACCTGAACCGCGCAACGCCCCGCCAAACACGGCTGCGGGAACCAGAACGATTGCGCCGACGACTGTGACATGCAGGTACTCCGCGCCTTGCCGAGTGACTTCCGCGTCACCTCCCAAAAGCGCCACTGCCTCACGTGTCCATGGCGCGAGCGACGTTATGACAGCGCTGACAGTCACGGCGGCCAAAGTTGCTTGTACCAACGTATGCGTTGCCTGGACCTGGTCTCCCCGACCGATAGCGTGCGCAATCAGGACCGTTGTTCCGGTTCCCAGTGCAGCACCAAAACTTATTGCAAACCAGATCAGCTGAAGGGCCGCTCCCATTCCCGCAAGGGCGGAGTCTCCAAGGCGCCCTACCATGAGCAAACCGCTCACACCCACGGTCATGGATAGAAGACCGTCTATGACCGCGGGACCGGCGAGAGACGCAACCCGGACCCACGCGACATTCGGCGGGACGGGCGTGGTGAGACCAATGTCGCGCGGTCTTGACGCAGTTCCCGCGATTATCTTGGCCGAAGCAGTATTCATCTGATGGGATGGTAGGTCACGGTGACGGTCCAAGCATCTCGACCGACGCCTGTCCATCTGCATCCATCGCGACGCATGACCGTGCGCTCTTCAACGAAGCCCGTCCCAGCTGTCCCACGAGGCCTTTCTAGAAATTATGTTCTATAATGACGGTCAGCGGCCAGACCCACGGAACTGGACAGGTCTCGGTCTGATGGAGTAGCCATGCAATCAAGACAAGATAAAGCGGACGTGGTCGACAAGGTTCGGGCGAACCGGGTACCTGTAACTGACATGCTCAGGGATCCGGGTCGCGGATCGCCATGTACGACCACATGGATAGACACCTCCTTTGGCATCGTGGTCGCGACGATCGTTCGTTCACATGAAGGGGGCGCCGAACAGGTTTTCCTGAGAGGCAACGTCGTCGGAGGTGAGAGCGGTGCAGCAATCGAGGCGCTTGGCCGACTGATCACTATCGTCTTACGCATGCCTTCGACGATGAGCCCTGAAGAAAGAATGCGTGAAGTCGTTGGGAGCCTCAGTGGGACCAACATCGAAAGGTTCACCTCTGAGCTCGCGAAGGGACCAACTGGCTGAAATAGCCGTGCCACGCAATCAGGGCATAGGGGGTTCTACTCAGACGATCAACGAACCCATTAGTCTGCGCTTTCATATTGAGACGTATTCTGAAGTCGTATTCCGTCAATTTTCAATTTCCAGGATGTATGGTCAGGGTCAAGGCAGGGACGTGATGATGACCAATGATGGATCCCACAAGTACGAGGAACTTGGCTCCGCCCGCTTCTCATATCTGGTTGCAACATATGAACTTCGGGATGCCAAACTTGCACTGGGACGGGCAACCATCGCCGATTACCACGGAGCGTCGGTTCACCTAGCCACCGTGACCGAACTGCACCGGGAGTCCGAAGTCAAGTGGGACGCAGCGCGCGAAGCGCATGCCAAGGCTTGGATCGCTTTCGACGCACTTGCATGACAGCCTCCGCCCGCATTACCGGAGACAACGGCGTGAGGACACCCAGCCCGCGTCTACGCTTCGAAGGGAATTCCCAACGAAGCGGAAATTGCCTCCAGCACTCTTCGCCAAGTGACGAGCGAGTATCGACCTGGGGTCACCGCATTCTTGGTCAGCGCCACCGCAAGGCGATGGCGAGGTGAAACCATGGCTGCCCGACCTCCAGCACCATCGTGACCAAACGCATCCCGCCACGGAGCAAGGCGGTGCCCGGTCGGAGCCACTTCCGGCATCCCCCCCAACTGGTAGCCAAGTCCCATCCCCATCGCAAGTGATGATCCGTCGTTTCCGAAACTTGGACGAACGGCTTCAGACAGCGTTTCGTCCCGCAAGAGGCGCACACCATCAACGCCGTCTGGGCCAAGAGACGCATAAACCCGGGCAAGCGCCCGTGCGGACGTCGTGAGGTTTGCCGCTGGCATACAGCCGTGGATCCATCGCGGGTCGTTGCCGAACGCGACCATTCGGTCGGATTGGTCACTCTCTTCTCTGGAAGGTGGCGCAATACCCGTATCCACGCCTGGCGAGCCGGCTGTGACCAGAACAGCCCTGGTAGACGCCCGCAGCACGTCTGACGGATCAATTCCAAACGTGAGGTCCGTTATTCCGAGACGCTGAGAAATCTCCCGGTCGGCCGCGCTTGCAAACGACTCTCCCGACACACGCACCACGATATTCCCAAGGATCGAGCCGAACGTGACCGGGTGGTAGACGAGGGTTGATCGAGGCTCCCACAGCGTAGATGCGCCTTCAACCGCCCGGCCCGCATCGGCAAGGTTCCACTGATCAAGCCAGGAGACATCCGCAACCTCGGATAGCCCGGCGCGGTGTGTCAAGGCATCACGGACAGTAATTCCCGACTTGCCGTTGCGCGCAAACGCAGGCCAGTACTGCGCGATTGGGGCGTCATAGTCGACAAGGCCAGCCTCATGGAGGCAGTGAACGAGGGTCGCCGTGATGCCCTTCGAGCAAGAGAAGACCAGGAACGGCGTATCGTGGTCTACCTCGCGCCCGGTCCCGGGATCTGCAATCCCGGCCACCGCGTCAACCACAACCTCGCCTTTGTGGTAGGCCGCCACCTGCACACCACATTCGCCAAGCGATTCGATTGCATCGTTCAGGACTTGCACGACCGCCTGCTGAGCCCGTTCGTTCACCGTGTTTCACGCCCCGTTTACATGCTCTTCTCGGAAAATCGCCGGCTCTCGTCTTGTCGCCTCCGCCACAAATCTTCCAACGACTCGACCGGGAATCAACGAATGAGCGAACGCATCGCGTGTCCGACTGCACTCACCACCAATGCTGCGTCCTCATCGGACAAGACACGAACGTCAATTCTGACAACTTTCGGATCAGTGTGGCCCATTATCGCGACACTCGGTGTGCCACTCAAGAGCGATTCCTGAAGAGCCTTCGCGTGAACTCCGGTTTTGTCATCAATATGCACAAATACCGTAGGATACGGCCTCCCGATGTGGTCTGGAAATTTCAGTTCAGCAAGCAAACCTGATATCCCGTTGATACCCGCAACGGCAGAAGATGTTCGCTCAAGCGCCGCCTGCAAATCAGAATCATGGTCTCGTGACGCCCAAACATCGATTGCCGTGAGTAAACCAAAGACTTCCTCCTTGGAGACTTTCAGTGGGCGGCCAATCCCGTGCACCGGGCTCGATTGAAGCCGAGCGGCTTCGATGAGGTCCCGTCGCCCGGTTAGGATGCCCGAGCCTTGCGGTCCCCGAAGACCCTTGCCCCCCGAGTACGCAACGAGGTCAGCACCCAAGTCGATGAAATGATGAAAGTTCGACGCCGGAGGTAGCGTATTTGAAGCGTCGACGAGAACCGGCACGCCATGTGAGTGAGCCACCTTGATTGCTTCCTCAAGTGACATGCCTCGATCCAGCCCATCGCTGACCCAGTAAACGCCGGCGGTGTGACTATCAAATCCCGCTTCAAAATCCTCACGCGTCAAATGGTCTGCGTCACCGACTTCCTGAAAGACCCCACCTGCACCCCGAACAGCGTGCGCATATCCCCACGCCTCGTATTCACCGTGTATATCCGCAACCCGACCGAACCGTCGCGTCACGAACCCGTAGGGGAATTTGAATGACCCTTCAATGGCCGCAGTATGAGGAAGCGAGGCCATTCGTCGATGGTCGTGGCCCGTCATGATGGCCGCCGCGCCAACCATCAACGCCGCCGCACACCCTGACACGACAAGGCTCGCCTCGCCGTTCGTGCGTGCAGAAATCCTTCTGCTCGCCTCATCTTGTAGCGAACGCATGTCCACGCAAGCGACGGACGCCTCGGCCATTGCCACACTGACCTCCGGCCACATGACCGTTCCACCGAACGTCGTCCAGTGACATGTCGCATTGATGACCGGCTTCAGTCCATACCGCTCGTGGATCGTCAGTCCCATTTCAACCCCATTGAAGCATGAACCCCGCACCACTCCCAGCCGCAAGAAGCGGCTGAAAGTAATGCGGGGTAGACAAGTGCGGGTTTAGTGCGAGCGGATCAATGCGCTGCCGGGTTGTCCCAGTAGTAGGTCTCCGGATCGTAAACCGCCGGGGTCGGGTGGATCCACGGCGCAACGAACCCGCCGAGTGCGAGGTCATCGCGCTTCGGCACGTTGTTGAGACCCTTCTTCACCAGGACGATCGCTGGAGTGTTCGCGGAAAGCCCGCTGAAGAACGGGCCGTCCTCGACATGGATCTTGATCATGTCCCAGACGAGCTTGTTCCGCTTGTTGACATCCGGCTCGACCTTGGTCTGGTCGTAGAGGTCCCACAACCTCGCAATCGAGCTGCCCGGTTCCGGCGC
>DDYL01000023.1:4233-4510 GCA_002347925.1 Chloroflexi bacterium UBA2235 | reverse complement strand
CTGTCAGTCATGCAAGATGAGATCCGAGAGGACTTCCCGCAACTGCATCATCTGCACTGCATCTCCCGGCCGAAGAGGAAGCGCACCCACACCATCACGCAATCCATTCACCGCACCGTGTGCGGGATGGAAGGAGGCCTCGGTGCCCGGATACAGGATCCGGACTGACCTGACATTTTCCAGTGCGTCCCGATACGTGTGGGCCGTCTCGTACGTGGAAAGCACATTCCTGCCAATCCGCGCGGATGCCCAGTCATCCCCACCTTCCTCGGCACTC
>DDYL01000023.1:616-4201 GCA_002347925.1 Chloroflexi bacterium UBA2235 | reverse complement strand
CCGCCGATACTCACCAGCCTTTGAGAATGTGGCGTTGTAGATCACGTTCACCCTTGGTGTCCCTTGAGTGGCATGCCAGACAACGTCATACTTCCACGGCACGCCAACGTCGAGATGCGACGCGATGAATGCCGACGCCTCATCGGGCCGGCGACCCATCCCGTCAGTGACCGCCTCGACCACCGCGAAGTAGCACCAAAGCTCATAGAGGTTAGCCGCATCCTTCGCCTCAAGGATTGCCCAGACATCGCGTTGGTCAACCGGCACTCGCGATCCAAGCATCAGGCGGGTGAAGTGCCGGAAAGTCTCCCGGTACGGCCACCGTCGTTGAAGCACCGTCGATCCCGCAGGTATGTAGGTCATCATCCCTACGTCATCCCACAACGACGCCTGCCGGATCGGACGCAGCGCCGTCTCGATCTGGTCGCACTCCGACTGCAGACGCACGGAATGTACCGACAACCGCGCCTCGGTCACGATCAACCGACGCATCTGCGCCACCACATCAAGACATTGATCGAGAAAGGCGCGCACGAAACGATTCTCCGGAAGATCGACCGTGCGGATCGCCTGCCTCTCAAGGACGACCCGCGGAAGGTGCCCCTTCATGATCTTGGAAAGCGCACCACCAAGGCCCGCAGGCGCCCTTTCCAATCCGCCCGGACGCGACACGAGGTCAAGCAGGGAGCGACTATCGACCGACCGCGCCATGCCCGCGTCGACTAGCACCGGTTCACGGTCCAGACGGTGGTGCGGATCTCGAATGATCGCCTCAAGGGACTCGACAAGCGTCGGGTCGGTGACTCCCTGAACGCCCGACGCAAAGTCCGGCTCAAGGACCGCGTGACGCAGATAGACAAACGCGTGGTATGCCAGATCACGGTGCGAGACACTGGTGCGTTCGAACGGCAGAGAGCCCATCGCACCCGATGCGAATGGCAACTCAGCCGCGACCACCATCAGGTGTTCAAGCATGGCGTTGAACGACGATGCCCCGATCTTGTTCGTCTCAACCTCGATGTCGCAGACACCAACAACCCGGAACCGGCCAACAGCATTGCGGAACGACAGGATCAGCCGGTCGCCGATCCGTTCAGCGTACCGGCCGACCGCAGCCTGGACGCGTTGGCGCAAGACGTGCGAACCCGACACGATCCACTCGCTCCCACCATCAAGCACGAGGCGGCCATGCGCAATGCGCTTCCCATCGTTCGCCGAACTGGCGCCACGCAGGCTTGTGGCCTCATAGAGGCCAACAAAGGACAGGTCGTCGAACGGTACGCCAGTCACGGCGGTCATTCCATGAACGACGTGAAGCCGCCATCCAGACGACGCAGCATCCGCCAAGCCTTCATCGCCGTGCGCGCATAGCGGGTCGCGGAGCCGGTATCAGGCCTGGGTGCCGTCGCATCCGGAGTTTCAGCCTCGGTTCCCGTGGCAGGCGTCGACGAGCGACTGGTTTGTCCAGCACGAAATGAAAGGTGCGTGCCCGAGTCGGCAACCCAATTTCGGTCGTCGTGCCGATCAGTTCGAGTACCCGAAGATCCGTCAATCGCCCACTGGAAGACCGCCTTCAAGGGTTCCTCAACATCACGTCGAGTACCGTGGAACTTTGGCAAGACCTTCGCCACGACGGCAATGTCAAACGCATCGGCGGTCATTAGGCCGTCTGACTGGGTGTCCGCCAGCACCACAAACCGGGCAATCTCATTGGCAACCCGGTATCCAAAGTGCCGGTGAAACTTCTTCAGCGCGGTGTGTAACTCGATGAGTGCCTGACGATACCGGCCCCGATCAAGTTCCCCGAACGCCTCCCAGTCGGACGAATCCGGGGACCGGAATTCCCCGCCAATCCCGGTGAATTGCGGCAAGGCAACTACGTGATCCGGCACGGCACCATCCCCGGGATCCGCCACCATCCTGCCGTATGCCTCAAGGTTGACCTCGTCAAACTCGATCACAAACGCTCGGTCAAGCACCTTCGGACTGAACATGTGGGTCGTCTCGTCCACGTTGACCGTGCCGGTGAAGTACACGTTCGGCGGAATGGTCAGTCGCCGGGGGATGGAAATCCCTTCATCAGTGCCACCGTCAACCGTTTCCTCGTCGTCGTGGAGGTCAATGGCATCGCCAGACTCAAGCGCCGAAAGAAAGTCTGAAAAGTAGTGTTCAACCCGCGCTAGATTCATCTCGTCAAAGATGGCGAAGAACGGACGGGCCTGCCCTCCGGCACGTTCGGCGCGTTCAACTTCATCGCGTGCATCAAGAAGGAATTTCAAAAAAACTGTCGGCTGATATTGCTGGTGCAAGGGGTTGAAGTAGCCAAGAACACTGCGGTTGTCAGTCCAGTCCGGCCGCACGGCGATGAGCGCCTGCCTCGCAACATCCGGGATGAAGGTGAGCGGTGGACTGCTTTCGGGAAACGCAACTGGAACCCCTCCCGCGATCAATGGAACTAGTTCGATCTCGGCAGTATCGGGGTCGTCAGCCCCAACGATGCGCAATCGGAACCGGTCATCAATCATGAAGGTCTCACGGAACCACGCTCCGACAACACGTCGGAACATAAGATGCGCCACATCACGAACAGAATCAAAATAGAGATAGATATTTTCGTGCCTACCGTCGAAAGTGAGCCGGACTTCCCGGCTTGCAGTAACCGGAAGAAGCGCGCGCATCCGACGCGGAATGACCATGGATTTCTGGTCAAGCATTGAGGGCCGGACAATGACGTCAACGTAATCGGTATCGGAGTTCAAAGGCGGTTCGGTTGGTAGATCCGGCTTCGGGGCGGTGTCTGTGAAAGCTCCCAGCGCCTTCGCGACTTCGGTCGCAATCCGCGTCTTGCCAGTCCCGGAAATGCCACTGAGGATGACAAACCGCTTGGCCTGCAGCGCCAAGAGGTACGTTGCAAGGGTCTCCGAAGGAACGTAGAGGCCAGATCCTTGCAAAGAGGTGGTGATTTTCTCAAACGTTGACACGACCATCTCCTTGTGTGCCTCGGCAACAAGTGCAGGAAAAGAGACCAGCACAGTCTGTGGTGTGAAGTCGCGCGGATGGAGCGTCTCGACAAGCCGGACGTAGCCAGCACCATCGAGAACAGGCCCGTCGACACCGAGAGGCAGAAGGTCCGGATACCGTTCAGCGATCAACGCACGGGTCTCTCGGTCGAGTGGTGGAAACTCCCACGGCGTCGCCCATGACAACCCGGTCGTCAGGTTCCACCCGACTCCCGGGAGGGCGACGGCCCGGTCATACGCCTCGATGAACTCCTGCCTCGGATCCGGTCCGTGCAACCGGAAGAGGTACTCAAACGCCGCATCGAANNACCCGCCACAGGACTTCGACCTCCACGGCATCCGGGTTCGGGGAAACGGTGCAGAAGCGACTATTGCCGTCAACGGTCGCAACACCTGCAAAATGTTCAGGGAGCGGTGTGCGCAACTTCAGCGCATCCTTGACGCGCATCGCCCGATCCCGGCGCATGTCAACATCAAACGACTGCCGGTTCCACGATGCCATGACCGTGAATGGATCGTAGTCGGTCACCCTCCCGAGGAGACCTTCGAAAGCACTAAGTGACTG
>DDYL01000023.1:0-573 GCA_002347925.1 Chloroflexi bacterium UBA2235 | reverse complement strand
AGCCACGAGTACACACGTTGAGGTTCGTGATTAAAAGCAAACGCAACAAGAGCGGATTGAAAGTCTGGATCCGAAGATACAGACGGCACCACTTTCCATATCAGCCTGAAATTGGTGTAGAAGGACCAGACACGAGGTTCAGGTTCTCTCGTCCACTCAACGTTGGCCCGGATACCGTCACCCACATTCGCAATAACGGTGCCAGTCGCCGCGATCGCGATCGTCTGGAACCATGAATGCCGCACAACCGCCCCCACAAAGGCAGGACGCTGCCCACCGATCTTCAGGGCAATTTGATCGCCAGGAGCCATCTCCTGAACCATCGCTGAGTACGCGGACCGGTTCTCCGAAAGACGGTTCTCCCAGAAACCTCCATTGATGAACTCTTCTGAAAAATCCTGACTACCCAACCAGGCGTTGACAAACCAGTATGTCGGTGGACGTGGTGATGTATTGGCGGCCATTTGTCGGCAATCCCGTCAGATTACGCCCACAGGACCAGTCGGCAAGCACATTATTGCCGAGTCCGTATTAGGTGAGTGATATGCACACATGATACGCCTGATCTCTAAT
>DDYL01000214.1:17232-19962 GCA_002347925.1 Chloroflexi bacterium UBA2235 | reverse complement strand
CCGAAGACCTTCTTCCCACTATGGTGGCGTCTCATGGGTCACGAACCGGGATCGACCACGAACCCCGGTGGCAACCTGTCCATGGGGGTCGTCTTTGGGTCTACCTTCGTGGCACAGATCGTCCAGGCGGGCGCCATGGCGGTGGTCATCAATCTGGCGATGCGCGCCGGGATTGCGACGTCATTCGGGGTCGTAGATGGACTTATCGTCGGACTTGTTGCCGGGGTGGGGTTCACTGCAACTGCCCCGTTGGGCCACCGACTGTTCGGTGGGCATGGCTTTGGCGTGTGGGCGCTTGAGGTCGGGAACGACATCCTTAACTGTGTGCTCATGGGTGGCATCCTGGCGTACTTTCAGGGTTAGGCCGATAGCGCAGGAATTGGGCTTACTGGGAAAGCAGGCGCAACGCCATCGCTTCGCCACTCTCCCAAGCCGCTTCGACTCTGGCTCCGGTCGCCCAGTCACCCCCGATGAGCACCCGCCCGTTGACCGCTTCGAGAAACGGCGAGGCAAGGGGTACCGCGGTCTGGGCGTACCGCCACCGGTGGGAGACGGCGTATTGCGGATCGGGCAATGTCCTTCCAACCACCGCCGGCAGCGCGTCGAACAGCTGGGTGGCGATGGTTCCGGGATTGTCTTCGAGATGTTCCCGGGTCCATTCCGGCGATGCGTGGACCACGAATGTGGTGACTTCCGGCGCGCGCCCGGGCTTGGAGGTATTTCGAGCAACCCATGCGATTGGGCCTTCGGACCGACGGAACACGTCCGATGGCATCTGCAGGTCGCCAGAGAAGGCAAGCATCAGTGCCCAGCATGGGGTGATGACAACCCTTGCGAGTGAAGCGGCGACACCGTCAAGGTGCCCGGCAACTGCGCTGGCTTGGGCTGCCGGAATAGCAATGATCGCCGCGTCGAATGGGCCGCTACGGTGTGGACCGTGTTCGGATTCGATGGCGTCTACCCATACCTCGTGTTCGGTCAGGTCCACCCGCGTCACGGTCACCTCGGTTCGGATCGTCAATCCGGCAGCGAGGTTCTTGAACAGCGAGGACATCCCGGGGGTTCCGACAAACCATTGTGAAGCTGGTCCCGACGAGGCGGTGTCGGTCGAGCCGGTGGCAACATGGAACCGGGACGGATCGGTGATCGGGTTCCATTCCGACGCACATCCGATCTCGGACGCCCCCTGCAGGAATGCGCCGAACGAGGTGCCGCGCGCAGTGACGAATTGTGCCCCGTGGTCGAATGCGAGTCCGTCGCGTGTTCGCCGAGTTGCAACCCGCCCGCCGATGCCACGGCTCTTTTCGAGGACCGTCACATCGACCCCTGCGAGCGCGAGGCGGGAGGCTGCGGACAGTCCGGCCGGTCCGGCACCGATCACGACGGCGCGGCGTAGTGAAGATCCAACGGCTACTTCAGGAGGATTCATTGGCAAAGCGTACGGGGTTGCCATACGAGGGGACCCGTCCCGGACGCCAGCGCTTCCCCATCCCTGCGATGCTGTGGCCGAGTTGAGGGAATCCACATGGTTGAGGTGGTCTGGTTCAAGCGTGATCTGAGAATTGTCGACCACCATCCTCTCACTGCTGCGGTTGCAACCGGGGCACCGGTAGTCTGCCTCTACATCGCCGAACCGGACCTGTGGGCGCAAACCTGCGCGTCCGCCCGCCAGTGGCTCTTCATCCAGGAGTCGCTTCAGGAGTTGAGGCGTGACATCCTGTCGATTGGGGGCACCCTGGTCATCCGGGCCGGTGACACCGTCTCGCTCCTAGATCGGTTGCACCGGCAGGTCGGCATATCCGGGATCTGGTCGCATGAGGAGACCGGGAACGGGTGGACGTACTCGCGTGACAAGGAAGTTGCGGCGTGGGCGCGTGGCCGTGCGGTTCCGTGGCACGAGTTTCCTCAGTCCGGGGTGGAGCGTCCACGCAGAACGCGTGATGGTTGGGCATCGCGTTGGGATCGGAAGATGCGCGCACCGATTATTCAAGCGCCCGCGGCGGTCCGGTCCCTGCCAGGCCTTGAACCGGGTTCGATACCGAGTGTCTCCGATCTTGGTCTCGCACCGGACGATTGTCCCGGGAGGCAGCCAGGTGGACGCTTAGCCGGGCTTGACCTATTGCGCTCCTTCCTGAACGATCGAGGCGCAACTTACCACCGCGAGATGTCGAGTCCGTTGACCGCGGATACGGCCTGTTCCCGGTTATCCGCGCACCTTGCATACGGCACGCTTTCGATGCGCGAAGTGGCGCAGGCGACGTGGCGAAGGCTGACCGAGGTGAAAGCCTTGCCGGCGGAAGTCCGAGGTGCCCAGGCCACGGCACTTCGGGCATACATCGGGCGTCTCCATTGGCACTGCCACTTCATCCAGAAACTCGAGGCTTCCCCTTCCCTGGAGTTTGCAAACCTCCATCGGGCCTACGACGGTCTCCGTGAGAATGAGTTTGACCAGACGCTCTTTCGGGCGTGGGCGGCGGGTCGCACGGGGTTCCCGTTTGTCGATGCATGCATGCGATCACTTGCCTCGACCGGATGGATCAATTTCCGCATGCGTGCAATGCTCGTTGCGTTTGCGTCCTACCAATTGTGGTTGCACTGGCGCGAGACCGGTCTGCATTTGGCGAGGCTTTTCACTGACTATGAGCCGGGCATCCATTGGCCACAAATGCAGATGCAAAGTGGTACGACGGGAACGAATACGGTCCGTATTTACAACCCCGTGAAGCAATC
>DDYL01000214.1:4578-17214 GCA_002347925.1 Chloroflexi bacterium UBA2235 | reverse complement strand
CACGAACCGTGGCGGATGCCCGAGGACATGCAGAACCTCGTCTCGTGCGTGATCGGTACCGACTACCCCTCGCCGATTGTCGACCACGAAGTCGCGGCGCGGCGTGCACGTGAACGCGTCTGGGCAGTGCGTCGTGGGGATGCCTTTCGTTCCGAGGCCCGTGCGATCCTGATCAGGCACGGGAGCCGCAAGCAATCATCGGTGCCCCGGCGCGGACGATCATCCAGGCCCGTGGCGCCGCAGGCAACTCACGACGGGGCGCCTGTTACGAATTCGCCGCAGCTCACGCTCGATCTGAATGGTGGGGACTCGTGAGTAACCGTCATCAGAACCTTCCCGCCGCAAGACGGAAGGGACAGTTGCCAACCAAGGTGTGTCTCACGTGTGGCCTGCCGTTTGAATGGCGCAAGAAGTGGTTGACCGTGTGGGACGAGGTCCGTTATTGCTCAGAACGGTGCAGGCGCAACCGGCATTTGAATAACGGGCACTAAAGCGGAGGACCGAGGACCTCGGTTCCCCCTTGGGTCCCGACAACGACGGTCGCGTCGAAGGACCAGAAGAGTCCAGTGATGATGACCCCGGGTATGGCGCGCATTGCTGTGTCCAAGGCTCGAGGATTTGCCATGGCCTCGGCGTCAAACATCACGTCAAGCACCCAGTTACCGTTGTCGGTGACGACGGGAGATTCGTTCTTCGTGCGGACAATGGCTTCGCCACCCATTTCCGCGATCTGACGGATGCACGCACCAGTTGCAAAGGGCAGTACCTCGACGGGTATGCCCCGCGTCGACCCGAGTCTTGTGACCAACTTGGTGGAGTCGACCACGATGATCAGGCGGTCGCTGGCGGCCGCCAGAACCTTTTCGCGAAAGAGTGCCGCGCCGCCGCCCTTGATCAGGTTGCGTGCAGGATCGACCTCGTCGGCGCCGTCAATGGTCAGGTCGAGGGAAGGATGCGCGCTCAGGTCCGTGAGGGGCAGGCCGAGGGCGCGCGCGTGGGCCTCGGTCGCGATCGACGTTGGGATGCCGGAAACCTTCAGGCCCTCATAGACACGTCGGGCGAGGATTGTCAGGGCGGCTTCGGCGGCCCGACCCGTGCCGAACCCGATCACCATCCCATCCTTGACCGCCCCGGCAGCCAGACTGGCTGCGGCCAAGCGTTCAGCGTTCGTGCGGTCCGGTGACGTGGTTGGAGCGTTCATCAGGGAAGTGTGCCAGTCGGGTGTGGCATGGAACTGGGTCTCGGGCAGGACGCGGCGGCGGGTACCATGGTCGTAGCCGTGATGACCGACGGGGTACGCGACGGGCAGTCCGGGCAGGTGCGCGATTTCGCGCGTGGCTTGCGCCTGGTCCTGGTTGCAGGAGATGTCAATGCCTTCCGGGGATACCTAGGGCAATGGGATGACATCCTCGGGGATACGACCGAACTTTCCGGACAGTCGGATGCAGACGTTCGGAGGACCATGATGCAGCTCCTGCGTCGACCACGCCAATTCGGGTTGCCAGATTGGTCGGATGATCTTGAGGAGGCACCGGAGGGTTCGCCCGAGGAGGTGGTTTCAGATGCAACCCCGAGCGGCGAAAGCGATGGCTCCCCGGACATTGACTACCGTGAACTCGATTCTGACGCTGCCGGAAACACTCCAGGTGGGGGGTCGTCACCCCGCGGTCGTGGAATGTTGCCGTTGGCCAATCGAGAACCCGTGGAACTGGTTGAAGAGGCGGAAACCGCTCGTGCCACCATGCCGGTCATCGGCGGTGCAATCGAACCGGGCGACGGGGCATCAAGTGCCGGAACTGCGATCGCGGAGGTGCACCTGGTTGACGGCGCGGTTCCCGATGGTGATGCCCCGAAGGCATATCAAGTCGACTTCGTGGACGGGGAACTTGTTGCCGTAGGACGCGGTGGTTTCCGCGGTGTCCGTGCGGGCGCGCGCACTGGCCGGAGGCGCCCGCCTCATGGTGGATTGGATGGATCGACGCAGTTGGGTCTGCCGATGGGGATTAATGACAATTCCGGCGATGGTGGTGGTTGAGTCTAACTTTCATGCATGCGGGTCTTGAAGGGAACAGACGTTGATGGCAAGGACGATGGTGGCCAATCTGACAGGGGCGCGGTTGCGCGAGGTTGATCACGAACTACCCATGATCCGCGGGGTCGAGGCGGTTGATGCGTACCTCAAGGCACATCCGCACGAGGCGCGCATCCTTCAACACCTATTCGATCAGCGTCGTGCCGGGCGCCCAGTGCCGTCATTAGCGCGAATCAACCGAGTGATGATCTGGAGTGACGGTGAGATGGAGTTCCGTCTCAATGCACCACCGATCGCAGCTGACGCCTCGCCGAGGAGCGATGGGCGGTCTGGCCTTGTGGCAGCGTCGTCTGGTGGGGGACGCGATGGGCGGGGACGACCGGGGTGGTCGGGAGGGCAGTCAGGTGCTCAGAGGCCGAACCGACCGGGTGACCGCAGGGGGAATGACGGAGATGACTGGACTGATGTGCCACGCGCGGGCGATGGTTGGTCAATCGTCCGGCCTGGCGATGTGCTTCCGATGGACCCGGACGCGCCGCGGGGGTCGGGGCAGGCAAGGCATGTTCCCGTCGTAACCACTCAGGTTGACGAAGATATTGCGGTTGCTGAGATGAGCACCCCGGGTGAAACGCCCACTGGGGATCTCGAGACGGCTACGCCCGGCGGTGACACCGATTGATCCGATGCCGCGCAGAAACTAAAAGGGAAGTGGATATGTCCACTTCCCTGATCGTTACTGGTGGACCGCCGGGGACTCGAACCCCGTACCTCAGCAATGCGAATGCTGCGCTCTCCCAGATGAGCTAGCGGCCCATGCGCGCGGACAGGGCATCAAACCACCCCATCCGGCGCTGCCCGGGATCACTCCGGCAGGATGGTGACCATCTTGCGTTCGGAGGAGAACGGCTGCCACTTCACCTTGCCGCTGACGAGCGCATACAGCGTGTAGTCACGGCCAACTCCGACATTCTTGCCCGGCTTGAACTTGGTACCGCGCTGACGAACGAGAATCGATCCCGCCAGCACGGCCTCGCCATCGTAGCGCTTCACGCCGAGGTACTTGGGGTTGCTATCGCGGCCGTTCCGCGAACTGCCGACGCCCTTCTTGTGTGCCATCGTAAGCTCCCTGGGTTCGGTTGGCGTCAGGCGGCGACGATTTCGCGGACGATGACGCGGCTGTATTTCTGGCGATGACCGGTCTTGCGACGGTACCTCACCTTTGCCTTGTACTTGAATACGATGATCTTCTTGCCCTTGGTGCGAGCAAGGACGTCTACGACACAGCGGGCACCAGCGACGTGGGGATGACCAACGGTGACGTGTTCACCGGTGTTGATCATGAGGACATCGCCTAGGTCGATGCGTGTGCCTTCGGGGGCATCAAGCAGTTCGACATCAAGAACCTGCCCCGGCTGGACCCGATACTGCTTTCCACCGGTGGCGACGATTGCGTACACGGCAGTCTCTCCGCGATCAGAAGTCGGAACGAGTGCCACCTACGACAGGATAGCCACGAACGCCCCGTAACCATAGAAAGATACCGGCCAGATGGGTTGTCGGTCAACATTCCCGGCCGCGAAATGCTTCGGGCGATCTAAGGCGCAGGGCGGGGTCGCCACTCCCATGGTCGGTAGTCGTAACCAAGGCGGGTCAATGGGTTGACGTTGAGGCGGTCGGCGTAGGCACTCAGGCTCTCATTTTCCCAGAGGAAGATGCACGGGACGTCGGCAGTGATCTTCCTTTGCAATTCGGCGTATAGGCGCTGGCGTTCGTCTTGGCGGCACCCATTCACCGCGGTCGCCTGACTGAAGAGGGCGTCAACTTGGGTGTTCGTGTATCCGGAGGCATTCTGACCACCGCCCGTCATCCAGATGGGTGATGTTCCGTGGGGTTCGACTGGCGATGACCACCCGAGGATGTAAAGGTCGACATCGTGGGTGCCATTGACCCGATTGAGGAAGGGTGCCCATTCCTCGGCGACACAGTCGATCTGGATCCCTACGGCCCGCGCGAAATCACGGGTCATGGTTGCGATCTGTTCGCGTTCACGATTGCCCGAGTTGTAATGGAGGCGCAGGACCAGGGGGACGCCATCCCGGGTCCGGGTTCCCTCTTGTTGCCCTTCCGGGGTTCGCCAGCCGGCTTCATCGAGAAGTTGTCGCGCTTTGGCCAAGTCATACGGACTGCGCGTGACGTCCGAGGTCGAAGCCCATGAAGCTGAGGCGACGATACTGTCGATCAGTCGGGCGTGTCCCTGGCGGATTGTCGTGACCATGCGTGTCCGGTCGATCGCGTGCGCAAGTGCCCGCCTGATACGGATGTCGGACAGCAAAGGTCGGCGAAGGTTGAACCCGATATACGTCCACGCGGCTGTCGGCGGGTAATACCCGACCGCGCGGATACCCGGTGTGCGCGCGGCTTCGTCCCAATCGGATGCTTGCAGGACGGAGTGATCGATCTCCCCGGTCCGCAGGAGTGCAAACGCGGCGTCGGCATCGCGTGCCAGGCGGAACACAAGGCGGTCCGTTGGAGGTCGTCCGAGGTAGAACCGGTCGTTGGCAACGAAGACGGCCTCCTGGTCGCGCGTCCACGACGACAAGATCCATGCTCCGGAGCCGACCGTCGGTTTCGTGCTCGCTGGATGTGCGTCGAGGGGAGCATCGCCAAACACGTGCTGCGGGATCGGGTTCAGGACGGCGTAGTCGAGTGCGGGGCAAAACGGTTCGCGAAGGGTCAATTCGAGGGTTTCGTCATCCGGAGTGGTCACCGCTTCAAAGGACCGGAACAAGTCGCGGTACGGGTATCCGGTACTGGGATCGGACATCCTTGCATAGGTGTATCGGTAGTCATGGACCGTCAACGGTTTGCCGTCACTCCATTGAAGTCCTGGCTTGAGCGTGAAGCGGAGTGTCCTGCCTTGGTCGCCAATCACCACACCCGCTGCGGTCCCGTATGTCGGGTCCCAGTCAAGGGTCTCCGGGTCGCGACGCATCAACGGAGCGTTGTAATGCGTCGCGATATACGCCGCGGACGCGGTGTCGCGGGCCAGCAGCGGCTGCATCGTCTGTGCGTCGCTGCCGATACCGATGGTTATGGTGCCGGCGACTGGACGAGGTGGGGCTGGCACACCGCGTCGTTTCTCAGGTCTTGCGGTCGGCGCGGGTGTTGCCTGTGGCAGCGACGAATTGCAGGCGCCGGCGAGCAACCCCAGCAGACCGGTGGTCAGGCGTATCGCGGACCGCTTCGTGATCGCCGCGTGGTTCATGCGATTGGACACTTACGGGGCGTCGCCTCCTGCGCCCAACACGGTACCTGCCAGATTGGGGTCCCGACATTCGCACCGGCAAGTGGGGTGCGTGGGGTTGGTCGCTACGTCTGGTTAGCTCCAAACCGTACGATCACGTTCGATGAACGCGGAACGTACCGCCCCTCCTTCCGGCCCGGAACATTCTGACTCGCCCCCCAAGAATCGCCGCGGTCGGGAACGGGTTGAGGCATCCACCACGTTCATCCGTGAAGAGGTCCGCATGCCTGATGGGAGGCGGTTGATCTACTACCGTTTCCCCGGTGCCGAAGGTGCCAGTACGCCGGGGCGTGATGGGGAGCAATCCGGTGTCTGAACGGAGATGGAACCCGATCCTGCGTGAATGGGTCATCACCGCGACGCACCGCCAGGATCGCACGTTCCTGCCACCTCGTGACTACTGCCCGCTCTGTCCGACATTGCCCGATGCGTCAGTGCCGACCGAGGTGCCGGCTGCAACGTACGAGATTGTGGTTTTCGAGAACCGGTTCCCGTCGCTACATCCAGTCGCGCCGGAAGCCGCAATCGACGCAACGGAACTGTATCCAGTGGCTCCGGCAAACGGTGTCTGTGAGGTTGTCCTCTATACCTCCGATCATGACAGTACCCTGGCAGATCGGTCGGTCGAAGAGATCGATCAACTCATACAAGTCTGGACCGACCGTACGGTTGATCTCGCCTCGCGTGCGGACGTCGAGTACGTCATGCCATTCGAAAACAAGGGGGCGATCATCGGCGTGACCTTGACGCACCCGCACGGTCAAATCTATGCGTTCCCGTTCGTGCCCCCGAAGATTGCCCAGGAGTTCGCGTCGGGGAAGGCGCACCGAGAGGCGACCGGTTCCTGCCTGTTCTGCGACGTCGTTGAGGAGGAGCTCCGTGACGGCCGACGTGTGATCTGGGAGAACACGTGCTGGGTTGCTTTCGTGCCATTCTATGCGCGTTGGCCGTACGAGGTGCATGTCTACGCGAAGGCGCATGTGCTGTCACTTGCCAATCTCACTGAGGATGAGCGGTACGCGCTTGCAGAGGCGCTCAAGGCTGTCCTTTTGAAGTACGACAACTTATGGACATTTTCAATGCCATATCTGATGGCGGTTCATCAGGCGCCGTGCGGGGACATCGATGCAAGTAGTTTCCACCTCCACGTGGAGTTCTACCCGCCCCACCGGACCCCGGTGAAGTTGAAGTACCTTGCTTCGGTCGAGACGAGTGCCGGGACCTTCATCAACGACACCCTGCCCGAGGAGACGGCTGCCACGTTGCGCGCCGTGCTGCCTCACGGTGTGCCAGACCTTGCGGCCGTTCCTTTGTGGCGCACCAAGGGTGGCGCCGGACTGTGATGCCCATTTCTTACTCAATGCCCCGCTACTGAGGTTCAGGGTGGAGGCGAGGCACCAACCAGGACGAATGGAGTCAGGCATGACGAACCTACCCGCCGTGGAGGCATTCCGTGAGGCATTTGGCGCGGCGTTCGGATCGCCTCCTGACCTGATCGCGCGTGCCCCCGGGCGCGTCAACCTGATTGGCGAACACACGGATTACAACGACGGGTTCGTGATGCCGATGGCCATCGACCGCGAGGTGCGAGTGGCGGTGCGACGCCGTGCCGACCGGTTGGTCCGACTGGTTTCGGTGAACTTTCACGCTCATTCGGAGTTCAGCCTGGATGAAGTGGTGCACGATCCTGACCAGACCTGGAGCAACTACGAACGCGGGGTCGTGCAGATTTTGTTGGATAGCGGTGCGTCCCTGGGTGGGTTCGACATGGCCATCGTCGGTGACGTCCCTGAGGGTGCCGGGCTGTCGTCATCGGCGGCCGTCGAGGTTGCAACCCTGACCGCATTGAATTCGCTTTTCGGGCTCGGATTAGCGCCGTTTGAGGTGGCAAAGCTGGGTCAGCGCGCGGAACGCGAGTTTGTCGGCGTGTCGTGCGGGATCATGGATCAGGCAATATCGGCGGTTGGGCGTGCGGGTCACGCGATGCTGCTGGATTGCAGGTCGCTTGAAACGACCCTCGTCCCGCTGGGGTCCGATCTTGCCGTCGTGGTGACGGATACGGCAGTGACCCGGGGTCTGGTGGGGTCGGCGTACAACGACCGACGGGCCGAATGTGAAGAGGCCTCGGCGCACTTTGCGACGGTCTATCCCGGTGTTCGTGCATTGAGGGATGTCAATGAGGCGCAATTTCGTGCTCACGCGCATGAACTTACCGATGTAGTCGCCAAACGGGCCCGGCACGTAGTCACCGAGAACGCGCGCGTCATCAACGCCGGTGAGGCATTCCGGCGTGGTGACCTCCCGGAGGTCGGGAGACTGATGTATGCCAGTCATGAAAGCCTTCGGGACGATTTCGAGGTGACAGTCCCGGAACTCGACCTCCTGGTTGACCTCTCTCGATCAAAGACAGGTGTGTTCGGGGCCCGCATGACCGGGGCCGGGTTTGGCGGCTGCATCGTCGCCCTGGTCAAGCCCGATGCTGTGGCCTCCTACGTGGAACAGGTGGCAACTCAGTACCGCACCGAAACCGGGCTCACGCCACGGGTGTTCGTGTGTTCTGCGACTGATGGTGCGGGTGTGATCGGGTAGGGCGCCGTTCACTGGCGTTGCGAGGTCACAATCGGTCTCGCCACGCCAGTGAATAGGACGTCCGACGGATCAGATGCGTCGGATGAGTGCAACGACTTTCCCTTGTACGAGCAGGTCTTCGGACCGCACGTAGATGGGTTCCATCGTCTGGTTTGCCGGTTGCAGTCGGACAAGGTTTCCCTCACGGTAGAAGCGCTTCAGGGTTGCTTCGCCCTTCTCACTGGAACCACTGGTGATGAGGGCAACCACGGTATCTCCATTGGACGCGGTGGATCCGGGCCTGATGATCACGATGTCCCCGTCGGCGATAAGGTCCTCAACCATGGACTGACCGCGGACACGAAGGGCGTATGAGGTGTCGTCGGCGATGTCGAGGCCAACTTCGATCACGTCGGATGGATCTGAAATCGCTTCAATCGGGGCGCCGGCGGCGATCCGACCGTGGATGGGAACCCGGACCGTCGACCGGGAACGTTCGAAGTCGATGACTGTCCTTCCGGATGCGTCGTCCGTGTCGTTGGCGGATGACACGATCCCGAGCGCCATCTCCCCCTCGGGAGTAAGGCGAACGCCGCGCGCGGTGTTCGGATCGCGGACGAGGAAACCCTTCTTGTCCAATGCCGTCAAGTGATAGTCGATGTGACCCGTGGAACCGATGTCCATCTTCCTGCCGATTTCGCGATTCGTCGGCGGGCGTCGGTGTTCACGGATATGACTGCCGATGAACTCGAGGATCTGCTGTTGTTTTTCACTGAGACCGACGACCATGGCCAACTCCTGAACAAGCCCGCGCCGGTTGCGACCTCCACGGCCCAAATAGTTCCGGAAACGCGAACAGGTGTTCGATTTTCTCTCAGTATACCTACCTAGAGTTGGACACTTGTTCGTATCCTTGCTTGGAATTGTTCGGTGCGCCCGAGCTTTCGATCGTGGGTGGTCAACTTTCCATAAACATTGATACGAGGGCTACAATCGTCCTGCGATGGACCGACGACGTGGGGCTGACGATCCGGACCCGCGTACCGACTCTCGTCCGGGGGTCTTTGGTCCCGGACCAGTTTCCTCCAGGCGGGCCATGGCGCGTAGTGATCGGGACGGAAGTGTCCGTGGCGTTCGGCCGGTAACACGCCAGAATCGCGCGGATGGAGGCGGACCCGCCTTCGGTTCCACGCGCGCCGAGAGGGCTGTGCCCCCATCTGGGCCGTACGCCGAGACTGACCCGGAGGATCTTCGGGTCAGTGCGGATGGCACGGTGCGAATCCCCTGTGACGGTGGTGGGGCACTCGACGTCGCGACTGTTCCATTGCTGGACCTATCGACCGGGCAAGGGCCGCGAAGTGCGTTCGTCTCGCCAGGGACTGGACGTCGTGGGCCGTTCCTTGCACTTGTGCACGGCGTCCCATCAGGCGTTGCGCAGGTGTTCTACGACGCCGCACGCGACGAACTTGCGGTTGCAAACCTGGATCCTGCCACCGCAGTTGGGCGGGCCGTTCGGGCTGGTTGCCAGGCTGTCCGATCACGGGTGCGTCGCCGGCACGAGCTTGACGCATTCGGGTTCACGGTTGTGCTGGTGGAGGCCATGTCGCAACCGTTCGCATTCGTGGCGCAGTTGCCACCGTGCCAGCTGTATGCGGTCGATGCTGACGGTGTCCGGGCAGTACCCGAGATACCGACTGGACTGAGTGTCGGCCAGGTGCGGAGCGATCGCCGCTGGGAAGTCGAGATCGAGACTGATCGCATCCCGTTATCGCATGAGGTCAGATTGATCCTCACTGACGCGGCCCTTGCGACACGACTGGATCCGGCGATGCTGCAAGAGTTTCGACGGGTGCCGGTTGCCCGTGCGGCGTCGATCCTCGTCGAAACACTTGGTGAACCGATCACGGCGGGCCGATCACCCGTGGGTGCAAATGTGGTCAGCCTCTCCCAAGGGGACTCGGTGCCCGAGGCCATCGTAGTGCGGTTCGTGTTGCCTCTGTCCCACCGTGCGTCAACGTTTTCGCTTCAGGGATGGCGGGCGACCATGGCTGCTGGGCGAGACCTCTATTACAGGATGATGGGCACGGGGGAGGCGGATGACCGGGAGGCCAGTGCCCGGCAGGAGACCGGCGAACTCGACATGGCCGGTTCTCGGATATCTCCCGATGGATCAGATGGCAGTCTGCGCAGGCGACGCAAGTCACTAACCGATCCGGTGGATCCCCGACGGGATCCGTCCCGAACGGATATGGCGGCGGTCGGGCCGGTGTCGCCTTTCGGTCGTGTAGTCCTCGTTCCCTCGACCTTTGCGGGTACACCATTAGCATCTGCGCGGCACCCAAGGGTTACCAGTCCTTGGGGATGGTGGGACCGCTTTATTGATCCGCCGACCTTCCTTCCTGGTGGGCCGAGGGCGGCACGCTTCCGGAGGTTCCGGAGCCTGTTATTGGTGATTGCTTCGCTGGCCGCCGTCGGCCTTGTCGCGTGGCAGTACGAACCTTTCGTCATTGCACCGGCGCGCAACATGCTTGTCCGGATTGCACCGCCTCCGACGGCGACTCCATTGCCTCCGACCCCGACGACGCCTCCGGTTGTTGGCCGGACGATTGCATCCGCCAGAGGGCGCTTTGTGGCTTTGGCAGTCCCCCCCAACTCCGGTACCGAACCGGGGGCCGTGGCATCAGTCACGGCACGCGTGCTTGACGATGTGGGAGACATTGTCGGGATCAGGCTTGGACCAATGGAGGGCACACGTGATCCGGTGCCACCGAGACCAACCCCTGGAGCCGGAACGCAGCCAACGCCAATTCCGCCGAGAGGCTTCCTCGCAACTGGTGGAGGCCTGATCCCGCGTGACGATGGGGTTCTCTATCTAGACCCGGGCGGGACGGTCTCGGTTCTCGGCAATGCGGGGCAGCCCTCAAGGGTGGTCCGGGTCCGTGGAACTGCCGGGTGGGTACTCCCAGTTGCTGCGGTCGTCTATGGGCCGTCGATGTACGTATTCGATGGTGGCAAGGATGGGGTGGGTTTGGTCTGGAGGCATCCGGCGACGGCGGGAGGGCAATATGACGCCGAACCCGTGGCCTGGCTTCAGGCGGGCCAGCGTGCTGACTTGTCGCTCGCGTCAGATGTCGCCACGGACGGGGTGTTCTGGGTTTCCCGTCGAGACGGCACCATCTTGCGTCTGGCTGGAGGGAGGGCCGAGGTACTCGCCCTCTCGGGGGTGACACCGCCGGCGACATCCCTCGGCGCGATTTACACCGATCAGGCCACGAAGTCTCTTTACGTTATCGACGAGCCGTCTCGACGCATGCTCCGCCTCAACAAGGACGGCGTGTTTGAGGGGGAGGTCTCCGGGGTGATTGCACCCGGCGAGATTGCACGTGGATTGTGGGTCGATGAGGCTGGCAAGAGAGCACTGGTGCTGACTACCCAGCGCCTGGCGCTAGTGACCCCACCGTAGTCGACCCAGGTTCCCGCCAACTTGCAATCACCCAAGAGTGCGGTGATCTGTACACACCTTGCGCTTGATCCTAGCCTTCACGGGCACGCCAGAAAGGTATCTGTGATCAGGATGCCACCGTGATTCCGCAACCGATCGCCTTTGTTCAACCGTGCGCTGGGGGCCGCGTTATGTTCGAAAGGCGCGTCGGTTGGGTATCCTGCCACGGAAGGAGCGGAGACGACTGATGTGGTACGGCCAGCGTGTTGCCGTCGTGTTTCCTGCCTACAACGAAGAGAAGAACATTGCCCAGGCAATCGATGACTTCTTCGCAGCCGGTGGGGGAACGATTGTTGACGACGTGTTCGCAGTGGACAACAACAGTCGGGACCGCACGGCCGAACTGATCAAGGGCACGCGCGCGACCTACGTCCTGGAGACAAAGCAGGGCTACGGGAATGCCCTCCAACGTGGTTTGGCTGAAGCCTCCCGGAGTGGCGCGGAACTCATTGTGATGGCCGAACCGGACGGCACGTTTGCCGGCAAGGATGTGATGAAGTTGCTGGCATTTGCCGATGACTTCGACCTCGTCCTTGGGACACGCACGACACCGGAACTCATCTGGCAGGAAGCGAACATGGGCCGGTTCCTGCGGTGGGGGAACTGGGCAGTGGCGAAGTTCCTGCAGGTGCTTCACGATGGCCCGTCGCTTTCGGACTGTGGCTGCACGTTGCGCCTTGTCCACGCCAATGCCTATCGGGTCTTCGCGGGAAGCCTTACGGTCGGGGCGTCGCACTTCCTGCCGGAAATGGTCTGCCTGGCACTTGCTTCGGGAATGCGCCTCATCGAAATCCCGGTCAACTATCGCGGACGGGTCGGTGAAAGCAAAATCACCGGATCCCTGAATACGACGCTGCGTGTCGGAACGCGCATGATCCTGCTGATCATCGGGTATTGGCTGAAGCGTCGATTTGGATATGGGGCGATTGGTCCGCTGCCGGTAGGTCCGCGACGGCCAGTCCACACACTCCGGTAGTTGGATCGCTCGCGCGCGGTCGCGTGATCCAAATCTGGCCCAACCCGGCTGACCGTTTCTCCGGTTCAGCCACCCATGTGGAGGCCGCATCTTTTTTTTGCTCGACTTCCGCTGGTTCGGTTGTGGGGCGACCATGAACTGCCCGGATTAGGGTGGGAAGGCGACGGGTTCGAGCCACTTTGGGTCACGCCATGGTCTCAGTGGCGACACACCATGACGGTATTCGCCCAAGCCCCCGCACAGGGGAACGTCCG
>DDYL01000214.1:0-4526 GCA_002347925.1 Chloroflexi bacterium UBA2235 | reverse complement strand
GCACCGGCGCGTCCACGATCCTATTCTCGGACCTCGGCGGACGGTCGCAATATCCTGACCTGAGCCCTATCGATCGACCGCGCCCCATCGCGCACTCCGGCATCAGGACCGGCGCCGCGTGACCCCCGACTTAGTCGCTGCTTCAGCGACGGCGGTGGCAACGGCTTCAACAACGCGTCGATTGAACGGGCTCGGGATGATGTAGTCCGCGCTGAGTTCCTCATCGGCCACGGTGCCAGCGATGGCGTAGGCGGCGGCAACCTTCATCTCCTCATTGATGGTGGTCGCACTTGCGTCAAGGGCACCGCGGAAGATGCCCGGGAAGGCGAGGACATTGTTGATCTGGTTTGGATAGTCGCTACGGCCAGTTGCGATGACGCTCACAACGTCGGCAACATCCTCAGGACTGATCTCCGGGTCAGGATTGGCGAGGGCGAACACGATCGGGTGGGGCGCCATTCTCCGGATGTCGTCGACGGTGACCACACCGGGCGCGGATACACCGATGAAGACATCGGCCCCAACCAGGCAGTCTCTCAGGGATCCATGCACTCCGGACGCATTCGTGTGGGACGCGATCCACTCCTTCATGGAGTTCATGTTCTCGGCCCGGCCGGCGAGGATTGCACCACTTCGGTCGCAACCAACGATGTCGTGGACGCCGCTCGCCAGAAGGATCTTGATGATTGCAACGCCGGCGGCGCCGATGCCGTTGACCACAATCTTCAGGTCCTGGAGGGTCCGCCCACTGAGGCGGCACGCGTTGATCAGCGCACTGAGCACCACCACGGCGGTGCCATGCTGGTCGTCGTGGAAGACGGGAATGTTGAGCCGTTCCCGAAGCCGTTCCTCAATCTCGAAGCATCTTGGTGCGCTGATGTCCTCGAGGTTGATGCCTCCGAACGCGGGTGCGATGCGTACCACCGTCTCGATGATCTCGTTGGTGTCCTGGGTATCGAGGCAGATGGGAAAGGCGTCGACGCGTCCGAACTCCTTGAACAGCATCGCCTTGCCTTCCATGACCGGCATCGCAGCGAGCGGGCCGAGGTTGCCAAGGCCCAGGATCGCCGAGCCGTCACTGACCACCGCAACGGTATTGCGCTTGATCGTAAGGGCGAAGGCACGTGCGGGGTCCTCAGCGATGGCGCGGACAACGCGGGCGACACCCGGCGTGTAGGCCATGGACAAATCGTCGCGAGTCTTCAGGGGCGACTTCGAAGTGACCTCGATCTTGCCCCCAAGGTGCATGAGGAAAGTTCGGTCGGACACGTTCACCACCGTGATGCCGTCAATGGTCTTCAGCATCGCCACGATTGCCTCGCCGTGGCTGTCATTCCGGCAGTTGACGGTGACATCGCGCGTCAGGATGCCTCGCTCCTGGCGGACGATGTCGATTGCACCGATGTCGCCACCAGCCTCGCCAATCGTGGACGCGAGGCGACCAAGCATTCCGGGCCTGTTCTCGATCTGGCAGCGGACGATGATGCTGTAGCTTGCGCTCGTTCGGCTCACAGTTGGCTCCGATCTACTGATTATGGTCGGGTTCGGATCTCGCATCCTACCCCCAAAAGCTGCCTGTTGCCCACAGCGATCCCGGTGGTCCAGGGTTCACGCATCCGGGAATTGATGGGTTCACGCTGCGCGCGGATGTCTTGGCCGGCGGGTGGCGCAGCGTATGGAGATCAGGGGGCGATGGGGTGGGGCGATTTGGCGTACCATCGTTTCCGGAACGCTTCCGACCCCGATGCGTGAATGCGTCGCCGAGGCCAACCCATCTCCCTGGTTTCGAGTGCGCGTGGATATGTCCCTATTTTGGGAGACTTCGATGGTTGTTGGGTTCCGTGGGTTCGCGGAGGAATGACGAGTGATACGCGAACCCTCGACCATTGGCCTGTCATTCAGCACCGGGGACCAGTCGTTGGTGACGGGGTATTCGGGGTTGCAGTCGAGCGGTGAGGGTGGAGTTGGGTTTGCGGTACCGACCACCCCATCGCCCGTTCATCCACCCATGCAAATGACACGTCGGTCGGTCGGGGTGCGTGCCTCACTCCTCGCTGGAGTTGGCTTGGCGGCATGCGGGGCCGGTGACGACCTGCCAGGTGTCCCTCGCATTGGAACGTCACCCGGGAAGGTGATCTATGCCACCTGGGGCGAGGTTGGCCCGCGTGAGTCGGAACACTGGTCGTTACTGAACTTCGAGAAGAACTACACGGACCTCCGGATCGACATCATCACGGCGCTCGATCAGGCGAGCTACGTCAATCGCCTCGAGGCACTGATTTCCAGTGGCACGGATCCTGACGTGATGCGGGTTCCAGGTCAAATTGCCCACAATCTTTACGCACGCGGCGCGGCGCTGCGTCTGGATGGACTGGTGAAACGGGACGGGTTCCGGCCAGACCATCTGGCTCCTCCCTATGACGTCGGCACCTTCAAGCGGAACTGGTATGGGTTCCCGCGGTCTCGAACGGCGTCGTGGGTGGTCTTTCACAATCGTGCGTGGTTTGGACGCATCGGGATTGCCGACCCATTGCCAACGTGGACTTGGAATGACTTCCTTGGTGTTGCACGACGTTTGACCGGTACCGCGCCGGATGGCGGCGGGTGGGGAACAGCAATCGAACCGATGGCGTCATTCCCGCTCCCGTGGTTCTGGGGTGTTGGCGGGGACGATATCGACCGGGATGGAGAGAAGCCACAACTGGACACACCCATGGTGCGCGAAGCCCTTGGATGGATCATGTCGCTGCGGGAGACGCATCGGGTGGCGCCCCCTGCCGGTGTTGTGCGGGACATTGGCGACTTCGCTGCGGGGCGGGTCGCGATGTGGTTCGGCAACGCAGACGATGAGATGACGCTTCGTCGCATTGGCGCCCCGGACTTCGGGATTTCGCCCCAGCCAAAGGGCCGCGTCGCTCAGATTGGGGGTTACCAACCTGACGTGATCGCGATCGGTGCACGCGCAGCAAATCCCGACGACGGGTGGGAACTGCTCCAGTTCCTGGTTGATCCGGACACCCAGCGATTGGAGTTCGAGCAAGGTCTGTGGCTTCCACAGTCGAAGTCGATCACGGACGCAGCCTCCTACCGGACCCCGGTTGCGGCCCCACATGACCGGCGGGCCGCGATCCCCGGTGCGCTCATGCGTGTCCGCACGCCAAACCTTTCACCGGCAACCGGGGCGATGCGCCGCGCGGTCGGCGAGGCACTCACGCCCTTCTGGGACGGGCGGGCGTCACTTGAATCCGTTATCCCACAGGCAATGGCGGTAGCGACACAAGTGATGGCCAAGGGAGAGTGAGTGCGCAAGTGGAAGAAGACGAGATTACGGGACGAATTGCGACGCTCCTGATCGCCAATGGGGCGACCGTTGCGGTTGCGGAGACGTCGGCGGGCGGGATGATCTCCGGCGCACTCCTGGGTGTGCCCGGTGCATCGGCCTGGTTCGGTGGTGGGGTGATCCCGTACACCGCGAAGGTGCGCGAGGCTTGGCTTGGCCTGGGTGCGGACGCGTTCGGCCACGATGGTGCCGTGAGTGCCACCGCCGCCGTCCGCCTCGCGAAGGCAGTGCGTGCTGTCTCGGGTACGACATGGGGTCTTGCCGAGACCGGGATTGCGGGACCGCAATCCGGGCGCCGCTCTTCAAAGCCCGCGGGTCTCGCGTTCGTTGCCGTGGCCGGGCCGACCTCGCCCCCGATCGTGATTGAGGTGAGAACGGGTCTCGATGGACGACGCGAGAACCAGGAAGCGTTCACATCAGCGTCGCTGCGCGCCTTCCTCAAGGTGCTCGAATCAGTCCCCGGTCAGTAACAGCGCCGGGTCTTGATCATTGACGCGACTGGTGGCGGGACATCATCCGAGAGGGTAGTCCCGAGCGTTGCGCGGGCGCGGATGCCGGTGGAAGCGACAGTGGCGAATGTGGCCGGAAGTTCGATTGGCCTGATCCTTGTTGCATACGGCAGGTTCTGGGGAAGATGTAGCAAGTCGGCAAGGTCGGCAGGCGTGGCTTCGTCGCGCGGTGCAACAAGGAAACCGGCCATGTCAAAGAGGGTGTCCAAGGAGGAGGTGCGATCCGTGTAATACCTCGGGTCAAATATCTGCACGATCTTGTCAAAGCCGACGACGAACCAGAGACCCGAATGGTGGAGATTGGTGCATGCGTGGCGCAGAGCACGGGCCTGGTCGACGTAGAGTCCATGGCTGACGAGAAGTCCTGAAAGGGTCGCCCGGTTCAAGCGGGGATCGTGGTGTCCAGCCCAATCGAGTGTCGATTGCATCGTCCAAGCCCGGTCGGAAAGATCCATGCCGAGCGGGCGTGCCTTGTCAATCGTATTTGGACTGAGAATGAATGCTCCGGCATCGGCCGACACGGTCTCGACGCCGCAGGCGAGCAGTTCCAGATGCGCCCAATGCAATGGGTTGAAGGAACCGGAAACGGTAACCAGTGAATGACAGTCCCTCCATGTCCGGGACGGCTCCCCGGTCGCCTCGGCAAGTGACGTGACGGTCGGAACGGTCACGGATCC
>DDYL01000128.1:15647-15789 GCA_002347925.1 Chloroflexi bacterium UBA2235 | reverse complement strand
GTCGCGTATCCGGAAATTTGGCAAACAGGACTTCGCCGGTTCGCCGGTTCATCACGACCGCACTGTCAGCAAGGATCGCCGGTGAACGTGGTGCCGGGATCGGTGTGACGCCGGAGGACTGTCCGAGAGCTTCGCTGATCAG
>DDYL01000128.1:14300-15586 GCA_002347925.1 Chloroflexi bacterium UBA2235 | reverse complement strand
CGCAATGGAAGCGACGATGAAGAGGAGTCGCTGCCATCCCCGAGATCGGTTGCCGGACGCATTTGAATACCAACCGACACGCGCACCTGTCGCTGGATATTGCCCTGCCGGAATACGCTCTCTGGCGCGCCTGGGACGTACTGACCTCATGTGCACGATACCTCACACCATCAGTCTGGCCGGCAAGGCATGACCCGGAGTCATGACGCATCCACGAGGCGAGCCGATCCACACGTCGAGTGACGCGAATCAGTACGAACTTACTTGGACTTGCTGAGGGTCACCCCCGATAACGACGGTCCGCCGGGGCTATGTAAGGGAACGGTCAACTGCGGTCCACGGGAACGTGGCCCGGTTGCACTCCCGTTCCGGGTCCAGATGCAAAAGTCATTCGGAACGATTCGGTCGCAGCAGTGCAGACCCGCAACATGACGTGCAGTCCATGGTCAGTTCACGATGATCCCTCGAGCCAAGTCTCCAGCGGCCAAATCCCGGTACGCTTGGTCGGCTTGGGCAAGGGTGTACCGTCGGTTGATCAAGCCGTCGATGTCGAGTTTTCCGGATCGATAGAGCTCGACCATTCGAGGAAAGTCGACACGGGTCCGAGCCGATCCATAGAAGCTTCCACGCAGGACCCGTTCACTTCCAGCAATCGACCGGCTTGGGATTTGCATCATTTCTCCGGATCCGGGCATGCCAATCGCCACGCAAGTTGCACCATTTGCGAGTGAAGCCCACGCTTGTTCTAGGGCACGTGTGTTCCCGGTCGCCACGAACGCGTAATCGACCCCACGCCCAGTGAGATCACGCACCGCGCCGATCGGATCGGTCGAACCGGCGTTCACGGTGTGGGTCGCGCCAAACTTCCGAGCAAACTCTAGCTTGTTCTCCAAAAGGTCAATCGCGATGATCATGCCAGCCGATGCAAGCGCCGCACCCTGAACGACATTCAGGCCGATCCCACCGGCGCCCCAGATTGCAACGGTTGCGCCGGCCGGTACTTGTGCGGTGTTGAGGACGGCCCCCACACCCGTCATCACCGAACATCCAATGAGGGCGACGGTTGTCAGCGGGACGTCTGTCCGGATCTTGATCGCACTGGATGACGGAATAGTCGTGTATTCGCTGTGACTGGCGACTGTTCCAAATCTGTGCATGGGTTGCCCGCGCCACTGCATCCCCGTCCGGCCGCTCGGTAGGCGCCCTGGCTGCTTTGACCGGTTTTCACAGTGGACCGGCCGGCCGATCACGCAGTAATGGCACAGGCCGCAGGACGGCGCCCACGA
>DDYL01000128.1:13416-14293 GCA_002347925.1 Chloroflexi bacterium UBA2235 | reverse complement strand
ATGCCCGCACCTTCATCGCCAAGGACTATCGGCAGGGGAATGTCAGCCCAGCTGCCGTCAGCAGCGTGCAGGCAACTGTGGCAGATTCCACTGGCAACGAGTTTCACCTGAACCTCGTCCTCACTCGGATCATCGAGGTCGACTTCATCCACGGTGATCGGTTCACCTGGCCGGGTGACGAACGCGGCGCGCATCTTCATGATTGATCCTCCGAATGTGGCGTGTCGCCCACGATTCGCAGTGTATTCCAGTTCTGGGTCCACTGATGGCTGTTCCGGATCGGTTTCGACTATCGGGTTGCGCGCGTCATCGGTCGTGGTCGAACCGTTCTTTTCGCGATGATGCTGATCATGCCTCTTCGACGTTCTGACAAATCGCTGCGGCAACGACTGGTGCAGCGCCTGATCTCGGTTGTCGCGGCGTCGACAATCGTGGCCGGTTCGTTCGCTCCGGTGTTTGCAGACGTTTCGCAATCAACCACTGGACCGAACGTCTACGCCTTTACAGATAGTGAGGCTGCGCTTTCGCTCGACGGTCACGCATTCGGGCATGGGGTTGGACTGTGTCAATGGGGCGCACGTGGCCGTGCGCTGGCTGGGCAGAACGTTTCTCAGATTGTCGGCGCGTATTTCCCGGGCACATCGATCCAGAAGATGCTTGCGCCTGAGACGACGATCCGGGTGCTTGTCCACTCGAATCTGGATATGACCGCGGATGAGACCAGTCACATTTCAGCAATGGGGGGGGCGTGGCAAGTCGCGGCGCCGGGTATCCAACCGCTTACGGTCCCCGCGGATGCGAAGTTGGAACTCGCTAATCCTGGTGGCCGTCGATGGCAAGTCAAGGGTCGCGACGGGGCAGTCCTTGCGTGGGGACC
>DDYL01000128.1:12923-13411 GCA_002347925.1 Chloroflexi bacterium UBA2235 | reverse complement strand
CTGGACTATCGACCCTCCGGGAACGTCCCCGGACGAGCGAACACCTACTTCGATACATACCGGGGTGAGATCATCCTGTATCCGTCGACGCAAGGGATTGACACCGTCAATCGGCTACCAATCGACGATTACCTACGCGGGGTTGTCCCTTCCGAAATGCCTGCGTCCTGGCCCGACGCGGCACTGCAAGCTCAGACGCTTTCAGCGAGGACCTATGCAGTGTTTCGCGCACAGACACGTGCGAAGCAGACATGGGACGTTGACGACTCAACCTGGGATCAGGTTTATCACGGTTGGTGGGCTGAACATCCCAGTACCAATCGCGCGATTGATGCGACCGCCGGACAATTGATCTCTTCGGGCGGACAGGTTGCCCAAACCTACTACTTCGCAACCTGTGACGGATGGACTGAGAACAACGAAAACGTTTGGGGAGGCACTCCCCTGCCGTACCTGCGTGGCATCCGAGATGTGGACGCATCAGGAAA
>DDYL01000128.1:9693-12845 GCA_002347925.1 Chloroflexi bacterium UBA2235 | reverse complement strand
AAGGCACTTCTGAGCACGAACTTCGACGTGCGATGGACGTCACCTGACGCGGTCAAGCTGACACAGGCCGGGGCAACTCCGATGCCTGCACGCGCAACGCCACGGATTGGCGGAATCGGATCGACGGTGGTAACCGGTGCCGGTAGCGGAATCGTCGCATTGCCTGGCGTAAACCTCCTGGCACCGCAGCAGCCCGCTGCACCCGGTGGCCCTCAGGTGCAAGCGACGCCAACGCCAGCGCCTACGCCAGTCCCGCCCCCGACCCGGTACGACTTGACCCTCCCGATGCCTCCTCGCCCTGCGTCGCCGGCGAACCAGTATTTTGATGAGACTGGACACAACGTTGGTGGCGCATTCCTTAGGTACTTCGTGACCTTCGGAGGGCTGGATATTTTCGGCATGCCGAGGACCGAGGAACTGTTGGAGGATGGCCGGACGGTCCAATACTTCCAGCGTGCCAAGTTGGAGTTCATCGTCGACAAGGTAGGGACCCAGTACGAGGTTCAGCCTGCCCTCATTGGGGACACACTTACTGAAGGGCGCCGACCCTTCGCGGCCTCGCCCGTCTTTGACAGCACGCCGGGTCATCGGTATTTCCAAGAGACCGGGCACGGCCTCCACAATGCATTCTTCACCTACTGGACAGAAAACGGCGGTCTTGACTTGTTCGGATATCCAACATCTGAAGAGATGGAAGAGAACGGGGTAGTGGTCCAGTACTTCCAAAGAGCGCGTCTTGAATACCGGTCCGACCGCCCGGAGGGTAGCCGCGTACAACTTGGCCTAGTCGGCGATGAATTGCTTGTGCGCCGCGGATGGTTGCCACCACCAGTACCGTGAGGTGCCCTCAAAACTGTGGGGCATTTCCGGACCCTGAGTAGAATCGGCCAGTGTGTGGTCAAAGGAGCGCAGGACATGTCAAAAGCAGTTGACGGAATAATCCGGATTGGGATCATCGGGAGCGGCGGGATCGCAAAGGCGCATGCCCGTGCGTACAAGGACATTGAAGGCGTTTCCATAGTTGCAGTGAGTGACGTCGTTGATGGCAAGGCCGGAGCGTTCATCGACGAACTTGAGCTGAGCGATGCCACGCCATTCACCGACCACCGAGAGGCGCTTGCTCAAGTTGCCATGCACGGGGTTTCGATATGTACCCCGAACGTGGCCCATCACCGGACGAGCATCGATGCGCTTGAAGCTGGCGTCAACGTGTTGACCGAAAAGCCAATGGCCGTCACGTTGCAGCAAGCTGTCGAAATGGAACAGACGGCACGGCGAACCGGGAAGATTTTGACAATCGGGTTTCAGCCTCGCTACGACCCAAACATGGTCATGCTCAAGGAACTGATCCAATCAGGTGCACTTGGCAAGATCTACTATGTGGAGACCGGCGGTGGCAGACGCCGAGGCATGCCGGGGGGAACCTTTATCCGTACTGACCTGGCAGGGGCCGGTGCGCTTGCCGACATCGGTTGCTATTCGCTTGACATGGCCCTCAATCCGCTGGGGTACCCCAAACCCCTCACGGTGTCTGCGGTGGCGACGAACCATTTCGGGACAAATCCCGCCTACCACCGTGAAGCCGACAAGTTCCAGGTTGAGGACTTCGGGTCGGCGTTGATACGCCTGGAGGGAGGCTTGACCCTCAATTTCAAGATCAGCTGGGCGATGCACATGGACACGCTTGGGGCTACGATGTTCCTCGGGACGGATGCTGGCCTCAAGGTGACGTCGGCGGGTTCCGGACCATGGAGCGGAGTGTGGGACGGTGGTGTCGGTTCAGTGACCATGTACCACGATCTCCAAGGGAGCCACGTGGAGACCCACATCCCCGTCAAGCAGCACTCGGTGAAAATCTTCGCCGAGAAGGTCAAGGACTTCGTGGGTGCCATTCAGGAAGGTCGGCCAGCGCCAATCCCTGGTAGCCAGATCGTGCGCAACCAAGCGATCATCGACGGCATCCTCCGGTCAGCGTCGATAGGTCGCGAGGTTGAAATCGAAATCCCTGAGCTGTAGCGGCCAGTGGTGATACCGCCCATCGGATCCCTTGGAACGATGGGCAATTGCATCTGTACTTTATGAAGCTTCGCGATGACGAATAAGAGGGGTAGTCAATGCTCTTGGGTGGCATCCTGCATCCTGAGATCCTGCGTGGCCTAGGTCAGGCAGGACATGGCGCGAAGATCCTCATTGCCGATGGCAATTACCCGTTAGCTACACGCTCGTCAGGTAATTCCGTTCGCGTATACCTCAATCTTGCGCCCGGCAAGGTCACGGTCCCTGATGTCCTCGAGGCAATCATAGGGTGCACGCCGATCGAACTCGCGGAAGTGATGACACCGGACAGCGGGGAAGAACCTTCAATCTTCGCGGACTTTCGCAGACTTCTGGCGTCATCGACCACGGCGATGCCAGTGGCCGGTGGCCCGCCGGACCTAGCCGTTCTGAAACGGTGGGATTTTTATGATGCTGCGAGTGCCCCAGACGTGGCACTCGCAGTCTCCACTGGTGAACAGCGCGTCTACGCCAACATCCTGTTGACGATTGGTGTACGTGACCCCGCGTCCTGACGTTCAGGAAATCGGGAAGGGAAGACCGTCCGGCCAGGTGTCCTGAGGTTCGTACCCGATGATCTCTTGAGCCGTCCCCACGTCCATTCGCGCAATGCCAACGGGCTTGCTCTGCGCGTGCAGGATCACTGACTCCCCTGCGTGAGGAGCGTCTGACTCGACGCATCGGGTGAAGAACCGATTTGAGTCGGTGTGGCTGAAGAACATGTTCGGCCCATGCGGGCTCGCTGCGAGCCGGATGCATTCACCCGTATTCCTCGGATACCACCCGATTCGTGCACTGATGACCGAAAGGTTGTGCACCCGCGCGTACATCGCTCCCGCAGTTTCCGCCCAAACCTTTGTCAATGCATAGTGATTGACCGGTGCCGGTCCATCTTCTTCGTGGACAGGACGGTCAAATATCTCTTGTCCTGTAATGACTTGGACCGTGCTTGCCAACACAAGACGCTTCACACCGAACTCAACCGCCGCTTCACAGATGTAGTAAAGCCCAACCACGTTTGGTTGGAGGAGGACATCCATGAAGTCTGCGTCATTCGGGTAGGCACCGAGGTGAATGATGGTGTCCACACCATCGAC
>DDYL01000128.1:8332-9665 GCA_002347925.1 Chloroflexi bacterium UBA2235 | reverse complement strand
GTGCGAGATGCTGCGCTAGCGGTTCGCCAATTGCGCCGGTAGATCCGGTCACGAGAACTCGGTGGGAATGAGCGGCCTTGCTGTCCATTGCGGGTAACCTGTCGCCCCTATCGAATTTGCGGACACTAATCCCGAAAGGACGGTGTCCACGAGGGGCGACGACCATCATACGGATCATGACTTCATTTCGAGCCATGGCGAGCGCCAATTGCGGGCAAATCACCGGTGATTTCGCCGGACGATTGGTTGTGGCCACCGGAAACTGTCCGGCGGTACGCTCACCCCACGTTTGGACACAGCTGAGGTTCCCGACCGGTAAGAACTTGAGGAAAATCGGATGAGCAAGTCACCGTTGCAGATGAGAATAGCTGTAGGGCAGTTGCCACGCATCACTTCCGACGCGATTGCGTACGCAAAGCAACTGGGGGTGGGGGGCGTCCAGCTGAATACGCCCGACTTGCCCGGCGACCACCGATGGGAGCTTGCCGACTTGCGGGCACTTCGTGAGGAAGTTGAGGCGGCGGGTCTCCGATTGGAAGCAATCGAAAACCTTCCGAACCAGTTCTTCGAACATTGCATGGTCGGAGGCCCGCGGCGCGAAACCGAGATTGAGCACGTCTGCGCGACGATCACAAATATCGGCCGTGCTGGCATCTCAGTGCTTGGATATAACTTCATGCCCGGATCCGTCTGGCGAACTTGGATGCGTAAGTCTGGCCGTGGAGACGCGCTGGTCAACGGGTTTGACCTTGCCGTGGCTGAGGACCCTAAACGAAGCGACGAAGTGCTCATTGCACGCCGTGACAAGCGATTGAGCGACCCTTGGGTACGCGGTGCACACTTGATCGATCATGTAGAGATTAGCCCGCGTGCACTTTGGGAGAACTACCGCTGGTTCATGGAACGCATTGTCCCGGTTGCCGAGAGGGCCCGGGTGACACTCGCACTTCACCCGGACGATCCGCCAGTTGCAGTTCTGGGCGGGGTGGCACGTATTTTCTCCAGTGTGGCTGCGCTTGAGGAGGCCGTTGACCTCGTCCCTAGCGATAAGTCATGTGTTGACTTGTGCCTTGGGACGGTCTCGGAGATGGGCGGCGAACCCGCCGTCCTTCAGGCGATCCGAAGCCTTGGTCCGCGCGGAAAGATTGCCTATGTTCACTTCCGCGATGTCAGGGGAACAGTCCCGGTTTTCGAGGAATGTTTCCTCGGGGAGGGCAACTTCAAGCCGTTGCGCGTGATGCGTGCCCTGCGAGACAACGGATTTACCGGGTTTATCCTCGATGACCACGCGCCAGGAATGGTCGATGACTCCGACTACGGGCATCGGGGACGC
>DDYL01000128.1:0-8203 GCA_002347925.1 Chloroflexi bacterium UBA2235 | reverse complement strand
AGGCGTGGCGCTGTAGCTAGCGGGTACCGGTTCGTGTCGCGGTGGGGACACTTGCACCCGTCGCAGAAGTGTCTCGGGCAAGGAGTGTCATGACGCTGCGGTCGAACATGTTCCAATAAGCGTCAGTATGGTTCGCGCCATTCGAGCTGTTCCAGGCCCCAAGATAGATCGTAGTGCCTGTTTGAGCCCAGATAGCCCGCTTCTGCCCGCCATCGGTCACGGTGGCGTAGACCATCCCATTCGAAATGATCGGGGTGCGATAGATGGTGTCACGTGCAACGATGACTTCGCCGGCCGAAAGTCCACGCGTCGTGGTCGCCGTTGCGGCGGTGACTTCAACGGTCTTGCCCGGCGCAGCTTGACGATTGGGGTTTGCGGGGTCGACATTTATGCCTATTCCGAACGGCTGAACAAGTCGTGGATCGGCATCGAGCACCGGAAGCCGACTTGAGCGGATTGTGGCGATTGCGTTGTCGGTAAGCGTAGACGGGTACCCAATGACGACGAGGGTGAAGTCCTTCAGCGGGGACGTTGTCCACGATATGCGCGCGGGGTCGGCGGTGGTCACGTCAAACCCCGTGGAGGCGAGCCTTCTCGCCCAGTCGCCGGTGTATGCGAACTGTCCGTTCCTGATGTTCTCGGCTCCGTCGACAAGGAAGAGCACACGGGGTGTGCGTGCGACGGCCGGTGCAGCGACTGTGACTGCGCTAACCGTCACCCGCAATGTTGAAGCCATGATCGCCCCGGGCAACCCAGCCGTCTCAAATCCGGCTACTTCAACTTGATCCGCAATTCCGACGTCCTCGAAAGCGGTCTTCCTACCATCGGCACGAGAAAACTGGGTACCTTCAGAAAGGGTTACCGTCCACGTCTTCTCGGTGCCAGCCACACCAGATGCGATTGACATGGTCCGTTGCTTCCGGTCTACGAACGCAACACTGCCAGAGACCGTACGAAGGGTCAGTGGCTGCGTAGTGACAGTGGGTGACGAATTAGCGTAGGTCGAGGCGGCTACAGCGCGCGAGGTAGGTACGACCTGGGGTGTCACGTCACTTGCACTCACGGAGACAATTGCCGTCGCCGAAGGCAGTTGAACCGGCGGAGCAGGGTTGATGATCTGTGCGGGCGCTGGCTTTGGAGCCAAGGTGGGTTCAGCAATTGGAGCCACGGGTGTGTTCGCAAGCGGTGGGACCGTCGGGGTTGTGGGGAACGACGTGGGTGTTCCGCGGACCGTCGTGGGAGCGAGTGTTGGTTGGGCGGCGTCGGCAGGAGCATCAGAGGACGGAGGGGAAATCAGCTGCGACCAGACCGCCGACGCACCTGGCGCGATCAATGCGATTAGGAGGGCGGTGACGCCAATCGCGAATGCATTTGACGCGACACCCACCAGATTCCCCAAGCTAGGGAAAGAAAAGGTCCTGCGCGAGCGTTCGCGCTCCTCGATACGACGCCAAACGTCTCGGTTCAGAGACTGAGGAACGGGCTTTGGCGCCGATTGCCTGAGGGTGAGACGAAGCCCGCGGAAGGAAGTGACCTTGTCACGGCATGCATTGCACCCATCCAGGTGCACGTCAAGCTCGTGGCGAAGGGACACGGCAACTTCGCCATCGACATAACTCGACAGCATTTCGCCGTTTGGATGTTCACCCCTCCAGGGAGTGCCCTTTACCACTTCGTCATCCTCGATTGTGTAGACCGCTGTATCGGGGTCTTGCTATTGGCAATTAGCCGACGAGCCAGATGTGCAGCTATGGGCAGGCACCAGTAACTCCCGGTACCAGTTACACCGCTATTACTGCCCTGCGCGACCCGGCTGACGCTCAACCTTCGCAAAAACCTGCCTGAATTCTTCCCTGGCCCTGAATAGCAGTGATTTGACGGCCGCGCGCGTTGTGTTCAGGACTTCAGCGATCTCATCGTACGAAAGATCGTGGTATTCCCTCAGAATTAGACACATTCGGTACTTCGGGTGCATCTGAGCGAAGATCAGCTGAACTTCTTCGGAGTTTTCCCGATTTATGCAGTCGCGTTCAGGACTGTCCTTGGCGACCTGGGTCGGGTGAAATGCCGCAACAAAGGTTTCCCACGGCTGCCACTTGATCAGCTTGCGATGTCGCAATTCATCAAGACAGACATTTGTGGCGATTCGGTAGAGCCAGGCCCCGACACGCAGGTCTTGTGACGTCTTTGACAAGGCGAGGTAGGCCTTGAGAAACGTGTCCTGGGTCATGTCGTTTGCGTCTTCGGCACTACCCATCAGGCGATAGATGTAGTTGTAAATCTGCGCCTGATACTGGTTGAACAGGTGTTCGAAGGCCTCGTGATCGCCTGCCTGCGCACGGGAAATCAGGATGCTTTCAGAACCGATACCTCCGGCATTCAACAATCCGGCGGATCCGGTCGCCTCCATAGTGCCCACCATGCCCACAGACTCCTTCGTGCCGTAAAACGGCGCGGGTTCGATGAAGTTGCGCGAAACCGCATCGGGTTTCCGGTCCGACCTTTCATCGAGGTTCGAAACGCTCTCGTCTTCGTTGGCGACGGGGCCACGCGCGTCTGAGAGGCTCAAAAATTCGGACGCATTGATGCCGGCTAGGACGGCTGCAGGTCGCGGGTCGAGGTCATGCGACAAAAATGGGGCGTCAGGAGCAAGCGTGTTGTTGCTAGACGGGGCACTTCCAACATCGACTCCCGTGGGCGTGGATTCGCTGGTTCGGTCTTCCAAGTTTTGGTTGATTGACGACGTTTCGGACGTCATGCTTCCGACCTAGGCCCGTGCAAGGTATTGGGTCTCCATCGTCCTCGCTGCGCGGTACTCAACAGGACCTACTGTTCTGGACTGAGTACGAAAGTCCGGACTTGCTAAATCCGACCGCTATTGGCAGTCGACGGAACATTGAACGCGCGGCGCGCGGCGATGTCGGCACGGGTACAAAGACAGAGAAAGGCGGCCGTCACCGCCCCTGATAGGGTTGGGTGGCGGCCGCCCGTCGCACGATAGAGGCAGAGAATTTGACCAAGTGCACGTGGTGTTTGGGGTACCGACGTCGCCGAGACGGCTTTTCTGCCCTGCGATTGCGGTTGTCTTCGCTTGCTTACTCCAAGTGCGCGATTGGCTCCGGAACTCGGATTGTTGAAGTCGTGCGGGTCTCATGTCCAGACCCGGTGATCGTCCCGTCAACCCCGACACGGACGTCCCCTGAGCCATCGGATGCCACTTGCGGATACCTGTACGTCTTGCCGGCGTAGTTCCGCATCACGACTTCATCATCGTTGATCTGCGTGACATATTCCGGGAGAACCGGAACCTTGCCTCCACCACCCGGGGCGTCGATCACGTAGTGGGGTACAGCCAGCCCCGACGTGTGGCCTCTTAGCGCCTGGATGATTTCCAGACCCTTTTCGACCCGTGTCCGGAAGTAATTGGTCCCCTTTGTCAGGTCTGCCTGATAGATGTAGTACGGGCGTACGCGGATGGTGAGGAGCTTCTGCATGAGCTCCTTCATCACCGCGGGATCGTCGTTTACTCCCTTGAGTAGAACAGTCTGGCACCCTACAGGAATCCCGGCATCCACAAGCATCCCGACGTGTTTCTTGGTGACGTCGTTGACTTCACGTGGGTGATTGAAGTGGGTATTGACGTAAAGCGGGTGGTACTTCTTCAAGATCGCACAAAGTTCAGGCGTGATCCGCTGCGGAAGCGCGCATGGAACCCGACTGCCAATCCGAAGTATTTCGATGTGCGGGATCGCGCGAAGCTCTCCAAGGAGCCAATCGATGGTGTGGTCCGGGAGCATCATGGGGTCTCCCCCGGAGATGATGATGTCGCGGATTTCAGGGTGGGACCTGATGTATTCGATACCTAGCTTCAGGGTTTCCCGGTTCCACCAACCGGGCTCACTTACCTTCCGCTTTCGGGTGCAGAACCGGCAGTAGATTGGGCATTGGTGGTTTACGAGGAACAGAACACGGTCCGGGTAACGGTGCGTCAAGTTCGGGACGGGACTGTCAGCGTCCTCATTCAGCGGATCGTCTGGGCAACCCTCGTCATCAAGTTCCGCCGGATCCGGCACAACCTGCCTCCAGATGGGATCTCCAGGCTTCTCAATGAGGCCGAGGTAGTATGCGTTGATCCGGATTCGGAAATCCTTGCTGATCTCCTGAGCCATCTCCTGATCAACTCCAAACCTCTGGAACAGCTGTTCGGCGTTGTTGACACCGTCTCGAAGCAGTCGCTGCCATTCTTCCATTGTCGTGTTCTCTTCCGGGTGTGCTTCAGTCGTGTCTCGCGTCGTCGCCGATTTTCCGGTCGAAAGTCGCAGTCAATCTGCCCGCGACGTGGTCGAGGTGCCCAAGCGTCAATCGGCAAGCTACGTGGTAAGGGTCGTGTCACTCTCTTGGCGCCGTATCGCACACGGAACCATGACTGCATCAACCATTCCATGAATAAGCTTTTTATCTATTGGAACCACAGTTGCCATCACACCGCCAAGCGTCACACCGCCATCCGTGCCACTTGCAAAGTAATATGGGGTCAGCCGTGCCCGTCCTGCCATTGTCTTAACTGTCCCGGTCTCAAAGTCGTACCACGGGACCGTCGCGCGCCTGACTGTCTGGAACCGTTGGAGGATTGACCGGGTTGACGTAAACGCGGCGAGGGCGGCGTCAACCGCGTCGCGCCATTCACCCTCCGGCAAGTCATGTCCAATCCTCACGCCCCGACTTCCCCAGGCCGTGGCATCGAACCCAGATGGCTTTACCACGAGTCTGCGGTCCTTCTGACCCAGCGACATGAGCTGGTTCCATGATTGAAACGGTGCCCCGTTCGCCTCGAAACCGGGAATGGTTGCATGAGGGGGGAGCGGGCGAGGATCAAGGATCCACGTTTCCGGAATGATTGCCTTAACGCGTTCGAACACCGGTGACGTCATCTCGGACGACCAGTATCTTGCCAGCGCCGGGTGGTGCATGAGCGCGAACGTCAATTTCTCCTCAAGATAACTCTTGATCGGCGGCGTAATGACAACCTTCTGCTTTTTCGCAGCATAGAGCATCAATTCCCACTTGGGAACATTCTTGATGTCATACAATTCGAAGAAGCGATAAACCACGGAAACCTGAATCGTCGGGAGTGTCTGGTCGGTCGGTTCCGGGTCGCGCGGGCCAGGCGTGACACCCGCCGGCACCTTGAGCCCATCCTCGGAAAAGCTCACATCTTGCGGTCTGACCGCGAAGACCTGGTGACCCCGATCGCGACATGCTTGCGCCAGCCATGCCATCTCGTCCCAATAGTCACCCGATTCATCGGAAACGACGATTGCGGTCACCGGGTCAGGGGCGCCCGCAGCCGATGCAACCATGCCGAGAAACCCGTTGATCATCCCGTCTTCACCACCGAGGACCTGGTCACCGAGTGACGCGTAAAGGGCCCCCATGCTGGCCGAAAACCCGATGCCTCCTGGTACCGAATCAAGTTCAGTGGCGACGAAGCCAGTGTCAGTGTAGAAAAGGTCGGGTCTGATCACACCAGGAATTGCACGCCTGGTGCGGTTCAATCGACTGTAATCAACCAAGGTCTCGGGTCGTCCAAGGTCGAAATACTCGGCTACCCATGCCGGTTGCGACCCCTTGACAGAAGCTAAATACAAGGTATTGATTGCCCGATAGAAGGATTGAAGGTCACTGCCAAGGTTTGTCAGGAAGTTGCCCATCTCTTCCGTGATCCAGAATGGCTCGGGGCTGAGCCTCCAAGACGCTCGCGATTCTGGATGTATTGCACGCTTCGCGTCGCTGTACAACGACCCGGCCGGCAAATGCTCATTGATCCACCGCACGCGCGCCACTGGGTCGCCGGTCACTTCGGCGGGAGCCCGCATCAGTGGAGAGAGGTGGTTGTCGGGGAAAGGCGCATCTGACTGATGCTTGGTGTCGATCGTGAAAGTCATCGGGGATGCCTGGGTGTCGTGATTGCGGGACTGACCCGCGCAAGAGCAGCCGGAATGCAGTGTTTTGAAACTACCACCGGATATCGAGCATCTCCCAATCTGAAGCTATTCACGATGGGAGAACCCCCCCACGTGTCACGCGGACAAGCAATATCTTTCACCATTGCTTCCGTAATGGAAGCGTATCACACCCCCCTGCCGGGGCCGTGCGGGGGAAACGGCGGCCGTCCGGAGCCATTTGGGCACCGCGCAGCGCGTTGAGTATCGGTACGATGGCGGGTAGCGTCGAGAAATTGCCCGGCGCAGAGGAGAGACGGAGCTGATGTCAAAACAGGGCCAACGTTGGACTTGGGACGCGGTACTCACGGGAATTGTCCCACCAGTCATCTCACCGTTGACTGACGCAGGCGCTATCGATGTTCCGGCGCTAGACGGCCTGAGCAATCATATTCTTGCGGAGGGCGCCACAGGGCTTTTCATCTTAGGGGGGTGCGGCGAGGGCGCGTGGTTGACGTCAGGCCAACGGCTCGATGTTGTCAAGCACTCCGTGAAGGTCTCCGCAGGCAGGGCACCCGTACTTGCGGGAGTTATGCTTCCCGCAACAGGACCTACGTTGGACGAGGTGCGACGCGCCACTGATGCAGGCGCTGACGCGCTTGTTGCCGGCTCTCCGTATTACAACGACGTTGACGGGGACGCGCATGTACGGCACATCGAGGCGATCCTAGACGCCTCCCCGCTGCCGGTTCTTCTTTACAACATCCCCCAGTCGACGCACCACAACATAGCGCCATCGTCCGTTGCAAAGCTTGCACACGAGCCTCGCATCCTTGGGATCAAGGACTCGTCGGGAAATCTGGCGCATTTCCAGGCTCTTCTCCGCATAAAGGAGCGCCGTCCAGATTTCCGTGTCCTGCAGGGAGCAGAGTTCGCAATGGCGGCGAGTGCCTTGCTTGGCGGTGATGGTGCGGTACCGGGCATGGGAAATCTGACTGCGGGTACTTTCAAGGATTTATTCGAAGCAGCCCGGCGGAGCGACCTCGCGTCAGTCAGGACCCTGCAAATCCAGATCAATGACCTTGCCGGGCTTCATTCATTAGCTGGTCACTGGCTGGCTTCGCTGAAGGGAGCAATAAGCCTGTTGGGCTATGGAGCAGGAATTCCTGCACAGCCCCTCGTGCCAGCCAGTCCGGCACAGCTCGAGGCAATCCGGAAGTGCCTCGAAAGTCACTTGCCGGCCCACCTCGCCACACGCGTCGCACAGCACTGATCGGATCGACGAACTAGTCGTAAGTGTGGTGCGCTTCCCTACTCAGACGGAGGCACCACACCGCTCAGGGTAAGTTCCGACGCACGATGGCATCGAACCAGGTGACCGTCCGCGCTCGATTGGAGTACGGGAGCCTCCGTGCGGCATCGGTCGATGACATGACGGCAACGTGGGTGAAATGCGCATCCCGTAGGAAGGTTGGCTGGGTCAGGCACGTCACCCTCCAGCACAATCCGTCGCGACTTCCAGTCCGGGTTTGGTTCCGGCACCGCTGATAGCAACGCTTCCGTGTACGGGTGCTGGGGAGCTGCGAACACCTTTGCAGCGGCTCCCATCTCCACAATCTTGCCTGCGTACATCACCGCGACACGGTCTGAAAGGTGCTTCACCACGGCCAGGTCATGCGACACAAACAGGTAGGTGAGCCCGAACTCTTCCTGGAGTTCGAGAAGCAAGTTCAGTATCTGGGCCTGGACGCTCACGTCGAGTGCGCTTACCGGTTCGTCTGCAACCACAAGACTTGGGCGGAGTGCAAGTGCTCGTGCAATCCCGATGCGCTGTCTCTGCCCTCCCGAGAAAGCGTGGGGATATCGGCCCATGTATTCAGGTCGAAGCCCGACCCGCTTCAGGAGGGCCTCGACCCGCGCTTGTCGTTCACTCGCACTCGACACCCCGTGAACAAGAAGTGGCTCGCCGACCAAGTCCAGGAGCGTCATTCTCGGGTTCAGCGATGACCAAGGGTCCTGGAAAATAAGCTGCATCTCCTTGCGGAGAGGCTGAAGCGCCTTCCTGGGCACGTTGGTCACGTCGATGACCTCACCGCTCTGGCTGAGGAACTTCACGGTGCCGCCAGTTGGCTCGACGGCACGCAAGATGGCCCGTGCTGTGGTCGTCTTTCCGCAACCTGACTCGCCTACCAAGGCCAGTGTCTCTCCCTTGGTCACCGTGAAACTGACGTCGTCAACGGCACGGACATATCCGACGGTTC
>DDYL01000013.1 GCA_002347925.1 Chloroflexi bacterium UBA2235 | reverse complement strand
CGCTTCGCTACACGGGGACAGTTCCGCACTATGATGGGTCTCGGTGGACGCCACACACGTCCAACCGGGAGAAGGCCAGATGCCCAGGAACCTCCGCATCACACGAATCGTCGTTACCCACTTCTCATTTGTCGTGAACGATCTCGGACCAGAGGAACATCTGGGTTTCGACCAGGTCTACCGCCCCGGGTACCGCCTTGATCAGGACGGTTCGATCCTGACCATTGAGACTGATGCCGGCATCACGGGCGAAGTCCCCGGGTCGATTGACCGCCGAGATGCTCTTTACATGCTGGGTCGGAACCCGCTCGAACGCGACACCATCTGGCATGACCTGAAGCGCGCGCAACGGGGATGGATGAACGCCCCGAACGGCGCGATTGACATGGCTCTCTGGGACATCGCCGGCAAGCTCTACGGTGCCCCCATCCACGAGTTACTTGGCGGCGGCGGTCAGGGTCGGATGAAGCTTCCCTGTTACGCAAGTACCTATCACGGCGACGAGAACGGTGGCCTCACGCGACCGGAGGACTATGGCGACTTCGCCCTCGCGTGTCGCGACCGTCTCGGGTACCCAGCCTTCAAGATTCACGGATGGGTCGGGGGGCCGATCGGTCGCGAAGTCGATGCGGTACTCGCAATACGCCGGGCAGTTGGCGACAGCATGGCGCTCATGCTTGACCCTGCGGGTGCATTCCGAACCTTTGACGATGTCCTGCGGGTCGGACGCGCGTGCGACGAAGCGAACTACTTCTGGTACGAAGACGCCTTCCGCGGTGGAGGACTTTCGCAGTCGGCCCATGCGAAGCTACGCGAGTTCATCAAGACACCCCTCCTGATGGGCGAACACATCCGTGGTCTCGAACCCAAGGCCGACCTGATCACGGCGCGCGCCACTGACTACGTGCGCGCCAACTCGTACACGGACGGGGGCATCACCGGCGTCATGAAACTCGCTGCGCTTGCCGAAGCGAACGGACTCGATGTCGAACTCCATGGAGGCAGCCTCGCGCACCGCCATTGCATGGCATCAATGCGCAATAGCAACTGGTACGAACTCGGACTGGTTCACCCCCTCGTGAACGCAAACAAGCCGCCCATCTATGGCGACCCGAAGTGGATTGACCTGTTGGAATCCGTCGACTCGAAGGGTTGCCTCGACGTGCCAACCGGCCCGGGCCTGGGCGTGCCCCTAGACTGGGATTGGATTTCTGCACACCGCACCGGCGAGGTTGTGTACGAAGGCGAGTAGTTGAGACCCAACACATACCATCGGTGCATGGGAAACTCGAATTGGCACTGAAGGCAACAATCTACAAGGCCCACCTGCGCATCGCTGACATGGACCGAAACGTCTATGTCGACCACCCGCTGACGTTGGCGCTTCACCCATCGGAGAATGTGACGCGGCTGCTGGTCCGGGTCCTCGCATTCGCATTCACGGTCCCGGAGGACAACCTCCGGGGCACCCTCGAGTTCGCACAGGGCCTGACTGAGAGTGATGAACCGGACCTCTGGCAAAGGGACCTGACGGGTCAGATCGTGCATTGGGTGGAGGTGGGTCAGCCAGACCTGCGCGCGTTGTCGAAAGCGTGCGGGCGATCCGAACGAGTGACCCTGTTCACACACGGGCCATCATGGACCACGTGGTGGGATGGGATCGAAGACAAGCTATCGCGCCTGACGAACCTAGCCGTCTGGTACCTCCCGTCTGAACAGGTTGCCGCCATCGAGGAGATCACCGAACGATCTGTCCAGTGGCAGGTGAATATCCAGGACGGGGTCATCTCAATCCACGATGGCAAGCGTTCGGCGGAGGTGACCCCGGAACGCCTGAAGTCGGCTTCCTTACCCCGCAGTTGAGCGGTCCCTGCGCCCGGGATAACGCTTCGATATGGACACAGGGTCGGCTTGCACCGGTTCCCAAAATGGAGACCGGTGCCTCTCACGGATCTCGCCCGGGCACCATTCGAAGGTGGATTGGCGACGCCGTTCCGTTGATATCAAGCAATCCGCGCCCCCGGCGCTTCGGTTCCCGAACCGTCGCCTTGCGCCCAAAGTCGGCCACTCCAAGCCACAGCTACCTTGCGCCAAGAGGTTCAGGTCGCCATACTGCCGAGGAATGCCTTGTGGAAACTTGGCGAACCAGAGAAGGATCATCCCCATGACAACGGCCTCCAATGTGGTGAACTTGGCAATCATCGGCTGTGGAGGCATGGGGAACCGGCACCTCCAGGGTCTTGCCGAATACGCGCGCTCCGTCGCGGGGCTGCCCGGTCATGCCATCTTCGACTTGATCGCGGTCAGTGACCCGAACGCCAAGAATGCAGCGCTCCTCGCGGATACTGCGTTGGCCGAGTTCGGACATCGTCCGGCCATCTTCGCGAACCCGCAGGCAATGTTCGATGCAGTACCGGAAATCGATGCGGTCGACATCACGACCGAACCCCGTCTCCACGAAAGCCTGTCGGTGCTTTGCCTCCGGGCCGGCAAGCACGTCCTTGTCGAAAAGCCGATGGCCCTGACGGTTGCAGGATGCAACGCGATGATGGATGCCGCCCACTCCGCAAACCGCGTGCTTGCCGTGGCGGAGAACTACCGGTTCGATCCTCTGGTGCGGCTGACCAAGGCCCTTCTCGACGCCAAGGCAATCGGCGACCCATGGATGGTCGTTGACGCAAGCATCGGAAGCGGGGGACAGATCATCATCACGCCGTGGAGACACAAGCGTCTCTATGGAGGGATCCTGCTGGACGTCGGCGTTCACAACGTCGATCTCATGCGGTACTACGCCGGACCGGTCCTCGAAGTATCGGCCCGTGTGGCCCTTCTTGACCGCGTTCGGAAAGGATTGCGCCCGCAGGGTGGCGGGACGGGTGCCCCGGCGTCGCCCGGAGCAATCTATGCAATCACGAATGCGAATTCCGGGATGCCCGACACCATGGAACCGGACGTTGAGGACACTGCGTTCTCGACCTTGAGATTCGAAGGGGGCATGATCGGTCAATGGACGCTCAGTCATGCGGGACACGCCCAGGGTTTTGGTCGCAAGCAATACTGGGGCAGCGAGGGGTCGATGGAACCGGCACCGCCACGGAGCGGGACCGGCCCGCGGGTCTGGCGTGATGGCTCATCACATCCGTTGACACCCGAAGAGATGCTGGCGCGGGTTCCGGATTTCACCGTGGATGCCTCGACCGCTCGTCTCTTCGGGGGTGAACGAATGGCCTCCTACCACCTCGACCCTGTTGCCATCGACTGCAAGATCGAGGCTGCGGTCCTGAGCGACTTCGGCCGTGCAATCGTCACCGGCACGCAACCCGAAGTCGGTGGCATCGAGGGTCGCCATGCCGTCGCTGTTGTCAACGCACTCTTCGAATCATCTCACCTCAACGTACCGGTTCTTGTGGCAGACATTGAGGCAGACCTGCCAGGTGTCTCGGCCTGGCAGCATGCCATCGACCGAGACCTGGCGGCAGGGTAGGACTTGGTTCCGGTGCTCGAGCCGGGTGTGTAGGCCCGGGGAAATGTTCGGTTTGACAGGGCCAGACATCGCAAATACTATCCCCACAATCGATTGCGGTTCGGCGTCGGGGGCCATGCAAACGGGAGAAGCATGAATGGGACCGTCCGTTTGCGGATTCCATTCTGGGGGAAAAGCGATGACAACCGGGTCCAGGAGGGCACTCTTCGCAGGGGCAGCACGGATTGCGGCGGGGGCCGCGACTGCCACCGGCCTCTTCACACTCGCCGCGTGCGGTGGCGATTCCGGTGGTGGTTCAGGGCCTATCAAGCTGAAGCAGGCAGTCAGCCTGCAGTACTGGTCAATCCTTGGTGGAGCTGATGGCACGCGCATGCATGACATGACGGCGCAGTACACCAAGGAACAACCGATGGTGAAGATTGAGGATGTCCAGGGCGTCGACAACTTCCTGGTCAAGTTCGTTGCATCGGTGGTTGCCGGAAGTCCACCGGACATCGTTTGGATCCGCCAGACGTACATCGCCGGGTTCGTTGAGAAGGACGCCCTCCTGCCACTCTTGCCGAAGGAACTTGACCAAGTTGGCCTCAAGGCTGAGGAGTTCGACCAGGTTGTCTGGAAGGCCAGCGAGTACAAGGGAAAGCGCTACACGGTACCAATGGATATCCACGGCTACCAATTCTTTTATCACGAGGCGATGGTGCGTGATGGCGGGCTTGACCCGGCCAAGGTGCCGACGACGTGGGCCGAATGGCTTGACTGGGCGACCCGCTTGACAAAGGATGACAAACGCGGTGCAACGGTTCCCTATTCGGGTGCCGGCATCAACTGGTTCTTTCATGGTTTCCTGAAGCAAGCCGCCAAGGCGAACGTCGGCGGTGCATCGACCGCCGACTTCTTCACGGCGGATGGAAAGAAAGCGAACTTCAACAATCCGGCAGGTGTCGAGGCCTTGCAGATCATGGCGGACATCTTCAAGCGGTGCAATCTTCCATTCCCTGACGGGGTCGCTTCACTGGACTTGTTCGAACAGAAGAAGCTCGGCAGCATGGTCAATGGGCCTTGGAACCTCAACCGCCTTGCGGATCCCAAGGGTCCGGCAGCTGCCGAACTGCGGGTTGCCTTCTCACCCCAACGGGATCCCAAGAACCCTTCCTGGTGGGCGCAAAGCCATCAAGTCGCGCTTGCAAAGCCGACCAAGGTGGATGAGGACAAGCGCACGGGCTCGTTCGACTTCATCAAGTGGCTGAATGACCACATCCTTGATTGGTCCAAGGCCGGACAACTGCCGGCAAACAAGAAGGTCCTTGCTTCGGACGCGTACCAGAAGAGTGATCTCCTGGTTCACAAGCACCTGAAGGTGTGGGAGAAGAACCTCGCGACTGCGGCGTTCATGCCGCTGCATCCCAAGCATGTTGAGGTTGAGAACGACTTGCCACCAATCCTGGAAAAGGCCATCCGGGGGCAGATTTCCGTGCAAGCGGCTCTTGCCGAGGGTGAGACCCTGGTGAACAACATTCTGTCCAAGTGATCAGCCGCACACAGCACTCCCCACCCACCTTGCCTTCTTGCCGCCGGGCATGCTTCCGAGGCTCGGACCGGTCCTCAAAACGCGGGACCGGTCTGCTCCCGCGGTAACCAGATGCATATAAAAAAGGAAAGCAGCACTGATGAGCGCCGTGCCACCCGTTCCCCGCCGAGATTGGGG
>DDYL01000010.1 GCA_002347925.1 Chloroflexi bacterium UBA2235 | reverse complement strand
CCCGGATCGCAAGACGCTTCGCAATCTGGACCGCAACCACCCACGGGTCACGCCATCGGTGGACAGATCAGTTCACCCCTCGTCCACCTCGGCAGCTCCCTCGCCCGGTGGCAGCGTCGCCTCGGCCTCTTGCCGGACGTCGTCCTGTGAGTTCGGCCCCCGCCTCACCACCGGTCACCAGCAACCGCACTGCCGGAGATCCGGTCACCGCAGAGGGCCAGTCTCCCACCCGGTTCGTCCCGGTGGCTACCAATCTCGAACCAATCGCGGCGCGACGCATCCTCTTTGCGATCCACTGCCCATTACCCTCGCGAGGCATCGTGATCCTCTGGCTGCTCGCCCTCGCCATCTACGGAGGGGCGTACCAGGCCCAGTTTGCATGGGGTGAACGGCCGATCTACCACATCACCGGCGACGAACCTCACTACCTCACCATCGCGACCAGCCTGATCCGCGATGGCGACCTCGAGATCTTCAATAACTACCGGGACAAGGACTACCTGCCGTTCTATCCCTGGCATCTGGGTGACCCACGCGATCCCGAGGACATGCACGCCCTCTACGGCACTGGCGGAAACCTGTATTCCAAGCACAGCATCGGATTACCCCTCCTGATCCTCCCGGCAATGTGGCTTGGCGGGCATGGTCTCGCGATCGGGTTCATGATGGCCCTGAGCGCGTTGCTGTCCACGGAACTCTGGCGCCTCGCCCGGGATATCGCTGGAAGCCAACGCGAAGCGACTTTGCGTCAGGGGCGGCAAAGCACACATCAATCAGGTGGGGCGGGGCGGAGATGGAGTGGGATCATCGCCACCGCCACGTGGTTCCTCGTCGTGACCGCCTCACCACTGTTCTTCTACAGCGACCAGTTCTACCCCGAGGTGCCCGGCGCACTCCTCGTGACCGTGGCCCTGCGCGCCCTCCTGCCAAGCACCCTTGGCACCGCATCGTTCGTGCGGCTGGCCCTTGTCGTTTCACTCCTGCCATGGTTCCACCTGCGCTACATCCCCATCGCCGCCGTCATCGCTACGTGGGGGCTGGTCCGCTGGGCGTTTCCCCTACTGTCGGGCCCACCTCACCACCCCACCCCGTCGCCCCTGATGAGAATACGCTTCGCTCCCGATGGGAATGTCGTGCACGGTTCGACTCAGCGCCGGGCGCGGACGGCTGCAATCCTTGGAACCCTGATCGTCGCCGTCGCCGGTGGGGGCCTCCTGACCCTTGACATGCGCCTCTTCGGAGGCATTCCCGCGGTGAACGACTACGGTTCCGTATCCCTATCGAACATCCCGGCCGGTGCCCTCGGCCTGCTTTTCGATCGCCAGTACGGTCTCCTCCCCTACGGACCGGTCTACATCCTCGCCCTCTATGGCCTCCTCGCCTTGCCCCGCCAACTGGGATGGGTACGAAGCGGCCCCATGCTCACTCTGCTGGTCTCATATTTCGCGTTCATTGCCAGTTTCAGTTTCTGGTTCGGCGCATTCAGTCCGCCTTCGCGAATGCTTGTGCCCGTGATGCCGATCTTCGTGGCCGGCCTGGCCACGGCATTGCACCGATGGCGTGGATGGCGGATGACCATCGCCGCCATCGCACTTGCACTCGCCGACTGGGCCATCATTGCCCAACTCATCGCCGTTCCACGGCTCCGCTACAACTACTGGGACGGCAAGAGCGTCCTCCTTGCCTACCTCTCGGAGGTGTGGGAAACCGACATCACCCAGGTCCTGCCAACCTTTGTCGTGCCTGAGCAAGCCTCATACGTCTGGGCGGCCTGGGCAGTGGCAGGACTCGTGGGCATCTACGTGCTGATCACGATCAACCGACCGGTCAGCCGAAGCAACCGGAACGCCAACCGGCGTCGCAACGACAGGTATGCGCCCACTCCACCTTCCCGGATGCCTGGCAGCCTGCCCACGATGGGCAGTGTCGTGATCACCCCGGATGGTGAGCGTCGCGAAGACACCTGAGCCATGTCTGCGCGATGCAACCAGTCCGTCGCCCCATCTCAGCCCCGCCCCGGCCGGTTCACATGCGCTTCGCTGAACCGGTCAACAGTCATCGGCGCCGTTCTACTCGCACTCGCGCTTCTGCTGGACATCATTGCCACGAACCGCCTTGCCATCGCCCTCGGTCCCGCGTCGGACCTCTTTCCCCGGTGGGTCGGCGCCCGCGCATGGGTCATCGAGCACCTTGATCCATATGGCGCCGGCGTGACCTCTACGGTCCGGTCGGCAATGGGCGAGGCGCTTGGGTGGGATGGCACCGCCGACAGTGGCGCCTTCGCGTTCGGATTCGTCTATCCCGGGTACGTCGCACTTCTTCTTGCCCCACTTGCTGTGTTGCCGTTCCCTGTGGCATCGACAATCTGGCTGCTGATCGCCCAGGCATCGGTCGTAGGCACGGTCTGGCTTGTCTGGCACACCCCACACCCCATCGCCCCTGATGAGAATGCGCTTCGCTTTACACACCCCTCCACGTGGCCCCTGATCGATATACGCTTCGCTTCTCCCGTTCGCCTGCACGACGCCAACCGAGGTCTGGTCATCACCATCGTCCTCGCAATCCTGTGGCCGCCGGTCATCTACAACCTGATCTTCGGACAGTTCGCCGCCTTGGCAACTTTCGCCATCGCGACCGCTGGATGGACCACCGCCAGGCACCATGACCGGTTCGCCGGAACCATCCTCCCGATCTCCCTTGTCAAACCCCAGCTTGCCTTGATCCCCGTGACCCTCTGGGTTGCCGGCCAAATGACCCTCTGGTTTCGACCCAAGGTTCCCGTCGACCTCCCGTCTCCCGGCCTGGCGTCCCCACGCATCGCTTCAGACCAGAGAAGGCAAGGTGGGCGCAATGACACGAGCAACTGGCATGGCATCGACGCCTTCACAGTGACGGTCGGTGCGGTCGGCGCCGCAAGCCTGGTTGCGCTCCCACACTGGCCCGGTGCATTCCTCAATGACCTCAATGGCTACGCCGTCACCGCACGTGCCACCACCACAATCGGGATCATCGCCTCGGTCATCACAAGCCAGCCAATCGCAAACGCGTTCATCCAGGCCATCCTGATCGGTGTCGTCCTCACCACCGTGTTCCTCGCCCCGGGACCGTCGGCGCGCACCAGACACTCACTGCTCCCAGCCGGGATCCTCATCAGCACATGGATGGTCCCCCCGGTCTACGAGTGGAACCACGTCGTGGGCCTCCTCATCCTGGTCCCATTGATCCGCAACCGCCTGGATGCGCCCGCCCGGTCCAACAAGACTGGTGAGTTGGGGACGGACGGTCGTCCCGTGCCGGTCACAAGGCTCCTCTCCTCATTGCGGTCTCACCCCCCCAGTCGCCCCCTTCCTGTATATGTCCGTTCCTCACAAAGCCCTCCTGGTTCATATGCTCCGCTCCGGGCACAGTGGGAAGGCGTGCTGCATGCAGCCGCGACATGGCGATGGACACCCGCCGTCACATGGGGGATCACGAATATCGCCACCCTGCCACTGGCCGTCCTGTGGCCAGATGGCAGCCGCGCCGTCTGGCCCGTGATCCTGCTTGGAGCGTGGGTCATCGACCACCGCACCCGGCCCCACACCACTACCCCACCCCACCCTTATTTATATGTTCGTTCCTCACAAAGCCCATCGCCCCTTGATTCATAGACGCTTCGCTTGGTTCCCCTCTTCAGCCCCAAGCGAAGCGCATAAAAATCAGGCGGGGTGGTTCTGGGGTACGACAGCCACGCAGTCGGGATGGATGCCTTCCCCCACCCAGCGATGCCCCCGCACCACGGACCACCAAAACCCTGAGACTCCACCGACCNNGTACAGACGCTTCGCTCTCTCTCGCTAGCACCGAACTACGGAACACCTGAATGGAACCAAGTGCACACAGGCCCGCAGCCGCCGGTCCACGACCGTCCAGATCCCGTGCGACCGTTGGACAGCCGTCCTTCCCGACGGCCGGTCTCGCCATTGCGACCTTCCTTGTCATCCTGATCGCCATCGCATTCCGGGTGCCGCGCCTTGCAGATTCCCCGGGATGGGACGCCGACGAGGCCTACAACCTCGATATCGCCTGGCACCTTGCGCGGGGCGAAGCCCAGATGTTCGCCCTTGATTACCGGTTCGCGGCCCATCCACCCCTCTTCTATGTCATGACTGGCGCCGCCCTGCACTTGTTCGGTCGGGATATTGCCGTCATCCGAACCGTGGCCGTCATCTGTTCGTCACTGACCGCCGGCACGATCACGTGGGCACTGGCCCGATCCGGACAGCTGCGTGCCGGTCTCCTAGGTGGCCTCGCCCTTGCCGTCACGCCATTCGCTGTCGCGTACGGTCGACTTGGCTATACCTACGCCCTCACCGGCCTCCTTGCCGCCCTCTGCCTGCACGCGACACTCTCATGGCGCCGGTCCGGGAACCCATCGCGCATCCGTGACGCCGTGATCCTCGCCTCACTCGGATGGCTTTCCGACCAATCCGGATTTGCGCTGATCGTGTTTGTCGCTTACGAGGTCCGCCTCGGCACCGGATCATGGGGGCATGCCGTGCGGGTCGTGATCGCCGCGTCGCTGCCGACCTTCATCGTCGTCGCCGGCCTCTTTCTCGCCGAACCGGAAAGCACCGCAACCGAGTGGCTGCAGATCTTCACGCGCCTGAACGCCACCACCGATCCGGCCCTTGGTGCCACCCGCGACCAACTCATGACCCTGCTTGGCGGTGCCGGGTCAGTCGTGGCAAGCGCAACGCTGACTGGCATCCGTATCGTGACGAACATCGGGCACCTCCTCCAAGCCTCCTGGTGGTGGCCCGCGGCCTTCATCGGCATCTTCGCCACGCCTGACAAGGGTGGACGCGCCACGGTCGTGCGTCTCTTCGCCCTGCTTGCCCTACCGGCCTTCGTCATCCGCGCGGTCGATCCTTACTTCCGAGCCGCCCTGCCGTTGCTTGGCCTGGGTGGCTGGGGCCTCGGCATCATCCTCGACCGGTCAGTAGCCATCGCGTTCGACCTCTGCGGCGCGACAATCGGCCGTGGCGCGTGGGGGCCACGGCTTGGGGCTTCGGTCCTTGCTTCAGTCCTCCTGCTACCGCTCGGTTTCGAGGCCATCCACACGGTCGGTGCGCTGACCGCGCCAACCGGACTCGTCCTTCCAATCACCCCATGGCTTGCCCGGGACCTACCAGACGCACGTGCGGCAGCCGCATGGGTAAATGCGCGCACCCGGCCACGTGACGTCGTCATCACCTCACCGGCGATCACGTGGCTGATCAACAACGCCGACGTCGCCGACTTCCTCCAGTCGGTGATCGTGACCGTCCCGGGCGCAAGCCTCGGGTTCTATCCTCCCGGGATACCCGCCTCACGGTGGAGGTTCCGTCCGGCAGCCGATCAGGCCCGCTTCGTCATACTCGACGACGTTACCGATGCGTGGATCAAGGCGGATCCCGACGTCCGGCGAGTCCTCGAACCGATCTCGACGAGGCCGATCGTCTTCCAGCAGGGTCGCTATCGGGTTTATGCCCGACCCGCGTAGCCTATCTGCACTTCACACAGGTCACGCGCGAGAGGGTGCTTCCAAGGCACGACGGAGTGCCCACGCCAGGGCGCCGACAGCCAGTAGCCCGGCACAACCCGATGCGATGATCCACATGGCATTCCTCCTGGAGCCCCGTGTCCACACCCCAGCAGCACCCCGCCTGATCTCTCACCGCTCCCCACGCTGCGCTCCCCAACCCCGCCTGATTCATATGCTCCGCTAAGCCCACCTGATTTATACGCTTCGCTATGCGCGTCACTTGGGTCGCTGCCCCACCGCGCTTCCATGCGCTTCGCTTCCGCACCATCGATCACAGAGACGCCAGAAGTGTCCGGTAGCCACGCACGAGCATCTCTATTCCTACCGCCACCAGGATCAGCCCCATCAGCTTCTCCATTGCCAGCACGAAGCGGTCCCCAAGCAGGTGCTGGATCCGGTTGGCACCTAGGAGCAGCAGCAGACTGACCATCATGGCGACGGTGAGTGCACCCGCCCACTCGAGAATCCGCGCCGGTTGCTGGCTGACCAGCAGCATCACCGTCGCCATCGAACTCGGTCCGGCGATCGCAGGGACGGCGAGGGGAACAATGAACGGTTCTCCCGCCAGAACCTCTTCGGACCCACCGGTTGGCGGAAAGATCATTCGGATGGCGATCAGGAAGAGCACCACGCCACCCGCCAATTGCAGACTGACACTGCTCAATCCCAGCGCCGACAGGAACGTCTCACCGGAGAACAGGAACCCCAGAAGGATCACGAATGCAATCGCATGTTCGCGCACAATCACCCGCCAGCGCCTCGCCGCATCCATGGGGCGCAATGAACTGGCGAACAGTGGAATGTTCCCAAGCGGGTCAAGAATCAGCATCAGCAACACCAAAGCGGATACGAAGGTGTGAGTCACCTAGCAACCGTACCGCGCCGCCGGAAGTGCCAGCGTCAATTGGACACCGACACGATGCTCCGCCATATCCCACCAAGCTCTCGCCGCGATTCACTACAGCCCCATGATCCACGAAACCAGCCCCGGACCGATCCTCGATAGACCGGCCGTCACCGCGAAACCCGAGGCCACCCACGACGCGCCGATGCCGACTGCATCCGGACGCAGACCCGCGAAACCCGGCAGCATGCGCAAGGACATCCCCACGACCAGTGGCAAGAGGACCCCCGCACCCATCGCGTGGCGGATCACATCTCCCGATGGAGGCGCAAAGACGCCCGTCAATCCGGCGATGCCCACCAGAACCAGCAGAACCCCGGCGACAGCCAACCAGACCATTGCCATCACGATGGCCAGATCGCTTGCACCACCCACAAGCCTCTCCGCCCGCCGGACCGCCGGGTCAGCGATCCGTCCCGCGCGGGGAGGCCGGCGCCCAAACACGCCAAGCACACGGATCCACCCGAGCAACCCCACGCCCATCACGACCGATCCTGCCAGCCCGACCGGATCAGGCACGAATCCGAGATTGGCACCAACCTGTGCCCCAAGGCCAATCACATACCCGGGCAGGATGACAACAAGCCATGTTGGCGAAACCACCGGGGTCCGCAGGAAGAGCGGAAATGTCCGCGACGCAAACGCGACCGCCAGAGGCACGAACCACCCGAACCCGGCCAGCGTCAGGACCGCATCATCGGTACCCACCGGCAACACCGCCACCAACCCACCGCGCACCACCTGCACCGCCGAGGCGAGGTCGATCACCTGCGCGGTCAGAAGCACCATCCACGCCATCCCGATCAACGGACGCACCTGGGCAATCGCCGACTTCGCAGGCGAACCAGTTCCCCGCCGGTCGGTGGAGACCAAGATGAGCAGCGCAACCGCATTCCCCGAAAGCGTGAGGAGTGCCGCGATTGTCACCGAAACGGCATCAACGAACGGGATGCGTTCAAGAGGCAAGACCAATGAGACGGCCAGGACGATGCGCACGACTGCCGCCATCGCGACCATGCCGATCGCCACATTCGACGCCAGCACCGATGTCACTGGGACACCACGCAAACGGGGCAGGAAATAGAGGGCAACCGCCAGCACCAAGGTGTTCGCGAACCCGAAGTACTGCGCCCGGCCATGCAACTGCGCCAGCATCCGGTATGACGTTGTCCCAACCTCGCCCGCAGACTGCATCAGTCCCATTGCGATCCCGGGGACAAACCCGCCAAGGACCGCAAACGCCATCGCCATCCAGGCACCTCGCCGCCATGCGATCTCGGCCGTCGGGATCATTGATGATGGGTTCATCGGTATCACGTGCGCAATTTCAAACCGAACCGAACCGCGGGGGACCAAGACGATAGGAACAAGCCCTCGGGGAACACCTGCTCATCACAATCCCAGCGTCGGGCAGGCAAGAACGAAAAAAAGCGAACCCCTCCATGCACAGTGTGCATGGAGGGGTTCAGGGCGCCAGCAACGTAGCCAGCGTTATCCGCACCGTTCGCGGATCAGCGGAGCTCAACCTCACGTGGTGTACTCAATACTGAAACCGTCGAACAGGCACGGTGGAGACTACTGCTGGCGCAGCGTTTACCCATACGACATCACCTCCTTTCCACCTACCCACCACACTACGCGCGGCCGGGTCCGGTGTCAAGCGGCAATCTTCGCCCAACGGCAAACCCTGCCTCAGCTTTCCAGCAACCGGTGTGACCGCGGCGACCACCCAATCCGTTCACGCGCCCGGGCCAGGTTGTGCATCTCCTCGGTCTCATCCCCAGCGATGAAGATTGCCTCGAAACTCCCATGCCGGCCGGGCATCGGCTGTTCCGCGTCGGACGGGGCACGCGATGCCGTACCCGTGACCGCATCGATCGCGCCGAGATAGGCACGGGCAAGGTCCGCCTCGTCCAGGATGTACAGCTTGCTGCCCGTCGGAGAACCGTCCGGGTACATGCGGTCCGGTCGCTCATGCCGTTCCTTGAGGAACTGCGCCCGCGTACGCGGGCCCGTGATCCGAAGGGCCATCAGGTGCATCCCGAACCACCGCGCGAAGTACCGGCACACGCCCTCGCCGAACCCCTTGGTCAGGCCGTAGACACTCGGCGTGTCGAGTGGCATCTCATCCTCGTTGGTGTAGAAGGGGCGATGCCTGTAGTGCACACTCATTGTTCCGGTGTAGACCCCGGACCGAATGCCTCTCAGCTGCGCGAGGTACAGCAGCAGGTGCAACCCCTTGCTGTTGACGTCATAGTTCGCCAGGATCGTCGGCACATCCTGCACCGTGACGCTTCCACCCTGAGGCTTCTGCATCACGGTCCACACGAAGGTGTCCACCCCATCGAGCGCGCGATCAAGTGCGTCGGGATCAGTGACCGATCCCTCGACAAACTCCACACCCGATGCCGTCGGCGGACGGAGGTCCAGAACGCGAAGGTGGTGTCCCGCACGCAGGAGATACGGCGTAACGAAGGTCCCCACGTGACCACTGCCACCAACCATCAGCACCTTGCGCGGATGCGCCGCCGGGGCAATGTCGTCCGGTCCGTCATGCATCGTCGAGGTCACAGGCTTCTCAATCCTTATACCGCCTTATCCGGGACGCGTCACCACACGCGAACCGTCGCGCACGCACATCCCCGCAAGCCGCCCGATCATATCCCGCACAATCGTGCTGGTGCAGCCTTGGTGCCACCGTGACCCGCACCCACCGCCCTAGGCGGGAAGCCCCTTCAGTCGTCAGCCAGGAACACCTAGACCGCCACCACGGACGGGATCGCATCCTCACGCCTGGCCCGGAATGTCCGCCACACCAGGAATTGCGCGCCACCGATCACCACCACCGCCATCGCGAATGGTGCGCGGGGATCGATCGAGTACAGCCACCCACCCAATGGCGGGAAGATGATGGCCGCCACACCCGCGGCGGTCGCCAACAAGGCAACACCACCAGCCACCTGCGACCGGGGACACCAATCGGTCAATGCGACGGTGATCAGCGTGCCAAGCGCCGCCATCGCCCCCCGGCCGGCGTATCCCACCAATTGCACCGCAAGCAGCGGTGACGAAAGGATGAGGACGTAATGCGCGGCCGTCAGTGCACACGCCACGTACATCGCCACCAGCAAGCCTCGCCGGCGTCGCACCCGGTCGATCAGCAATACCAGCAGCGCCGCACCCGCGGAAGCCGCACTGCCGGTCCAGCCGATCGCTGCGCTATCGAACCCATACTCCTCCCGGAGGAACAGCGGCGCGAATTGCACGGCAAGGTGGATCGACGCATGGATCGCCAGGCTCGTTGCCAGCAGCATGCGGATCACGGGCATCGCCAGCAGGCTCCGGTAGACATCCCACCCCTGGCTGAACGCACTTGGGCGCGTCGTCGTCGAAGGTGCCGACGATGCCATCGGATCCAGAGGCGCCCCCTTGTCATCGACCCGTGATGGTCCGGTGTGCGAACGAAGCATCGCCATCATCGTCACGCTCAATCCGCAGCCAATCAGGGCCAATGGAAAGACCGCCCCGTCTCCGAATTCGCGCGCCACCCATCCACCAACCGGGGGAGATACCGTCATCGCCACGAACTGCGCGGACCCGATCACGCTGTAGAGGCGGGCCACCCCGATCCGTTCCTCGTCGGCAATCCGGGTCAGGAAACTGTTCACCGCCGGCGCAAGCAATGCCACGAAGTTCTGGACGAACACGCCCGGGACGACATGCCACCAAGTCGTGGCCATCACGAAGGTTCCCGTAGAAATCGTGTGCAATCCGTGCAAGACGACGGTCTGCCACTTGTGATAGCCGTACTGCGCGACAAACCCGCCCGGCAGGTAGACCAGGGTCGCGATAAGGCTTCCGATCCCGATCACTGCACCGACCTCGACCGAATCCGCGCCGAGTCCCGATAGGAAGACCGGCCACGTGTACGCCCACAGCCCCGTACCCAGTCCCCACAGGAACCACGCGTACACCAGGACACTGCTGTCGCGCCCCAGGCCGGGCATCCGCATCATCGGGACGGCTTCCATGCCGTCTCCGACCCTGGTCACCCAGGTCCGCAGTGCGCCGCGCCCCGGATCCGGAACCACCGGAGGACGTGCCAAAACCATTACCCACATGATGCCTGAGATACACGCTTACGCGGTCATCCGGTCCCCGTCAGTCTGGTCCCGGATCATCCCCCCGTCTGGTCCCCGGGCATCCCCTTCATCTGGTCTCCGGGCATCCCTGCCCGCATCTCCTCCTCACTCCCGTCACTCCCGTCCCCCCGGACATGCCCGCACCCCACAATCCGGGGTATCCCCCATGCTACGCTCGCTACGGGAGACCGTCACCGCCCATGCCCGACAAACCCCGTGAACTCACCGGAGGCGAGCCATTCCACCCCGGCGAGACCGTCCGGTTTCCCGGCGGCCGGCGCCGACGCGTCACCACGGTCTACACCTGCACCGAGACCGTCGGGGAGATCCCAACCACCTGGTGGTGGAGCTGGTTTCACGATGGAAGCCTCCTCGAACAGACACCCATCGAGGACTGCCACTACACCGACCATGACCTAATGCCCGCCGATGCGCCGTTCACGCGCGAACTTGTCGGGCCAGCGGGATGGCTTGAACAGTTCGAAGCGGCGGTCAGACGTGCCGACGAACCCGGTGTACCCGACGTGCGAGTGACGCTGAACGGGCGGCCCTACCGGATCACCGCCACCGGGACCGTCACCGCCACCATCGTCGGCGACCCGCCGTCACTGCCACCGTGGCATGGCCTCGCCTCGCCAAACGGCACACTTGCCGATCACGGGCACCCGGATGGTCTGGCCGGGCCGGTACCGGTCTACTTCGCTCTGGCCGACTGCACCCGTCCCAAACAGATCGCTCTCGGTCTCTGGACCGATCACGTCTGTCTCAGCTTCGGCCGACGTCTCAGGAAACCCGGCAAGCGAGCGCCGGATCATGCACCACGAAACAGCTCAACTGTGGATACTGGCCGCAATCACGATTGACACGGCAATCACGAAGGCGCCGGCCATGATCGCCGCCGCGACGTTCCCCTCATCAAAGATCCGCCGGCTCAGGTTGCCCGGCGTCACCGCGTCGAACATCCGGTAACCGACAAACAGCAGCACGAACCCCAGCACCGAGAAGATCGTCGCCAGCAGGATGTTCAATCCGAGTTGCTCGAGGTTCAGTGACATCGTGTGCAGACCCCTTCATCCATCGCAGTATAGTCGTGTTGGGAGCGTATCGATCATCGCAGGGCTGCGGGGAAAGTGGCCTGATCCGACGGTGGCCCCAACACATCCTCTCGTCTCCTGAAAGGGATTTCATGAAGATCGCACTCATCGGCGCTGGCAGTGTTGTCTGGACCCGGCGCCTCATGATGGACATCCTGAGTTTCCCAGAACTTACCGGGGCCACCCTCTCCCTGATGGATATCGACCCCGTCCGCCTCGAGACGGCCCGGCAGACTGTCGAGCGCCTCGTCGCGCAAGTCGGCGCCCCGGCCACCGTCGAAGCCAGCCTCAACCAGCGTGATGCCGTCCGCGGGGCCAAGTACGTCATCTATGCCGTGCAAGTCGGGATGCACCACGCAACCCTGCTCGATTTCGATATCCCACGCAAGTACGGCCTCCGCCAGACCATCGCCGATACCCTTGGCGTCGGTGGCATCTTCCGCGGACTTCGCACCATCCCGGTCATGCTTTCGCTCCTGCAGGACATGGAGGAAGTCTGCCCCGATGCCCTCTTCCTGAACTATGTCAACCCGATGAGCATCCTTTGCCTCGCGGCCTCCCGCGCCTCATCAATCCGCACCGTCGGTCTCTGCCACAGCGTGCAGGGAACCGCCCACCAATTGGCCGGATACCTCGGTGTCGATGACAAGCGTGTGGGCTACCGCGTCGCCGGCATCAACCACATGGCCTGGTTCCTGGATCTCACCATCGATGGTCACGATGCCTATCCGGCACTGTGGGATGCGATGGGCAACCCGGCGGTCTACGGTCGGGACAAGGTGCGCTTCGAGATGATGCGACGCCTTGGCTACTTCGTCACCGAGAGCTCGGAGCACATGGCCGAGTACGTTCCCTACTTCATCAAGCGCGACGCCCTGATCGCCGAGTTCGACATCCCGATCGACGAATATGTGCGCCGGAGCAGTGAAAATCTCGTGACGTTCGAGAAGACACGCGCCGAGGTGGCTAGCGGCGCGCCGATCGAGATGAAACTCAGCCACGAGTACGCGGCCTACATCATCCGCGCCATCGAGGCGAACGTCGACTGGTCGTTCAACGGCAACGTCCCGAACTCGATGGACCGTCGTTCCGCCGCCCTGATCCCGAACCTTCCCGCCGACGCCATCGTCGAAGTGCCTATCCTCACCAACCGGGCCGGACTGCAGCCATGCCATGCCGGTGAATTGCCGGGTGGCGTCGCCGGACTGAACCGGACCCACATCTCCGTCCACCAGCTGGCCGTCGAGGCCGCCCTGACTGGCAACCGAGACGCCCTCTACCAAGCGGTGATGCTCGACCCGCACACGGCGAGTGTCCTCTCGCTCGATGAGATCTGGCGCATGACCGACGAACTGGTCGAGGCACACGGCGACGCCCTCCCCACCTTCACCCCGAAGCGGCTTGTCGGTGCGCGGGGTCGTCCACCCCTCGCCTGACGACCTCAACGGCAATAGGAGGCGACACCGACATGGACTTGACAA
>DDYL01000226.1:27665-27807 GCA_002347925.1 Chloroflexi bacterium UBA2235 | reverse complement strand
ACTGGGGCGGTCGCCTCCCAAACAGTAACGGAGGCGCCCAATGGTCTTCTCAGCGCGGATGGTAACCGCGCTCCCTAGAGTGTACGGGCAGAAGAAGGCTTGACTGTGAGGCGGACGTGCCGAGCAGGTGCGAAAGCAGGGC
>DDYL01000226.1:27150-27515 GCA_002347925.1 Chloroflexi bacterium UBA2235 | reverse complement strand
AACGTCGTGAGACAGTTCGGTCTCTATCCGCCACAGGCGTTGGATACTTGACCGGAGCGGTCCCCAGTACGAGAGGACCGGGACGGACCAACCTCTAGTGCGCCAGTTGTCTCGCCCGAGGCATCGCTGGGTAGCTACGTTGGGAAGCGATAAGCGCTGACAGCATCTAAGCGCGAAGCGCACCGGAAGATGAGGTATCCCTGCAGAGGTGGGTAACTGCTTCTGTGAGAGTCCCCCTGGAGATCACAGGGTTGCTGGCCGGCAGGTGTAAGCACAGTAATGTGTTCAGCCAAGCCGGACTAATGGACGATGGGCTTTGTGTCTTTTCTTGTGGACCAGCTTCAGACTGGTTGGGTTCCGGCAAC
>DDYL01000226.1:19363-27139 GCA_002347925.1 Chloroflexi bacterium UBA2235 | reverse complement strand
GGCGTTTTGCGTTGTGTCCCAGTTCGAGGCTGGGTCTCTCCATCTCGCCGCACGGTAGACTCACTTCACGCGGAAGTGGTGGAATGGCAGACACGCAAGTCTTAGGAACTTGTGCCTCCCAAGGCGTGCGGGTTCGACTCCCGCCTTCCGCACCAAGTCCAGGCACGGCGCTGGTTTCGGTTAGTTGAAGACGTGACCCACGCCGTCGCCCCTGGCAACTGATTTCTTGCTGATCTCTTCCAGTTGGTTTGCAACTAGGCGCTCGCGTTTGAGATGTTCTTGAACTTTCAAGAGCCGGGTTGACGCGTCAGGGATTTCCAAGAGTTCCTGACGGTCTGCGACGTTCGCTGTGGGCAAGATGCGCGCGGCGAAATAGGAGAGCGCAATCGGCTCACTGGGGATCGCCTGGGCAATACGTCCTAGCTGTTCCGTTCGGATTTCATCCGTGGTCGTTGCGCTGATGAGTGTGGCGAGCAGGCTCCGAAGCTCCACTATGGTCTTGGTTGCAATGGCACCGCTCGTCGCTGAGGTGTCGGCCGGGCCGAGGCGGCCGGATCGGGCGCCGGTTTCGTTGAGGATTGTGACTGAGGCCGTGTGGTACGAGCGGTCGTTCTGGTGGGACTCCACTTGGAACCGTTCGCGTCCAAGGCACATGATGTCGTACCGTCCGTCTGGATAGGGGCGAGTGTCCACAATGTGGGCAATTGTCCCTATCGAGTGTATGCGCGCCGTATCTTGGTTCGTTGTGTCTTGGTTGATCAGGATCACTCCGAAGCTGCGGTCCGTTTCCAGACATTCCCTGACCATGTCCCGGTACCTCTCTTCGAAGATGTGGAGTGGTAGGGGCGCGTCCGGGAAGAGAACGAGGTTCAGAGGGAAAAGCGGCAGTCCGACTCGGTACATCGTGGTTGTCTTCCTGCGGGTTTACGCAAGTTTCGCACGTTTCCTCTCGGTGTTCGTTGGCTCGGTTCATGATCCGAGATGCTTGTATCGGGTTCAGCAAAGGAGGATGTCATGCGCGGTGCGCCGGATGGATCTGCGGTTCCGCCCGACCTTGGTAGGTACAGGCGTGAATTGGCGGCGATGATCCGCACTGGGTCGGCGGGTGCGTATCGTGACTTCTTGCGTGAGTGGTCTGACTTGCATCAGCGCGGTGTCGCCGACAGGCTCATCACGATGGATGATGCGTCGCTCATGGTTCGGATTGCGCGGATGGCGTTGAGTGACCAGACCCTCTCGGACACTCATGAGTGGGCACGTTCGGTTTTGGTTGAGGCTGGGGTGACTGGGCCGATGCTCGCTCCCGGGGCCCCAGAGGGTCGGGCTTCCCAGTTGCAGGCTTCAAAGGTCAGGTCTGGACCTAGGGTGTTGCCACAGGCCCGGCGTGCTGTCAGGATGCGCGTGGCGCGTCCGCCACGGTTGGCCAAGTCCGACGATCAGGCTTGAAACTGCCAATAGCGGTGTGGTCTGGCCTGTTCTCGTTTCCGGGAGAGATAGAGCGCGTTGGTAGACTCGCAGGACGCTGCGCCGACGTCCTTCATGGGCAGGTGTTCGTGAAGGGTCAGGTGCGATGGTTCGTTGGGCGAGTTGCAATGAGATGTTCGAGGGATGGGACATCGCTTCGCAGTTGGGGTGTCTCGCTTCGCTCGGCTATCAGGGTGTAGAGATTGCGCCCTTCACCATGGCTGCGCGGGCCAGTGAGATTCCGTCCGCCCGCCGGCGTGAAGTACGGACTGAGGCTGCGCGGCTTGGATTGACCGTGACCGGTTTGCACTGGTTGCTTGCCGGGCCGGCCGCAGAGATTGAAGGCTGGCACCTGACTGACCCCGATCCGGGTGTGCGTGCCAAGACAGTGGCGTACATCGGGGAGCTGGCGTCCCTATGCGCTGACCTCGGCGGGGGTGTGCTGGTCCTTGGGTCACCCCGTCAGCGGTCCACCACCGGTGGTCTGTCGGTAGCAGAGTCCACGAAACTCCTGGTGTCTTCCCTTGCGGCGGCACTGCCCGCGGTCGCGGCGGCGGGGGTGACGCTTTGCCTCGAGCCGCTTCCGGCTGCCGAGACAGATGTCATCAACTCCTGCAATGAATCGCTCGCGGTCATAAGGGAACTGGACCACCCGAATCTCCGACTGGTCCTGGACGTGAAGAGCCTTGCAGCCGAGAGTCGTGTCAGTGGTGAACCAATTCCAGAAATTGTCCGCCGAGTTGGTCGGTCAGTTGAGTACGTGCAGGCGAACGATGAAAACCGGGGTCACCCAGGTTCTGGTCTGGTTGACTTTGTACCAATCATGGCTGCCTTGAAGGCAATCGACTACGACGGATGGATATCGATCGAACCATTCGATTTCCGTCCGGGTCCGGAGACGATCGCTCGCGAGAGCATTGCGTATTTGAAAGAGTCGTGGGCCACGGCCGAGGCGTCGGAAGGTGCAGTTCATGGAACCGCTTGAGTTCATCGTTCGCGCGGGTCCACACGCCCGTGTTGCCTGTCCGGTATGGGTGCAACTTCCCGTGCCACCGGCACCCGCTCCCACGCTTCGCTTATTTGATGATGTTGGCAATGAGATCCCATGCCAGTCTGAGACGTCAGGGGTCAGCGCGGATGAGCGTCTTCTCCTCGCATTCATTGTGCGAGACCTAGAGGCCCATGCGTCGCGACGCTATCGGTTGGAGACCGGGCCGCCGATTGCTCCAGTGGTCGAAGATGTGCCACCGGAATCGAGTGGTGCAGAGGCTGTCGCGGGCCCACCTGATGCTGCTTCCGTGGTTGAGGTTGTTCCTGGCGCCGATGCTCAGGCGTCAGGCGCACTTGCCGGCGCAGAGACTTCGCCAGTACGGGGCGAAGACGCCAGTACCGTTGAGGCTGTCGAGGACGCACCAGATCAGGCCGTCGAGGTGCCACGCGTGCCTCGGGAGAAGCTTCCTGGTGTAGCGCTTACGGAACTCCCTGATGGTGAACTTGCCATCGATATCGAAGGGGACCACTTCACGTCCTACAGGTTCAGTGCGGATGGGCAGCGTCCGTACTTCCATCCCTTGGTTGGCCCCACCGGGCAGTCAGTCACTCGTGCGTTCCCGATGGAAGAGGGTATCGAGGGCGAGACCAGCGATCATCCCCACCACCGGGGCATGTGGACGGCGCACGGCGACCTGAACGGTCACGACAACTGGCTTGAGGGGTACGGAAAGGCGACTATCAGGCACTCCGGCTTCTCGCGCCTCGTCTCCGGGCCGGTCTACGGATCGTTTGATGCGGGAAGCGAATGGATTGACCGATGGGGATCCATCGCCATGACTGATACGCGCCGCGTGACCGTATTCAACGTCGGACCGAATGAGCGACTCGTTGAGTACAGCGTCAGGTTCAGCGCGAGCCACGGCCAGGTGACGATGGGTGACACGAAGGAAGCAGGCATCGTGGCCATCCGGGTTGCAACGAGCATGGATGGGCCGACCAAGGCGAACCCGGACGGGGCTGGCCGCATCGAGACCAGCGACGGGGCTATCGGCGAGGATGAGGCTTGGGGACGCCGTGCGTCCTGGTGCGATTACTCAGGGCCAGTCGCAGGTCACGTGGTTGGGGTTGCGATCATGGACCATCCCACGAACCCGCGATTTCCGACCCACTGGCACGTGCGCAACTATGGCCTGATGACCGTGAACCCGTTTGGCCTGCACGACTTCTATGGTGACACCGATGCACACCGGGGTGACTTCATCATTCCGCCGTACGAATCGCGCGTTTTCCGTTATCGCATTCTCATCCACCGGGGAGATGTGGTCGCCGGGTCCGTGCGAGATCGCTATCACGACTTTGCCAATCCCCCGACGGTGGAGTTGTGCTGAATGGAACCGGTTTCGATCGTTGAGGCGTCCGGTTTCCTGAGACCGGCTGTCGCTCGGCACACGCTACTCGTCCCTGCAGTAGTTCCAGCCGGCGTCGACCGCCTCGACCTTCGGGTCACCTTTGAGCCTTCACGGGTGAACGGCATCCGGAACCTGGTTACGTTGGCGGTCTTCGAGCCAGATGGCATCTGCCGTGGCGCGGCCCACCGACATGAGCCGGCACAGGCTGTGACCGTTGCTGATCGGGGATCGACCGTCGGGTTTGTTGACGGGCCGGTTGTTGCGGGCGAGTGGACCGTTGCGATCGATGTCCATTGTGTTGTTCCGTCCGATGTTGGAGGTGTCCGCTACACATTTGCGGTCACTGGTTCGTTGGGTGCGGAACCGATCGCGGATGCCAGCTTGATTTCGTCGATTCCGCCGCGTGGGACAGTTGCGCCGGCCGAACCTCCTGTAGTGATCGACACCATCCGCGATGGGGGCCCCCGGTGGCTGAAGGGTGACCTACACATCCATTCGGATCACTCGGATGGACGCTGGACGGCCGAAGCGATCGTCGACCACGTGCGACGGTTCAGTCTGGACTTCGTGGCACTGACAGATCACAACACCGTCAGTGGCACGCGCCATCTCCGCGAGGCGCTAAGAGCGGCGGGGCTTGCAACCGTGGTCATCCCCGGCATGGAACTGACGACGTTCTTTGGTCATGCCAACGTGTTGGGAGTTGAGGACTGGGTGGATTGGCGTACCGTCCCTCCGGGCAGTGATGTAGTCCCGGTTGGCGATGCCGAGGGGGTTGAGGTTGGTGAGGATGACCATGCGCTGACGTACACCGTCCATCGGCCAACCCGAACGATGGCCGAGACAGCGAGCGCCGTCCAGTCCCAAGGTGGACTGTTTGTCGTGAACCACCCGCGGTCAGCGGGCTACCCGATGTGCACAGGGTGCCACTGGGACTTTGACGATGCGCCCTCATACACCAATGTGATTGAGGTCATGAACGGCGATTGGCCTCGTCGACAGAATGACGACGCCATGACCCTCTGGGACAAGTGGCTCGCGCTTGGGTGGAGGGTCCCGGCGACCGCGGGCAGCGACGCACACGCGGCCCCGCTTCACGCCGACCGCGTTGGGTTCACCTACGTGCATGCGATCCCGGACACGGCCGGGATCCTGGCGTCGGTGAAGGCTGGACGATCGTTTCTCTCCCGCGGGCCTCATCTCGCGTGGCAGTCACCCGGTCCGGGAGAGGCAGTTCCCCGTAACGCCGCTGAGGTTGCCATAGAGGTGCGTGGTGCGCCGGCCGGAAGCGAATTGAGGCTGGTGCGTGACGGACAGGCCGTGGATATGCGTCCGGCACCAACCGATGACACGGTCGTGACGTACGCGCTGCGGTCCCGTCCTGCTGAAGGTACCTGGTTCCGGGTGCATCTGGTGCGTGCGGGAACCACCGAGTTGCTCGCGATCACGAATCCCGTGTGGGTCGGTCGTTAGGCAGATACAGACCCGGTAACCCCGTGTGTGATTAGCGCCGGGATCCCATGACGGCGTTGTAGGCGTCGACCGTGGCTTCGGCGACCCGTGCCTGCGTGAAGTTGGCATGAACCCGGTCGCGACCGCGACGCACGAGATCCTGCCTAAGCGCATGGTCGTCTCGCAGGCGACGCAGACACGATGCCAGGGCTGTGATGTCACCCTCGGGAAAGACCAATCCTGCATCGGCGATCAAGTGCGGGATCTCACCCGAATCCGATCCGACGACGGCGACATCGCAGGACATTGCCTCGATCAACATGCGCCCGAATTGCTCTTTCCACTTCACGGTAGAGAGTGATGGCAGTACGGCGATGTCCAGTCGGGACGCAAACGCCGGCACCTCGTGCGACGGTACACCCGGCACGATGCGGAAACGGTCACCAAGTCCACGTTCCGCCGCGAGGGCGCGCAGTCGGTTCTCCTCTGGCCCCCACCCCAGAATTTCCAGGCGGGTGTCGTCGCCCAGTGAGGCAACGGCTTCCACGAGGAGATGAACCCCCTTGAAGGCGTGAAGTCGCCCTGAGAACCACCCGACCGTAAATGGCTGACCAGACGAACGTTCGGGATTGGGGCGGAAGAGTTCCGGATCAACGCCGAACTGAGGTATGACCCAAGCGGGTCCCGCATAGCCTTTGGCACGAAGTACCTCGACGGCGTCACGGTTGCCCGCCAATGCACCCCCGATGTTCCGGTACACATACTGTTCGATGAGGCGGAAGGGCAGGGGGTAGGCGCGGTTCAGGTTCTGCCAGGTGAAGAAGAGCGTACGCGCGCCGCTGCGCTGCGCTAGCCAAAGCGCGTGCGCGGTAGCGACGTTATAGGGTTCCTCATCAATGTGGATCAGGTCTGGTCGCGCCTCGCGGACCAGCGTCGCCAGTCCGGGATAGAAGTGGAAGTGGAAGTGGCCATTGAAGGCCATGGGGGTCTCAACAAGGCGATATCCATTGGTGTGCCTTCGTTCCAAAGGCACCCGGCGTCCGGCGTCGTCCCGCCAGTACGGCGGCACGATGACGGTGAGGTCAACGCCGCGTGAGGCAATCTCCTCGAGTTTCTTCTGGTACGCCCCGGCAATGCATGCCTTCGAGATCATCAGGACCCGCATGGATCTCTCCTGACCCGGGGCATCGCTCGTTGGTCGGTATACGGGCGAGGACGTCGCATGATGGTCACGGTGCGCGTCCGGAGACGCTTCGTGGCTTGTGTGCGTCGATTGCCGCTCGGTACGCATCGAAAGTCAAACGGGCGCAGTCCTCCCACGTGAAGCGTGCTGCCTGCCTGGGGCCACGTATCGCGAGGTCATTTCGTAGACCCTCGTCCCGCCAGATCCGGCCGAGGATGGTTGCGAGTTCTCCGGGTGCATCCGGGTCGAACATGATGGCGGCTTCACCCATCAGTTCGGGAAGGGATGTTCGATTGGCGCAGATAACGGGCGTGCCGGCCTGCAGCGCTTCTAGAGGGTCTAGGCCAAACCCTTCGTAGGTCGATGGGAAGACGAATGCCGTCGCCAGCTGCATCAGGGCAGCCTTGTCCTCTTCGTCGATGAAGCCCGGAAAGTGGACGGTGCCCTGCAACCCGGCGTCAATGACCTTGCGCCGGATGTCTGGAAAGAGGTTTGGCCTTCGCCCCGGGTGGGGTACCCGCCCGGCAATGACCAGATGGACACCAGTGGAAGGGTCCAGGGACGCGACGGCATCCACTAATCCGGTGAGGTTCTTTCGTACGTCAAAGCCTCCAAGGTAGAGAAGGAAGCGTTCAGGAAGTCTGTACTTGCCCCTCACGGCTTCACGTACATGGGTTGACACGGGCAAACCGAGGTGCGGGTCGACGCCTAGGTAGATCGTCCGTACCCGTTCCGGTGCGATGCCAAGCAGTCTGACGATGTCGCGTCTGGATGCTTCGGAATCGGCCAACACAAGCGTCGCCGCGCGCGCACCGGCGCTGACCAGACGGTTGTAGAGGGCGACCAGTGGCGTGGTGACGTAGGCGGGCATGACCAACGGAATCAGGTCATGGATGGTGACTACCGTTGGGATGCCTTGGGTGATGACCGGAGACCCGAAATACGGCACGTGCAAGCAGTCCGCTTTGGTCCGGCGCGCTGCCAGGGGAAAGGTCAGTTGTTCCCAAATGACCTTTCGAAGGTCGTTCGGCAGCCGTCGGGTAGCAATCGCCGCTGGGAACGGGGCGACCGTCGGTTGCGTACCAAATGCCGGTGGCTGTGGCCGGGTGGTGTGATCGGAAATGAAAGGACGCAGCGAGAGGTCGGCACCTAGGCGTTCGGCTGCGCCGATGAGGTGCGAGACATACTGACCGCTGCCGGTCGCCGGATGGGCAAGGAAGTGACCGTTGAGCGCGACCACCCCCCGTCGCCCCGCTTGATCCAAAGACGCTTCGC
>DDYL01000226.1:17684-19338 GCA_002347925.1 Chloroflexi bacterium UBA2235 | reverse complement strand
CGCATTGCTTCCGCCGTCAACCACATCCGGGGGAACGGATGAACAGGGGCGGTCGCGTCAGGGTGGCGGGCACCACTCGGGTTGTGATGCCTCCCCACTCGAGTGCGCCTGACTACACGAAAATTGTTGTCAGGCGTGTGCGCCGCGGGTTGCGAGTTCGCGTTCGCGCTGTTCACGCACCTCAGTGGCGAATGCCTCGAGGGATTCGCCGTGCCGCTTGCTGGCGCGCCAGAAGGCAGCTAGCGCACGCGCTTCGGTGGTGCCGGTTGCCTGTGCGAAGTCGCGCACGGCATCGTGCACACCCGGGCCATCGGCCTCGCGTTCGATCTGGTTCAGTTCTTCCCGGAGGGTTGCAAAGAAATCGTATTCAGCCATCGTGTGAAACGTACCAGACGTGTGCCAATGCTGGTGGGAATGGTCGTCAGAACGGCAATGCCCCCGCATCCGCCTTCACGGATCGGGGGCACTGGGCCTACCCACCACCCTTCGCTTGACTGGTCGCAAGACGCTTCGTTTTGACGGATTTCAAGACGCTTCGCTTGACCCACCCCGTGGCCACGCCTGGTTTGATGAGGCGTGGCTCGTGGGGTCCGGATCGCGGTCAGGCCGACTGAGGTTGGGGGACCGGCGTGGTGATCGTGGCGCCATTGCCACTTCCGGGTTCGATCGCAAAGGTGAGGGATTTGCCATCGCTGGCAACGTCGACGGTGACGGCAGTTCCGGCCACGAGTTCGTTGGCGAGGGCCTTGCGAGCCAGTGCATTCTCGATTTCACGCTGCACCAGGCGCTTGAGAGGCCTAGCGCCAAAGGTCTCGTCGTAGCCACGTTCCAGAAGCCAGTCCGATGCTGCATCGGTGATGGTCAGGCCGATTTGCTTGGCTTCAAGGCGTGCGTGGAGGTCGCGGGCGATCTTGTCGACCACGTGGCGCAACTGCGGACGGGTAAGCCGGTTGAAGACGAGGATTTCGTCGATCCGGTTCAGGAACTCTGGCCGGAACGCCTTCTTCAGCGAGTCGAGGACACGGGTCCTCATCTCTTCGTAGCGCGAGTCATCGGTCCCGGTGCCCGTCGTCCGGAAGCCGAGCGGGCCGGCATGCAGGCTGATCCCGGATGTGCCGACATTGCTGGTCATGATGATGATCGTGTTGCGGAAATCCACGGTCCGCCCGTGCCCGTCAGTCAGGCGCCCGTCATCGAGGATCTGGAGGAGCGCATTGAAGATTTCCGGGTGCGCCTTCTCAACCTCGTCAAACAGGATGACCTGATACGGACGGCGCCGGACGGCCTCGGTGAGTTGGCCACCCTGGTCAAAGCCCACATAGCCTGGAGGTGAGCCAAAGAGGCGTGACACGGTGTGGGGTTCCATGTACTCGGACATGTCGAGGCGCAGGAGGGCATCATCGGCATCGAAGACGAACTCCGCGAGCGCTTTGGCAAGTTCGGTCTTGCCGACGCCTGTCGGACCGAGGAACAGGAACGTTCCGATGGGACGCTTGCCATCGCCAAGGCCCGATCGCGAACGTCGCAGGGCATCCGCGACGGCAATGACCGCCTCGTCCTGACCCACGACACGGCGGTGGAGCTTCGCTTCGAGGTCTAGCAGCTTGGTCGCCTCTTCGGAGTAGATGTTTGCCACCGGCACACCCGTCCACTT
>DDYL01000226.1:7459-17594 GCA_002347925.1 Chloroflexi bacterium UBA2235 | reverse complement strand
TCATGCAACTGCCGGATGCGCGCAACGCGCCGGGGAGCGTCGGGATCCTTGGCGAACCCGCGCAGACGGACCTTGCTGCCGGCTTCGTCCATGACGTCGATGGCCTTGTCGGGCATGAACCGGTCGCTGATGTAGCGGTCGGCAAGGGTGGCGGCGGCCACGATGGCGTCGTCACCGATGACCAGGTCGTGGTGCTGTTCGTAGCGGGACTTCAGGCCACGAAGGATGTCGGTGGTGGTCGCCACATCCGGTTGCTTCACGTAAATCGGCTGGAAGCGTCGTTCGAGGGCGGGATCACGTTCGATGCGGGACCGGAACTCGTCGAGGGTGGTGGCGCCGATGGCGCGCAATTCGCCCCGCGCCAGGGCTGGCTTGAGCATGTTGGCCGCGTCCATCGCGCCTTCGCCACCGCCGGCACCGACGATCATGTGGAGCTCGTCAATGAAGAGGATCACCTCGCCGTTGCGCTGGCCGATCTCGCCGAGGACCGCCTTGATCCGTTCCTCGAACTCACCACGGAACTTCGACCCAGCGAGCAGTCCCGTGAGGTCAAGCGCCAGGACCTTCTTGTTCTGCAGCGGCTCGGGTACGTCACCGCTGGCGATGCGTTGGGCGAGGCCCTCGACAATGGCGGTCTTGCCGACACCCGGTTCCCCGATCAGGATCGGATTGTTCTTTGTCCGTCGCGCGAGGATCTCCATGGCGCGGAGGATCTCATCGTTGCGCCCGATCACTGGATCGAGTTTTCCATCTTGCGCCATGCGGGTCAGGTCAACGGTGTACTTCTCGAGGGTTCGGTACGTGCCCTCCTGATTCTGGTCGTCGATCGGGCGTTCGCCCCTGAGTTCCCTGAAGGCGCGCGTGGCGTTCTGGGCGTTCACGCCGGCGGCGTTGAGCATGTCGGCGCCTGGCCCGCCTTCCGCCAACGTGGCGAGGAAGAGGTGCTCCACCCCGATGAACTTATCTTGCTGCTGGTTTGAGGCGAAGATGGCCGCGTCGAGAATCCGCTTTCCGCGCCGACCAAGGAAGAGTTGTCCGGACGCTCCCTGGCGCGGTTGACGTCCAAGGTGGGCGCGGACCTGGCTTGCGATCGCCTGTGGATCGGCCTTCAAGGATGCAACGGCATCGACGACCGGACCGGCGTTGTCCAGAAGGGCAAGCAAAAGGTGTTCCGGTTCGACGGTTGCGTGCCCGAACTGGGTGACGATGGCCTGGGTGCGGGCCATGGCCTCTTGGGCCTGGCGGGTGAAACGCTCCATCGGGATCATGATTGGTTGCTACCTCACTTGTGTGATAACTTGAGTGCCCTGCACGCAAGTGAAGTATAGTGGCGAGATGTAGGGTTGTAAAGGGTAGGGTGCGATGAAGTTTGCGAACGCGGAGCACCGACCGGCATGGACAGCAGCACCGTCCGCGAGCGCTTCGTGCGCTTCTTCGAATCGCGGGCACACCTTTCGGCCTCCAGCTCGTCCTTGGTCGTGCAAGGCGATCCAAGCGTCTTGCTGACCAGTGCCGGGATGCAACAGTTCAAGCCCTTCTATCTTGATCCATCCCGTGCGCCATCGCGCCGGGCGGTCACCATCCAGAAGTGCATGCGGACAAGCGATATCGAAGAGGTGGGGGATGACACCCATCACACCTTCTTCGAGATGCTGGGCAACTTCGCTTTCGGCGCGGCTGACCATGGGGGCTACTTCAAGCAGGAAGCGATTGCCTTCGCGTACGACTTTGTGACGCAGGAACTCGGATTGCCCGTCGAAAAGGTCTGGGCGACGACGTGGTCTGGCGAACCCGGGATACCGGCCGATGAGGAAGCGGTGGGGCTTTGGATCGCGGCCGGCATGCCGATGTCGCGCATCCGTGGACTCAACCGGAAGCCTGACGGCTCGCGGGAGAACTTCTGGGGACCGACGGGTGACAGTGGTCCGTGCGGCCCATGCAGTGAGCTTCACGTCGATGTGCTCGGTAGCTGTCCCCGAGGTGCATCGGATGCCGACTGTGGTCCCGGTCACGAATGTGGCCGGTTCGTCGAGATCTGGAACCTTGTGTTCAACCAGTTCTATCAGGAGACCGACAAGTCACTCCGTCCCCTCGAACACACTGGGATCGACACCGGTGCGGGGCTTGAGCGGATCGTTGCCATCCTCCAGGGCGCCCAGTCGGCATACGAAACCGATCTTTTCCGTCCGATCGTCGCCGCAGCTGAGGAGAGGCTTGGTGTCACGTACGGCACCTCGCGCGAAATCGACCGGTCACTCCGGATCGTTGCGGATCACGTGCGAAGCGTCACCTTCATGGTCTCGGATGGTGTCTTCCCCTCCAACGAGGCGCGCGGATACGTTGCCCGCCGCCTCCTTCGCCGGGCAGTCCGGTACGGACGCCTCCTTGGGCAGACCGGACCGTTCCTTGGGGCGCTTGTCGATGCGACGATTGCGCGTTTCGGCACCCTCTATCCGAACCTCGCGGAACGTGCATCGACGATCCAGCGTGTCGTCAACCAGGAAGAGGCCAGGTTCTCCGAGACCCTGGCTGCCGGGACCGAGCTTCTTGACAATGCCCTTGGCCGGCTCACTCAGGGAGAAGCACTGGCCGGGTTGACGGCGTTCAGGTTGTACGACACCTACGGCTTTCCGCTGGAACTGACGCGCGAAGTCGCTGGATCACGGGGGGTCGCGATTGACGAGGCAGCGTTCCACGTCGAACTTGAGGCGAGCCGCGTCCGCAGCCGGGCCTCGCAGCGTTTCACGAAATTGGCGGAACTCGACCTTCCCGCGGTCACTACCGAGTTCGTCGGATATGACCGACTGACTGTCGAAGGTGCCGTTGTAGTTGCCCTGCGTGCGGGTGGTGAGCGGGTGATCACTGTCGAGGCGCACACCGACGATGTGTGGGTCGTGCTCGACCGGACCCCGTTCTATGCCGAGCGGGGTGGTCAGGCAGGCGATACCGGCATCCTCACTGGTCCGCACGGACGAATCGCTATCGTGACAACCCAGTCACCCCAGGGCGAGGGGGCGATTGTGCATGTGGGTCGCGTCATCGAGGGCGCCATTGCCGAGGGAGATTTGGTCTTCGCGCAGGTTGACGAGGATGCGCGCCGGGGCACGATGGCGCACCACACGGCGACCCACCTTCTCCACGCCGCGCTTCGCGCCGAACTTGGCGAACACGTGCACCAGTCAGGGTCACTCGTGACGCCTGATCGCTTGCGGTTTGATTTTGCGCATGGGCAGTCACTCACTCCAGATGAACGCCGCGCCGTTCAGGAATGGGTAAATCGGGCCATCAGGGCGAACCTGCCGGTCTCGGTTGTGGAGATGCCCACCTCCGAGGCCGTCAAGATCGGGGCACTGGCCCTGTTCGACGAGAAATATGGTGACCTTGCCCGCGTCGTCACGGTTCCCTCTCCAACCCCCTTGTTCGGTCAAGACGCAGGCAATGACGCCCCGTTGAGCAGAGAACTCTGCGGTGGGACGCATGCATTCCAAACCGGTGATGTCGGGCCGTTCGTGATCCTTTCGGAAGGGAGCACCGGTTCGGGGATCCGTCGCATCGAGGCCCTCGCAGGTGCCCCCGCGATGGCGCACCTCGACCACCAGTCAATTCTTCTGGATGGTCTTGCATCGCGGCTCGGCACGACCCGTGAGGATGTTGGTTCGCGGTTCGACACCGTGTTGGCTGAGCTTGCCGACGTGCGTCGGCGTCTCGAGGCCTCCGAACGGCGGGAGGCACAGGATGCGTTGTCGGATGCGTTGGCTCAAGTCCAGACCTTTGCTGATGCCGGAGGACGGACGGTCGCCGTCCTTGGGGCCGAGGTATCCGCATCCGTCGCGCCTACGCTCGACCGTCTGCGAGAAGCATCCGACTGGCTTAGAGACAAGATTGGCGTACCGGCGGTCATCATCCTGGCGTCTGTGGTGGATGGCCGGGTGCTAGTGATCGCTACGGCGCACCGAGATCTCTCGGGTACCGTGGGAGCAAATCGGGTGCTGTCCGAAGTGACTGCCGAGCTAGGAGGGCGGGGCGGTGGACGCCCGGAGATGGCTCAGGGTGGTGGTGGCGATCCCGCCCGGCTGGATGGGGCGCTTGCCCGGGGAATTGCCACGGCGCGCACAACCCTTGCAGGTTGAACGCATGCCGGCGCGGATCTTCCCGCCGGTATGTGTCTCCATGTCGTTGGAGTGCCTGTAACTTCTGATGCCTGCGTTTCTGTTGGCAGGTCGCGCCCACCCCGCCGGCCTTCGTCGGGCAGGGTGCTGCTGATCCACGGAGGTGCCCTTCGCGCCCAGGGAATCGTTCTGTCTTCGGTCGCGAGTTGACGGAAGATGCGGTCATTCGAGCAGCGACTGCATACCCGATGCATCCGGCGTGGATGCCGGTCGAAACACAGGGAACGAGCAGAATGCCTCGCCAGACGGTCGCGGAATTGCTGGGCAGGATTGGGGGGAGTGGTCTGGCGGCGATTCGGCGACGAGTTGTCGCAGGATTGGATCGCAATCGGGATGCAGGTGGCCAGTCGAACCTGATAGCGTCGCCCGGTTCATCCCTCCTCTCGGTGATCGATTGCGGTACGGGTCTGATCAAGGCGGTTGTCGTCGAGCCCGAACATCGTGGTGATGACCTTTCCAACCACGGTCAAGTGCGTGTGTTGGGGGTTGGTGTTGCGCCCATGCCAGTGACTTCGGCGACGGACGTCGACCCCGGAGAACTGTTGAGTTCGGTCGAGCGTGCTCTCCGTGAGGCGGAAGATGTCGCCGGAACGATCCCGCGGCGCGCGATGCTGGCAGTCCCCAGTGCGCAGACCGTTGTGGCACTGGGAGAGGGAACGGTCATCCGTCCCTCGCCCTCGGCTCCCATCACCCGTGACGAGTTGGCCGAGGCAATGAGTTTGGCCCGGTCAGCCGCATTGGCCAAGGCGCGTGAATACATGCGGGAAGAGCGGGGCGACGTGTCGGATCTTCGCGTCGTGAGCGCGGCCCTCTTCTCGATCATGGTCGACACGCAGAGTGTCACTGAGGCCGTCGGTTTGACGGGTGCGAAGATAACGGTTTCGCTCGCGGTCGCCGCCACCGAAATGGCGGTTTACCGCAACCTCCGCGGGTTGGCCGAGCGCCTGGACCTTGAACTGGTCGGCGTGGTCGCGGTGCCAGCCGCCCTGGGCAGTGCGGTGCGAACCAATGTACCGCCGTCCGGAGCCGTGGTGATTGACATCGGTGCGGGCTCCACGACAATCGCACGCATTGGGCAAGGTGGAACGGAACTGTCCCTTTCGGTGCCGATCGGTACGAATGCACTCGAGGACCATCTGGTGGCGGAGTCCGGACTGACATCGTCCCAATCACGCGAAACCTTGAACCGCTATGTGTCTGGGGATCTAGGAAAGATTTCCCGGAGTGCGAACCGGGATCACGTGCAACGGGTTGCGACCTTCTTTGCATCGGTCTGGCGTGATGCAGTTGAGGTTCGCCTGGCTGAACTTGCGCGAGAACGCCCACTCCCACCCCTTGTCTGGCTCTGCGGTGGTGGTGCACGCTTGCCGGACCTGCGAGGTGTCCTGACGGGGCCAGCGTGGCGAAGTGAGTACTTTGATCAGCCCCCGGTGGTGTCGGTCTTGGGAACCGAGGATTTGGTGGACTTGTGCGGTGAACCTGAAAGACTGGGGCAGCTGCATGGGTCCGTCATCGCGCCGTCATTGGCGCTTGGCATTGCAGCGATTCAGGCCATCGCGCCGACCGATGACGTGTCCTCCCTCGTGAGCCGCATGCAGTCGTCCTAGCACGTGCGACCGATCCTGTCGAAGGCGCGAAACGGTCACTCTTCCCTGTTACGCGATGCTGCGTCGGTGATGCGGCGCGAATCGCGGCCGCGATCCACTGAAGCCGCCGGCGGCGTAACCGCAACCGTTCCGGGGCGTTGCGACTACCAGAGTTATGGCGACTTCAACCGCTATCCACGCGAACGCTGAACAGAACCCCACCCTGCTTCCATGTCCCCCGGGGGCTTCGCTCCTTTCGCTCGCCGATGCGATTGAATCGGCGGTAGGGATGCGTGTCATCCTCGACGCGCGTGACCTTCCGCCACTATTGCGGACACGCACCAGTCTGATCGTGCTGAAGAGGCGTGCAGACCGGCGTGGCAAGTTGCTGCGATTGGTCGCTGCAAGCCGGGACCTGAGGCGCATGGCGGCTCGCGAAGGCATCGATGCGATAGCGTCATCGGACTTCGAGTCTGTTGCATGGTCTGACCATGATTCGGCTTCCGGGTTTGGCCCGGCGGGTGCAGTGCCCGCTGTAGCGGTGCCACCGCCACCAACGATTTCCGATAGGCAAGGTGATGACGCCGACCTGATTCGGTCGACGCCAGACACACGTCCATTGACCTTTCTGGCGAGGCAGGAAACCTCCGAAGTACGCACCGGGGTCATCGGTGATCTGATGACCCCGGGCGGACCGACGCGTGCCATGGAAGACGGGCATTCGCCACACACCTCCATTTCTTCACCGATCGAGATTCGCGCCGGCATGTCGACGGTCGAGGCTTGGCTTGATATTGACTTGACCCCGGGCCGAGGCTCCGCCGCGTTGCCGCAAAGCGCCGCACCTGGGGCGGTACATGACGCAACTGGCACAACGCCAGTCCACCCAGAGGGAGATCGCTCCGGGACCAGGCGCACACATTCCCTGCGGATCGTGCGTGGCCCCGAGGCGGGCACCTCCGGCACGGCGCTGCTTGACGGTCCCGACGCTTCGCATGGCTTGGAGAAGGGCAATGGGCCGTCGGCGCCGAATGGTTCAGCGGGCGGGGGCAGTGAGGCACGGGTCGCACCGCGCCGTCCCACCGTCCCTCTCCGGGCGAGGCCCGGCAGGATGGCACGAGGCCGTCCAGGTAGCCGAATTGTTCTTGATCCCACCCTGGGCGAGCGCCGTCACCTTGAGAAGATCCGTCGGCTTGCAGGTGACGAACCCGTAGGTGCCGCGACTGGATCGGTGCCCCCAACCGCTTCAGTCGGGTTTGGCGTCATTGGCGGGCTACGCGCCGAGGTTATTGGGGAAGCGGTCAGTGGCTTTCGCCAAGCCATTGAAACAGGAATCGGGTCTAGCCAGGTCCGAAACGCGCGACGGCGTGCCCCGAGGATCGGAACAGCCGCGCTGTCGGTGGTATGGGCTTCGTTCGTAATTACTCTGCGATGGTTTTTCCGGATCTTGGGTTGGCTGGGTGTCGGCCTCGTACGATTGCCCGCGTCAGTTCAGCGTGGGCTTGTCGGGTTCGCCGGAGTCTCGGTACTGATCGGAATGTTTGTCTGGTACGTAGTTCCTTCCGCATCCGTCGAGATCGTTCCGGCGGTCGAAACGTGGTCGACCACGATGTCGATCACCATTGATCCGGGAGCCCGGAAAGCTGATCCGGTGACTGGGCGCGTTCCCGGAAAGTGGATCGTCAAGGAAGTGACCGAGACGGCACAGGTGCCGACGTCAGGCAAGCGCACGGTTCAAGATGGGCGTGCCTCGGGCGATGCGGTGTTCACTAACCGCTCCGAGAAGGTGATCACTGTGCCGAAGGGTACGGTTGTCCTTGCAGGGTCGCAGCGGTTCGCGACACAAGTGGATGTGGTGGTGGCGGGGACAACCTTCACGGGAACATCACGCAGGTTTGCCCTTGGCCGTGTCCCTATCCAGGCCCTCTCCGGCGGTGTCGCCGGAAATGTCGAGAAACTGCAAATCGTGGCCATTGAAGGCCCGCTTGCAGGCCAGTTGGATGTCCAGAATGACGCGGCCCTTCGGGGAGGCACCGATCGTGCCATCACCTTCATCACTTCGGACGACCGGCGACGTGCCCAGGAGAATGCCCTGAAATCTGCCATGGACAAGCTGTCGTCGCAGGTCAAGTCGGTATCCATCGACCCTCAAAAGGAAGTGGCGGTGCCGCTGACGGCCCCGGGTGCGACGGGTATCGGACCCGGTGGGCTGATTTCGGTTTCCGAGGTTACGTACAGCAAGAACGAGAATGACGAGGCTACATCGGTTCAAGCCACCGTCAAGGTTCGGTACGCCGTCACAACCTTTGCACTTGCCGATGTGCAGGAACTTGCGCAGGGTGCGGTGGTCAACCGCATCGCTCAGGAACGTCCGGGATTTGCTGCCGTGGCCGGAACGGCGCGTGTGCAGACCCCGGAAGTCGGATCATTTGAGACGGTCACAGGGCAGGTGCAGGTTCGCGCCAGAGCCACCGCATCGGTGGTTCCGGTCTTCAGTGCCTCCGAGATACGGGCGGCGATTACTGGACTTACTCCTGATGAGGCCCGGGCGTACCTGCGAATGCTCTCCGGGGCTGCGTCCACTCGTCTTGAGGCGTGGCCGGAATGGAAGTCGACGTTGCCGGGAATTGGGTGGCGGATTTCGGTGACAACACGTTCTCCGGCAAGTACTTTGCCGTGACCCTTCCTTCGGTAGGCTGCCCTTTCACGTGACCGGGCTTGCTTGCCGCATGAAGCAGTGATGACCGTCATCATTGCCCTGGATGTCGGTGATCGTCGGATTGGGGTTGCGGCGAGTGACCCAACCGGCCTGTTGGCATCGCCTGTCGGTGCGATCATCCGCACCGACCTGGCATCGACCCTCGATGGGATCAGTTCGGTGGTGCGCGACCGCAGCGCGACCTCAATTTTGGTTGGCGTGCCCCTGGGGCTTCAGGGAGAGGCGACGAAGAGGTCAGAGGACATTCGTTTGCTTGCAGCGCGAATTGGGGCGCATACCGGATTGCCGATGGTATTCCGGGACGAGCGAAACACTTCGCAGGATGCTTCCCGAATGGCGACGGCTGTGGATCTGGCCGGCGGACATGTCGACGCGTTGGGTGATGGGTCTTCGACAGGGCGACGGGCACGGCTTCGCCCAATACCATCGGCTCGAGAGAGGGAGGCACGTCGGCGCCGGATCGACGCCTTGGCGGCGACGGTCCTGCTTCAGGCATACCTCGACGAACGACGCAGGCTTGAAGATGCCCTCACGGATGCACTTGACGACCGGACGGGGGACAATTAGGGCAACATCCTCGGGTTGCCTGATCCCGGGATGGACGGCAAACGGTGACGGGTGATGGCCAGACAAAGCGACGCGGAATCGCGAACCAAGGGTGGTGGAGGGGCAGCGCGCGCGCGTCCTTCAGTCGAGACAGACCCGGCCCGGCGCAAGGCGACGCGTCGACGCAGAGGCGATTTCGGTGGCGGACGGATTGTCATCGCGTTTGTGTTTCTGTTGGCAGTAGGTGGGTTTGCCTTCGACGCCATCTGGTTGCGTATGGGCGACCAGCAACCTTCGACGGTGGCCGTAGGCGATGTCACCGTGGCCCCCCGCACCGCTTCCATAGGGCAGTCAACCCCGGCCCCGACCGTTGCGCCGGGCGCGCAGACGACGTTCGTCATCGCACCGGGTGACACGGCAACGGTGATATCCGAGCGGCTGGCCGAGGTGGGACTTGTCCCCAACGCACGGCTCTTCCGCGTGGCCGTCATCTGGCGAGGCGCAGAGGACCGCATGCTCGCCGGGTCGTACCAGGTTCGGCAAGGCATGTCGATGAATGAACTCATCGACGCCTTCCAGATACCGAAGGTGCGCGAGGTGTCGCTCACCTTCATCGAAGGACGTCGCCTCGAGGAACAGGCCGAGACGATTGCAACATCAGGGGCCGGGATTGATCCGGAACAGTTTCTCCTGAGTGCCCGGCGGGCGAGTTTCGTCTATGAGTTCCTGCAAGCCCGACCCGCAGGTACGACGCTGGAGGGCTATCTCTTTCCGGATACGTACCGGGTCCTGCCGAATGACACGACTGCGGATGACGTCATTCACTTGATGCTGCGCCGGTTCGGGCAGATCGTCACTCCGCAGTTTGTTGCAGATGTCCGGAGCAGCACGGGTCTGCCCGATCTGACCGTTCATCAGATCGTGACGATTGCGTCGATCGTTGAACGTGAGGCGGCCGTCCCCGCCGAACGGGCACGCATTGCGTCGGTCTATCTGAACCGCTTCCGGGATGGGGAAGGCCTGTTTGCCGATCCGACGGTGCAGTACGCCGTTGGCAAACCGGGGGCGTGGTGGCCCGTCCTTCGTGACGCACCGAGATTGATTGCACCCGATTC
>DDYL01000226.1:4766-7451 GCA_002347925.1 Chloroflexi bacterium UBA2235 | reverse complement strand
TCCCTCCGTGCCATGGCCTCCCCCGACGGAGGCGGCTTCAAGTACTTCGTCCGGAACGATGTCAGAAATGACGGCACACACGTCTTTGCCGTGACGCTTCGGGAACACGAGGCAAACCGGGTGAAGTACCAGAAGCCCAGCTAGCCGGGGATATCATTCCGGCATGACAGAACTCAACCGCGATCACTCAGCAGGCGTGGGCGCGACACGTCTGGCCGCATTGAGGCGCCATCTTGCCTCCCTGAACGCCGACCCCGCGCGGACGGGTTCGATCGATGCAATTCTCATCACGCAAGCGGACAACCGCCGCTACCTGACCGGGTTCACCGGTTCGGCGGGCCAGGTCCTTGTGTCGGCGACGGATGCCGTGATCTTTACCGACTTCCGCTACGTCGAGCAAGCTTCGGTCCAGGCACCGGCGTTCACCGTCGTCCAGCCGGAGGGGTCGCCTTGGGTGGCGATCGCACGGCGCGCGTCGCAGCACGGAGTCGCGCACTTGGCAATCGAGTCGGACGACATGACTGTCGATGGCCATCAGCGCTTGGTGGCCTCGATGGCCGAACACGCCCCCGGGTGCGCCATAGTGGGTGAGTCAGGGCTTCTGGTTCCCTTGAGGCAGGTGAAGGATGCCTCTGAGGTCGAGAAGATTCGCCGTGCCGTCCTGATTGGTGACCGGGCGATCGAAACGGTTACCGCCGGACTTCGTCCCGGAATGACAGAACGTGAGATTGCGTGGCGTCTTGAGGTCGTGATGCGGGAGGCAGGTGCAACCGGTCTCTCGTTCCCGACAATCGTTGCCAGCGGTCCGAACGGCGCAATGCCTCACCATCGACCGGGGAACCGCGAAATCCAGGTGGGTGATCCGATCGTGATCGACATGGGGTGTGTCGTTGACGGCTACTGTTCCGACATGACACGGACGGTTGTGGTGGGGGAACCGGATGCAACATTCTGGAATGTGTACCGGACGGTTCTTTCCGCACAGGTGGTCTGCGAGGATGGGCTGCGGGCAGGGATGACGGGTAAAGAGGCCGATGCACTTGCCCGCGACACCATCGGGCGTGCCGGTTTTGATCCGGTGGTGTCCTTCGGCCATTCAACTGGCCATGGGGTTGGAATGGCGATTCATGAGCCGCCGTGGCTGAGCAGTTCCGAGCGTGGTTCGGCGCGGATCCCGGTCGGGGCAGTGGTCACGGTCGAACCCGGTATCTACCTGCCTGGTTGGGGAGGTGTGCGCATCGAGGACATCGTGGTAGTCGGCGAACAGCGGTGTCAAGTCCTTACTACCGCGCACAAGCAACCCGTTGTAGCGGGCTGAGGACCGGCCCAGGCGGCGGAGACCGTCTGTGAGACCCGTACACTTTGGCGGTATAGGACGGACGATGTGCGTCGGCATGGCTGGCCATCGGCGTGTTCCGCGCCCGTTTCCCCGGGTGCACTGCGACGCCGGGTGCGCATGAATATCACTGGAGACAGACGAACGTGATCACAGTTGGCGAACTCCGCAAGGGAGTCGGGATCGAACTCGACGGCAAGATCTGCAGCATCGTCGAGTTCCAGCACATCAAGATCGGGCGCGGTGGTGCGTTGGCGCGCCTCAAGTTGCGCGACCTTCGCAGCGGGGCAATCTTCGACAAGACGTTCTCCGCATCGGAGAAGTTCCGTCGTATCCGGATTGAGCGCCGTCCAGTGACGTATCTCTACAACGACGAAGACATGTACCACTTCATGGATCAGGAGACGTACGAGCAGCGTCCCATCACCAAGGACATCCTCGGCGACGCGGTCAATTACCTCAAGGACGGTATCCAGTTGGAGATCAACCTCTATGGTGAGGAAGCGATCGGCGTGGAGTTGCCCTTGAACATGGTGATGTCGATTGTGCAGACCGATCCCGGGTTCAAAGGTGATACCGCAACCGGAGGAACGAAGCCGGCAACCCTGGAGACAGGGTTGGTCGTGCAGGTTCCCCTGTTCGTGAACTCAGGTGACCGCATCAAGGTCGATACCCGCGACGGCAGCTACATCGAACGCGCGTAGGCAGGACGGCAATGACGACACCTACGGACCACTCCGACACCTCGCGCCTAGCATTGATCCTCGGGAAGGATCTTGAGGTGGTGATGTCGGCCGTTACCCGGACATCCGTCGAGGAGGTCAGGCTAGAAGACGGTGACGTATTGATCCAAGTGGTCCGTGGGGTTGGTGGCGTTGCTCAAACCGCTACCGTGGCCCGACGTGGTGCCGAAGTGGCAGGTGCGGTGGGCGAAGTCGGCCATTTTCCCAAGGACGCTGCCGCCGGGCCAGATCTGACCGAGATACGGTCTCCCTCGGTAGGGTTCTTCCACCGGGCGCGGTCCGAAGGTGGACCGAACCTCGCGACGGATGATGCTCCGGTGGCAATCGGGGCACCGATCGGCGTGATCGAGACATTAGGCATGGCGGGGGAGGTGGTCTCACCGGTTGCCGGTCGGCTTGAACTGCGCATCCAGGACGGTCAGGCGGTCGACTACGGCCTCGTTGTTGCAGTCGTCCACCCGGCGTAGGTCGTCTTCTAGAAGATCTGCTTCCGTTCATAGCAGTTGCCGATGATGGGACGCGCCTGGTGACAGCGACCATCCTTGGGGTCCGGTCCGGTGCCCTTGGCGATGTACTGCTGGGCATCCCTTCCTGGCAGGCCATCCG
>DDYL01000226.1:4080-4711 GCA_002347925.1 Chloroflexi bacterium UBA2235 | reverse complement strand
GTGCCTGGGCCTCTCAGGATCATCCGCCCTGACAGCCAATCAATCGCCGATCTCTATCTCGGCGGTGATGGCCCCGCCCAGAACGACGGCAATTACCGTTCCGCCGAAGTGCAGGGGTTTGATTGGGCGTCGGTGACGCACGCAGTGGTGTGGACCCAATCTGGCCTTGCTATCGCTGACCGTCTAAAGGCGCGGGGTGTGGAATGCGTGGTCGTTGCACCTCCGTTTCCTCCGGCGGGTACTCGAACACATGTTTCCGAGTGGCTGGCAAGCACTATCGAACCGCTCGGCGATGCCTTGCCAGAAGGATGGGATGCCTCAGCTTGGATCATGCCACCCGGTCTGGGTTCGCCTATTCATGATCAGTGGTCTCGCACCGAAGCCTTTGCCGGCGATCGTTTTGTTGTGGTGCATCCCGGAAGCGGAAGTGCGAGGAAGTGTTGGCCGGCCCTGAGTTGGCACGCACTGATCCGCGATTTGGTGGGGCAGGGGTACAAGGTGATGGTCCTCGAGGGAGAGGCGGATGGCGCGGCGGTCGAGGCCATTACCTCGGCGATGTCACCCCAGACGATCCGGGTGATCCGTGGTCGCTCGCTCGCGGATGTTGCTCGCCTGTTTGCCAATGCGTGTG
>DDYL01000226.1:3096-4055 GCA_002347925.1 Chloroflexi bacterium UBA2235 | reverse complement strand
ATCTTCGGACCGACAGATCCCGCGGTCTGGCGGCCACGTGGTCCCAACGTGCGGGTGTGCGGCGGTACACCCGGTGCTTCATGGCCTCACCACCCCGCCCCCTCGCCTGATTTGCATACGCTGCGCTTGGCCTACGCCGCCCCCTCGCCTGATTTGCATACGGTGCGCTCGGCCCAATCCTCACCATCGCCTGACTTGGGTGCGCTTCCCAACACGGGCCCCGTCGCTCCTGAGGGCGTGATTTGGCCGAAGCCCGACGAGGTGATTGCCGCCATCTCCGAGGTGTTCACGCTTGGGTGATCCCAGTGACGCGAACGGTCTATGCGAGAAGGTTCCGAACAAGGGCCACGTACCGGCGGGCGCCGGCACGGTTTCCCCGGAATGACTGCCAGAGTGCCTCCACACCGAACAGGACCACGTGTTCGGCGCGCACGAGGGTGGCCAGTGGGGTTCCCAGAGTGCGTGCCGCATACGTCATCTTGCTGGCGTAGTAATGACGGTCGCGCGCACCGATGTTCTGGTCTGCACTTTGGGATCTATGGTGAAACACCCTGGCCTCGGGTGCGTAGGTGCAGGTCCACCCGGACTTTCGCAATCGGTGAGCGAGGTCGGTTTCCTCGAAGTAGAGGAAGAATGCTGGATCAAAACCCCCGACGGCGGCGAGCGCAGTTACCCGGATGAGCAGGCACGCACCGGAGATCCAGTCGACAGTCCCGGGGACATCGGCGAGGTCAGCGCACTGGTACCGGCGAATGATTGCTTCGATAAGGGGCCATCCTGGTGATCCATCTAAGCCACCTCCGCGCCATTGGAGGGGAGTGCTTTCCACCAGAAGGGTCGCAAGGTTTGGGAAGCGTCTACGAGAAGGCTGCGGTCGCCCGTCGGGAAACCGCAGGTCCGGACCGGCAATGGCGTGTCTTGGACTGGTTTCAAGAGCATTACGGAGCGCAGCTAGAGCG
>DDYL01000226.1:0-3084 GCA_002347925.1 Chloroflexi bacterium UBA2235 | reverse complement strand
ACCGTGGTATTTCGGTTGGCCCGGGCGACTTCGATGCTGTGGTCACTGGAGGCATTATCAATGACCACGACATGGACGGTGATGCCCCCCGCTTCGGCCGCGCCGGCTATCGACGCCAGACATTCGTGCAGGAGGGGAGCGACGTTGTAACTGACGACTACGGCGACGGTGTCCGGCGGATCGTTACCGAAATCGGGCAGGTCAGACGGCAATGGGTCGGGGACGTGAGAGGGTTTTGTGGGCGCAGCGACCCTATAAATCCGGCGGGCTAGGGAGCGAAGCGTGGGGAGTGGGAGCCCTCTCGACTGTTGCGATGGGCTTTGTGAGGAACGAACATTTAAATCAGGCGGCGCGGGGTGGTGGTGAGAGCGTGGGGTGTGGAAGCGAGAACCCCCGCCCCCGCGCCCCTGGTTCGCGGACGCTTCGCCTGCCCAGGCAAGGCGAAGGGTCTGGAATTCGGCGATTGCCAGCAGGATGGCAAGGATGACGCCGTGTGTGCCGGATCGCCATCCCTCGAGGGTGACGTAACGTCGCCAGAACTCGCGCCAGGGTTGCAGGATGAAGTTGTGGGGTCGGACACGGTGTCCACGGGATACGCGGGCGGCGGCCTCGATGCGCGCATACCGTTGTTGCTTGATCCAGAAGTGCTGCCAGTCGTCGTAGTTGTAGTGAACGAGGCGCGCCTCGAGGTGGGCGGCTGGGCCGTCAAGCAGGACGAGTTCATGAACTGGTCGCGCCGGGTCGTAGCGCCCGCGATCCGTGCGGAACAGGCGCAGCTGGTAGTCGGGATCCCAACCCGCATGGCGCACCCATTTGCCGGCGATGATGTTTCGTCGGGGCACCCAGAACCCGACTGGCGAGGTCGTGTCACCGGCGGCGTGCGCTGCGTCACTTGCCTCGACGACGCGTGTCGCTTCGGTGGACAACTCTGGTGGAACGCGTTCATCGGCGTCGACAAAAAAGATCCACCGGTAGCCCCGGCGGAAGGCTTCATTGATCGCGAAGGTCCGTTGCCCGGCCCACCCATCCCAGTCTCGATGCAACACGATTGCCCCGCGGGCGCGGGCGAGGTCGACTGTGGCATCGGTACTGCCACAGTCGACAACCATCTGGGCGTGGGTCCACGACACGGAAGTGAGGCACGCCTCGATGTGCCTCGCCTCGTTGCGGGTCAGGATGCATGCGATGATGCGACTATCGTTTGCAGCGTCACTGCCGTGCGCGTACCGGTCATCGACCGATGCTGGTTGGGTATCAGGTGACAAGGCGCATCACCTCACGGCACCCGCGGATCCGTTCACGCGACGCGTCATCCGGGGCACGACGTCTCAGGCGCATGATTTCCCGGGCACACCCGATCCATGTGATCAGTCGGGCGATGGCAACGGTCGCCGGCGGCCAGTAGCGGCGGAAGTAGTGTAGGCGACTCCGGTGCAACTCCACGAACATGCGGGCCGCGACGGTACGCGTGCTTTGGCCAGAATGATGGACCCCCATGGCGTCGGGGCAGTGCCAGACTTCCCATCCGAACGCCCGGAGACGCTTGCACCAATCGATCTCTTCAACGTACATGAAGTAGCGTTCATCGAAACCTCCGGTGCCCGCGATGGCGGTTCGACGAATGGCCATGAGCGCGCCGAGCACCGCATCACATTCAAATGCCGTGGTGTCGATTGCGCGCGGATACCGACCGTTCAATCGTGATTCAGTCAGCCGCCAATTCATCGGGAAGAAGTCCAGGAAGACCTGCGCCAGGCTCGGGAACCGGAACGCGGCATGCTGGAAGGACCCGTCACCGTACGCAAGCCGGCCGCCGACGGCGCCGATTCGGGGGTGGTCCCGGAGGAACCTGTGCAGGGCGGCGATCGCGCCTGGTTGGAGTTCGCAGTCCGGATTGACGAGGATGATGGTTCGGCCTTTTGCAACGGCGAAAGCACGGTTACACCCGGCGCCGAAACCGAGGTTGACATTGCTCTCGATGACGGTGACACCCGGAAAACGTTCCCGGACGAACGTGGCGGACCCATCGGTGGATGCGTTGTCAACGACGATCACTTCAAGTCCGAGAACGTCGCCCGATTGGTGGACCACGGGGGAGAGGCACCGCTCCAACCAGTTGCGGGAGTTGTAACTGACGACGACGACAGTGACGTCGACCGTTGACCCAACCGCCCCTTCGCCCCTGATTGCAAGACTCTTCGCTTCATCGGGACTGGTGGCAGATGTGGAGCCAACGGCGCCGGCTTGGTCAGGCATTACCGGATTTCCCGAGTACCATGCGGAACGATGGATAACACCTCAGGCGCCCCTGACAATCAGCCCCCACACCCCACACCCCATCGACCCTCGATGCATGGGTTCGTTCCTCACCAGAGCGGCGTGTGGCCGGTAGTGGCCGTGGTCTTGGCGGCGGGTGCATCGACACGGATGGGGGCGCCCAAGGCACTCCTGCCGTGGCAGGGTCAACCACTCGCGTCATATGTGGTCTCGGAACTCCTGCGCGTCCCGCCGGATCAAGCCCATCATGGCCACGACGGATATGTGCTTCGCTTGGAACGTATTGTGGTGGTTGTCGGTCATCGTGCGGATGAGGTCATGGCGTCGGTCCCGGCCGACCCGCGGGTCACGATAGTGGTCAATCGTGACTGGGAAGCCGGGAAGTCGGGATCGGTGGTGGCGGGATTGAGTGGTGTTCCCGTGGGTCGGCACACGCTCGTGACCGGCGTTGACCAACCGCGTCCGGCGTCGGTAATCCAGGCGGTCGTGGCCAATCACATGGAGGGCACTGGCCGGAATGATGGCCGCGTGGTGACGATTGCCGGTGCCCTGGGGCGCCGTGGTCATCCGACGATCTTTTCTCCGTTGTTGCGCGACGAGCTATTCGGCATTGAAGAAGCCACGCTTGGATTGCGAGCGGTGATTGCGCGACACGAGGCCAAGGTTCACACCTTTGACACTGGTGATGAGATGGCGCTGCTGAACCTCAACACGCCGGAACAGTACGGTGCGGCGTATGAACTTCATGGGCGTACCGGCAATTGATCCCACCGGACGCGGGTTTCCCCCACACCCCATCGCCCCTGA
>DDYL01000138.1:7215-8179 GCA_002347925.1 Chloroflexi bacterium UBA2235 | reverse complement strand
ACATCCTGAACGTGATGTTCACTGTTCCCCGGCGGAAGTATGTGCTTTCGTTCTGGGGGATTGCTGACTTCCTCGCGATTGTCCCCGGGTTCCTCTCGGGCCTGTCGGTCAACCTGACGGAGTTCCGTATCGTCCGGCTGTTGCGCGTCCTGCGCGTCCTGCGGGTACTCAAGCTTGCGAAGCTGGCACGGCGGAGGCCCGACGCTGACGGGCGCCCGTTGCCGCGCACCATGCAGGAGGACTGGCAGCTGTACGGGGTCACGGCGGTTTGTGTGGTGATCATCAGCGCCACGATGCTCTACTACGCCGAGGGTGAGACAAGCCCGCAGGCCTTCCCGGACATCCCGTCCACGATGTGGTGGGCATGGCTCATCATCACCTCTGCGGGTCAGGACGCCATCATGCCGGTGACATTGGTGGGAAGGCTGATTGCGGTGGCAACCCTTTTCGCTGGCTTGGCGCAGTTCGCGATGCTGATCGCGATAGTGGCGAGGCAGTTGCAACGGATGCGTCAGGAAGAGGACCGGGTCAGGGCCTCGGCCGAACGTGCTGCCCAAAGAATGGCCATTCTCGCGCCTCGCAAGCCGGCTCCGGCGCCGGCGCCCAAGGCCTGACCTTCCGCGGCGGGTCGCCTAGTCGTCACGTTCGATGGTGGCGGAGAGACCGAAGGAGAGCAACCGCTGCTGGTATAGCTCGGCCAGTTCGAGGGGGCACGCGAGGACAAGCGCCTTGCCGTTGACATGGGCTTCCCACATCACCGCAGCGGCGCGCCCAAGGGACATGCCAGGGATCGACTTGCGCAATGCCTGGACGACATGGTCCATGGAGTTATGATCGTCGTTATGCAGGATGACCTTGTACGGCGGAAGCAACCTCCGCCGCGTTGAGGCATCATCGTCAGTCACCGGTGACCGTTGGGGGGTGACTGGCGCACGGCTAGGAGCACCGGCGACCGCCAGTCTGG
>DDYL01000138.1:5679-7148 GCA_002347925.1 Chloroflexi bacterium UBA2235 | reverse complement strand
CCGGTAGCGGTGACGGGATTGGGAGTGGTTACTCCCCTTGGATTGGACGTGGCGTCAACGTGGGAAGGCCTGTTGGCCGGCCGGTCTGGCACTGGACTGGTTACCGCTTTTGACACGGCGGGACATGCATGCCGGGTGGCGGCTGAGGTGCGTGGCTATGACCCGGCAACGACGGGTCTTGAGGCGCGCGAAGTCCGGAGGCTTGACCGCTTCGTGCAGTTTGCCCTGACGGCGGCCCGGGAAGCCATGGACGATGCGGGGCTGGAATACCCCGTGGAGGTGCCCGAACGCACGGGCGTGTATGTCGGCAATGGCATGGGCGGCCTGATCACGATGGCCGAGCAGTTTGCCGTCCTGTCGTCACGCGGTCCTGGTCGGGTAAGTCCCTTCCTGGTGCCGATGACCCTGTCCAACATGGCGTCCGGGCAGGTATCGCTGATGATGGGGGCGATGGGACCGAACCTGGCCCCGGCTTCGGCGTGCGCCACGGGGGCCCATGCCATCGGCGAGGCGGCCGAGGTGATCCGCCGTGGGGATGCCGACGTGATGATTGCGGGCGGGACCGAGGCAGTGATCGGCGCGATCGCATTTGCCGGGTTCGCCGCGGCGCGAGCTCTGACCGGACATAACGAGACACCGGAGACAGCGTCTCGACCCTTTGACGTGACGCGTGACGGGTTCGTGATGGGCGAGGGTGCGGGAATCGTGGTCCTTGAGTCGCTCGGTCATGCGCGGGCGCGCGGTGCACGGATCCACGCGGTCCTGTCGGGTTACGGTTCGACGGCTGATGCGCACCACGCGACGGCACCCCGCGAGGATGGGCGTGGCGCAGCGCGTGCGATTACCAACGCACTGGGCCAGGCAGGGCTTCGCCCAGACGCGCTGGGCTACATCAATGCGCATGGAACGAGCACTCCGCTGAACGACCGTGCGGAGACGCATGCGATCCGCGTGGCCCTGGGCGCGGCGGCGGACGCGGTTCCGGTCAGTTCCACCAAGGGGGCGATGGGTCACCTCCTTGGAGCGGCGGGTGCGGTGGAGGGAGTGGTCTGCGTCCTTTCGATCATGCACGGGGTGATACCGCCTACGATCAACCTCACCCATCCAGATCCCGACTGCGACCTTGACTACGTCGCCGATGGGGCGAGGAGACGCGCGATCAGTTCGGCGATGACCAACAGTTTCGGGTTCGGTGGGCATAACGCCACGCTGCTTTTCACCCGGGCGTGACCACGGAACGCCACGGGGCGTTCGGGAACGATGACATGATGGATGCGACGATTGAAACCCGCGACCGCGGGACCGGCGACGAAGACGGACGCAAGGCGGTTGTCGGTGCGTTACCGCGCCTCATCGCCCAGATGGAAGCCTCTGGTGTGAGCGAGGTTGACGTAAGGGTTGGGACGGCACGCGTCCTTGTGCGGACGGCTGATGTGCTGGCACACGCTCAGTCGGTCGTTCGGACGGGA
>DDYL01000138.1:5477-5620 GCA_002347925.1 Chloroflexi bacterium UBA2235 | reverse complement strand
TTGGTTGAGGCCGGGCAGACTGTCGCCCTTGTGGAGGCGATGAAGGTCTTCAACGAGATCCACACCGAACGAGCCGGAAGGGTCGCCCGACTCGGCGTCACCCCCGGTCAGGTTGTCTCGACCGGTACCGCATTGGTGTTCAT
>DDYL01000138.1:233-5389 GCA_002347925.1 Chloroflexi bacterium UBA2235 | reverse complement strand
GAAGGGTGACCATTCGATGACGGCCGCGCCCCACGTGAGGCCGCCGCCGAACCCGGCAACGAGGACGCGATCTCCGGGCTTCAGTCGCCCCATTTCCACAGCCTCGCAAAGGGCGATGGGTACCGAGGCGGCTGAGGTGTTCCCGTAGCGGTCAACATTGACGAATGCCCGGTCCCACGACCCTCCCAGTGCCTCGACGACTGCCCGGATTATCCGGACATTCGCCTGATGCAGGACGAAGAGGTCGATGTCATCTACCGTGAGCCCGGCGTTGGCAATGGCTTCGGCGCAGGCATCGGGCACGGTTGAGACCGCGAACCGGTAGACATCCTTGCCGTCCATCTTGATGAAGTGTTGCCGGGCATCGATCGATTCGTAGGAGGGTGGCAAGCGTGTCCCACCCGCTGGGACGAGGAGTGCATTGGCTCCGGCACCGTCGGCACCAAGGACAAGGCTCATCAATCCCCCGGATTGCGGGCGGTTGGTGGAGGTACCGGTGGCGGTGGCCTCGCCGGTGATGATCACTGCGCCTGCGCCATCGCCGAAGAGGACGCATGTCGTGCGGTCGTGCCAATCGAGGTATCGGCTCAGGGTTTCCGCCCCGATGAGGAGGATGGTGCGGTGAAGGCCAGATGCAACGAGGCCATGGGCAACGCCAAGGCCATAGACGAACCCGGAACAGGCCGCGTTGATGTCAAACGCGCCGGCACGGTTTGCCCCTAGCGCATGCTGCACCACGCTTGCGACATTCGGCATCCCGCCGTAATCACCGGTGAAGGTGCACACGATGATGAGGTCGAGGTCATCAGGCGTCAGGCCGGCGGTTGCGAGGGCACCGCGTGCGGCGTTGATGGAGAGTGACGAGGTGGTCTCCTCGGTGGAGGCGATGCGTCGCTCCTGAATGCCAGTCCGGGCGCGGATCCATTCGTCGGTCGTGTCGACAAACGTGGCGAGGTCGTGGTTGGTCAGGACGCGCTCGGGAAGGTATTTCCCGCAGCCGGCAATCCGGACCTGGTGCGGCGTGCCGTGCCATCTTTCGCCGGTTGGCGGTGACAGCCTGCGGGGGCGGAAGGACTGGGAGGCTTCTTCGGCGCCCGGTCCCGCATTGTCGACGGTTGTCCCAAGGGAGTGTGCGAGCGAATCGCGCGCGCTTGGTGCGCTGCCCTCTGGACGCACGGACGTCCCGGTGCTGTCCTCGGTTGGGAACCCATTCACGTTACAGGATCATACGCGACGCGGACACGGTTGCTTGCCCTACCGGTCGGCTACGATACATCGGCTTCGGTGTACGGTGATGGACGGCGGTGGCATGCGGTGGTCCCGGTGCGATTGATCGGGCAGTGTTCGGATGGCTCGGATTTGGCAAGTGTAGGTTGAGGCTCGAGAGTGAAGGTCGATCGGATTTCCCCGGCACACGCGTATGCGCAACGGGTTGCGCCTTCGCTCCTGGGCGTCGCCCGGAGGGTCATCGCTCTGGCTGGCATCGAAGAGGGACAGACAATCCTCGATGCCGGGACGAACACCGGGCTTGGGGCATTTCTTGCGGCGTCGCGGGTCGGTGAGGACGGGACGGTAGTCGCGCTTGATCCCGACCCCGACTTCCTTGCGGTGGCCGAGGCACGGGCGACGGCCGCCGGGTATGGTGAGATCAGGTGGCAAGCGGGCGCGCTTGGTGTTCTGAAGTTTGCCGAAGAGGCGTTTGATCACTCCATCTCGGTGCACGCGCTCGACCTCGCGCCGGAACCGGTCACCCTGATAGAGGAACTCCGCCGGGTGACGGTGGAACGCGGCGTGGTAGTGGTCTCGACGTGGGGCGCGAAACATGGGAATGAGTGGTTGGTCGAGGTTGAGCGGGCGGTGCGAAGGTACGGGGGGGTGACCTTGCCATCGCCGGCTCCGGCGTCGGAACCGGGCAACCTGGAGGTCCTGATGCAGGCGTCCGGGTTCGACGACATCGAGGCGGTGAGGTATCCGGACCACTTGCGCATGGGGTCGGTTGAGGATGTGTGGAAGTGGGTGAAGGCGGTACGGTCGTGGAGTGAGGCCCTGGCCGGCCTCTCCGAGGGCGTGTCTGTCCGTGTCCTGGAACACCTGCGCGACGAGTTTGGGGACCGCATTCGTGGCGGTGAGTTGCTTGTCGGGCGTGAGATCTGCATTGTGCGCGGGGTCGTGCCGACGGCCTGACGGGTGCGCATCGGCGGGTCGTGGGTCAATCTGTTCAGACGGTTGCGGTTTTTCGGATCAGGACTGTTGCCTTTTTCCTAGGAGTATGGGCGAGTGGCCGAGAAGAAGATGGTGAATGTCCGGTTGAACCCCGGTCTGTGGGGACGCGCGAAGGCGGCCGCCGGACACCGTGGGATCACCTTGGAACGGTGGATGTCGGAAGCAATCGAGGCGCACCTTGATCACGTGGGTGACGATGCCAGTGGACTGGGATCGACGGGGCCGACGGTTGCAGACCTTGCATGGCGGGTTGCTGCCCTTGAACAGGCAATTGACTATCTCGCATCAAGCGTCGGCGCGGGCCTGCCCGGGACGCGCGCAACGTCAGGAGACTGACCCGGCCACGGCAAGAGGGTGCGGATGCATATCCTTTGTTGCATCATTACCGGGCACCGTTTGCAGATAGCCCCGGCGGTATACTGAGTCAAACACTGATGCATGGTTGGTGCATCAACTTGGGGCATTGGGCCAAGGGCCGCTGCAACTAGGTGGCGATTTGGTTTCATGGACAGGAGAAAGATCGTGAAGCGTAGAGACACGTTCGGGCTGGGCACGGCTGCCCTGCTCGCAGCACAGTTCGGGAGTCGCATCCCTGTGGCGTCTGCCCGTGGAGAGGGCGGCACGTTCGTCTTCGGAACCGCCGGCGATCCGGTCGGCCTCGATCCGGCAGTCGTCACCGACGGGCAGTCGCTCCGGTTTGCCGACCAGATCTTTGACACGCTGATCACTTTCAATGGGTCTTCGACCGATCTCAAGCCGTCGCTGGCAAAGTCATGGGATGTGTCGGCTGATGGCCTCACCTACACGATGAAGCTCCGTTCGGGAGTCCGTTTCCACGATGGAACAGCCTTCGACGCGACCGCGGTCAAGTGGAATTTCGACCGTTGGGGCGACCCCAAGAACAAGAACCACACCGGTGGCGATTTCGAGTACTACACCGACGTTGCTGCGTGGCCAGATGTGATCTCTTCGGTGGACGCTGTCGATGACTTGACGGTTCGGTTCAACCTGAAGGCGTCCCAGGGCCCATTCCTTTTGAACATGGCGCTCGGATCGTTCTCCATCTTCAGCCCGGCAGCGTTCGAACTCGACCCCGAGAATGCCAAGCGGAAGCCCGTTGGAACTGGACCCTACAAGTTCGTGGAATGGGTTCCCGGGGACAAGGTCGTCATGGAGGCCAATGCCGACTACTGGGGCGAAGTGTCGAATGTCGACCAGGTGGTTGTTCGCACGATCCCTGACAACTCGGCCCGCTTCCTCGCCCTCAAGGCCGGTTCGATTGACATGATGGACGGAGTCAACCCGGACGATGTGGCGACAGCGAAGGCCGACCGTGGCATCGGCATCCTGCTTCGTCCGCCGCTGAACGTTGCCTACATCAACTTCAACCAGACGAAGAAGCCGTTCGATGACGTGCGGATCCGTCAGGCATTCGCGGCGGGCATCAACCGGCAAGCTATTGTCGACGCGCTGTACGGCGGTCGTGGCGTCGTCGCGAACCAGATGATCCCGGACTACATGCTCGGGTACAACACGGAACTGAAGGGTTTCACGTACGACGTGGCGGCAGCGAAGAAGCTGCTTGCCGATGCGGGTTTCCCGAACGGTTTCACGACCGAGTTCTGGTACATGCCGGTTTCGCGTCCGTACTACCCGAACCCTAAGCAGATTGCCGAGGCATTCGCTGCTGAACTCAAGAAGATCGGCATCACCGCCGAACTCAAGACGAAGGACTGGGGTGCATACCTTAAGTCGTCGCGTGAGAATGAGTTCCCGGTGTTCATGCTCGGATGGGGCGGGGACAACGGTGACACTGACAACTTCCTGTTCACGTTTTTCGGAACTGATGGCGGTGGCAACACCTGGAAGAACGACGAGGCGCGCAAGTTGCTCGTCAAGGCGCAGCAGTCGGCTGACAACCAGGAGCGCGATACGCTTTATCGGCAGGTCAATCGCACACACCAAGGTTCCATTGCTGGCCCGCGCGTACGTGAAGGGGTACCTGCCGAGCCCGGTCGGTGCCGAGAGGTTCACGATGGTGTGGCTCGACAAGTAGTCAGTCCGCATTTGCGAGGTTCGGTGTCCGTTCGCGGCGTCTGGACCTCGCGGGTGCACGTTGTCGAACCCATCGACATTCCGTCCCGGTGCAGGTGCAATACCACGATGCACCGGGACTTTCATTTCTGATGACTGAGGCCCCCCGTGCTTCGATTCGCAATTCGACGTGTCATTGAAACCATTCCGGTTCTTCTCGGGGTTGTCAGCATCGTCTTCATGTTCATTCACCTCATCCCGGGTGATGCGGCACTTGTCTTGCTTGGCGAACGGGCAAATGAGGCAAGCCTGACCCGCATCAGGGCCCAGTTGGGCCTGGACCAACCGTTGTATGTCCAGTACGGCCACTATCTCGGTTCGCTTGCGAGGCTCGATGTCGGCAAGTCGGTCCGAACCAACCGCCCGGTCCTCGACGAGGCGATGGGACGCTTTCCGGCAACGATCGAACTCGCGTTGTCTGCGTTGTTGATTTCGTCGGTGGTCGGGGTCGCCGGGGGCATCGTTGCCGGAGTCGGCCGGGGCAGGATGCCAGATCATCTTGCGCGCGTCTTCTCGTTATTGGGTGTGTCGATCCCGATTTTCTGGCTTGGTCTCGTCCTGATATGGGTGTTTGCGGTCCAGCTCCACTGGCTTCCAAGTGATGGCCGGTTGGCTGCGACAACGAAGTACGCCCAGCAGACCGGGTTCGTGATGATTGACGCCCTGATCCAGGGCAATTCCCAGTTGTTCTTTGATGCCCTCAGTCACCTGACGCTTCCGGCCCTGGCGCTTTCGACGGTGCCCATGGCGGTGACGATGCGGATGACGCGAAGCGCGATGCTTGAGGTATTGCGCGCTGACTACATCCGGACGGCCCGGAGCAAGGGATTGCGGGAACG
>DDYL01000138.1:0-176 GCA_002347925.1 Chloroflexi bacterium UBA2235 | reverse complement strand
TACGGCGCGCTTGATCCGCGCATCAACTACAAGTAGGCCGCGGGCATGGAACCGATAATGGATGTCCTGAGTGTCGGAAGCGCGATGGTGGACGCTGTGTCGAGGCTATTCCGATGACTGCAATGGCCCCGGTGACTGGCGTCGGCATGCGTGCACCGTTGGTGGTTCGCAAGCGG
>DDYL01000104.1 GCA_002347925.1 Chloroflexi bacterium UBA2235 | reverse complement strand
CGCGACCTCCCGGTATGGCTGCCGCTTTCGAGAAGCCCTCCTCAACAGCCAGTCCGAGCAGGGCCCGCATGCTCCCTGCCGTGGACGCCGAAACAGCAAGGCCCAAGGTCGTGCCGGTCGTACGTCGCACGTTCGCGCCCATCCCGCCGTCGGTTCCACGCTCACGGACCTCTCCAACGATGTACGGGCGTGGCACGTCGCCGCCTCGCGCGATCGTCGCGCCAATCACCGCCACTTGCAGGGGAGACAGCAATAGCTCACCCTGCCCAAACCCTGTCGACGCCAATAGCGACGCCGGCATTGGTGCGGTTCTGGAAAGGCTTGTCGCACTTGTGTCCAGATCAAACGGCAGTGCGGTTCCAACGCCAAACCGGGTTGAGTACTCTCGCAAGCGTGCTTCACCCAACTTCAGGGCAACGTCGGCGAACACCACGTTAGACGACCATGCGAAGGCGTGGGCAAAATCGAAAGACGCCCGGGGAGGCTTCTCCGCATCGGTGATCCGAAATCCGTCAATCGTGGTCTCGCCTGTTGCATCGATGACGGTGGTTGAAGGGGTCATGATCGCTGCATCCAAAGCGGCCGCTGCGGTTACGACCTTGAAGGTGCTGCCTGGGACGTAGAGACCCTGGCTTGCACGGTTGATCAGTGGCTTCCCTTCATCGCCAAGCAACGAGGCCCATCGCTCGTCGACGTTCCTAGTGTCCAGTGAGGGTTGGCTCACCATTGCGAGGACCGCACCCGACCGAATGTCCATGACAACGATCGCCCCCCGGCTGGATCCGAGAGCCGTCGCTGCCGCGGCCTGAACTGAAGGGTCGATGGTGAGGTACACGTCTGCCCCTACCCTCGGCACCTGCGCTAGGGCCCTGAACGCGTTTGCGACCGAGGCAACACCGGTTCGACCGGCCAGAGAGGCATCTTCGGCGCGCTCAACGCCGGTAACGCCATATCGAGGCGACCGATACCCCACCACGGGTCCAAGGGACGGGTCGTGCAACGTCCTGCTTCCATCGGACGCGCTTTCGACAACTACCCGACCCTTGCGGTCAAGGATGCGACCGCGAACGACACGACGTTCATCCTGTGCAACCCTCGGATTCCCGGGTGCCGATGCCAATTCCGGTCCGGCGACCACCTGCCAATATCCGACGAGGACTGTCAGGACCGCCAGCATGGCAAGGAACACATTCCCAACGTGTCGAATCGAAGCGATCACGTGCCCGATTTCCGAACCTGCCCCGTGCGACCTATCGATTGGCCACCAGACTTGATCGAGACCCCGGGTTCAGCCTGAAATCTCCAACTATCTCGCCGTGCCTGATCCTCGTATTCCTCATGGGACATTCGCAACAGGAGCCCGATCAGGAGGAAGCTTCCAAGCAGCGACGATCCCCCATACGAGACGAACGGCAGTGTCACCCCAGTCAGCGGGATGAGCCGAAGGTTCCCCCCAACAATCACGACAACCTGCAAAATAATGATTGCCACCAGACCTGTGGTCAGCAGTTGCCGATAGGGCTGCCTCGCCCCCATCGCCATGCTCAGCCCATGGGTTGCAAAAACGGCGTAGATCAGGACCAATCCCACCGCAGCGAGGAGCCCCCCCTCCTCGGCGAGCGCCACGAACGGGTAATCCGTATGCGTCGCGGGCACGTAGAGCGGGTATCCGCTTCCGAAACCCCTTCCAAACAAGCCACCACTGCCAAGCGAATACATGGCTTGAACGATCTGAAAGGACCTGCCAAGCGGGTCAATCCACGGGTCGAGCCAGATCTCAACCCGTAGCCGGACATGGGCGAAAAGGAAGTAGCAAAGCGTCGCACCTCCCAGGAAGAGACCTATGGACACAATGACGTACCAGACCCTCCCGAGCGCGACGTAGAGAAGGGTGAGAAACACTCCATAGAAGAGAAGTGCTGATCCGAGGTCCCGTTGCACGATGAGCAAGAGTAGGCAGAACCCCCACATTGCGCCCACTGGCAACAAATGGGGGAGCGGAGGCAATGGCAGAACCCAGATCCTCGCCCGAGACTGCGTAAGCTCGTTTCGTTTATCAACCAGGTATCCAGCCAAAAAAACCACGAGCAGCACTTTGAGAAGTTCGCTGGGCTGGAACACATACCCGTCAAGACCAAGCCAAAGTCGATCACCGCTGCCGTTGGGATCCGTGCCAGCCACCAAGGTCAGGGCCACGAGAACAATTCCCACCGCCGCGACCGAATACTTGAACCGAGACAGCAGAGAGGTTTCCCACGGCCCAATCGCCACAGCCGTTGCAATTGAAAGCCCCATGACAATCCACAAGAGCTGCCTTGGCGCGAGCGCAGGCACGAGCCGTGTGACAAGAAGCATTCCGATACCCGCCAGACACGCAACCAAAGGCAGCAGCAACTGGCTGCTCCTGGTACCGGCGGCAACGAGAACGAGATGGCACGCGACAAAGGCAACGACGAACCCGTATGCGGGCCAGAACCGCTGGTCCAGCAGGTGCCGTTCCCAAACCGATGCCAGCACGGCGACCCCACATAAGACCGGCGCAAAACTGAGGAATAGCAGCCCAAATTCCACCCATCTCTGTCTGAGCCACCGTCGCCCAACTGATGCCACCCGGGTGCGGTTCTGCGAACCCGGTTCGCCAACCAGCGACCGTGCACCAACCGAGATCATCGTGTCCGGCCTGCAATTGGTGATGATGGATCGACAAACCGCCAAGTCATGGCTCCGATCCCGACTACGTCGCCCGAAGTGAGGCGTGCGGGGGTGACGATCCGCTTACCGTTCACCGTCGTGCCGTTCGTGCTGCCGAGGTCTAACACCAGCCACCCACTGCCAGCGTCGGGCAAAAACTGTGCATGTTGAGACGAGACTGCGTCGTCAAGGACCAGGATGTCGCACGGCGGGCGTCTTCCGATCACGATCTCTCGTTCCAGGTCGACCACACGTCCAATAGGGCCATCCGCGGGTCCACAGGCGTCCAGAACAAGCCGGCTTGTCGGCGGCTGAATATCGCCGCCATCAGTGGCGTGGGCCGAAGAGGCACGCCGGAGTTGCCGTCTCAAAAAAAGAAAAGTGACTGCAACAAAGGTGTAGAGAGAGAGGGTGAAGACAATACGAAGAATGAAGGCTGTGGCTTCGCTTACGGTGAGCCCAGGTATCACCGGATCCTCCAGGCCAACGTCATGCCAGTATGTTTAGGCCGGACATTCATCATGACGTCGCGGTCGACGCCAACGTCACTTCGACATCGCCCAAACGAATCCTCGAACCGGCCACGATCATCGCGGCAGAGACGCGGTTTCCATTGACCTCGAGCCCATTTGTACTTCCGAGGTCCTCGATTTCAGCGTCAAATCCGTGCCCGTCGATGCTTTCGACCACGTGGAGCGTCGCGTGGTGCCTCGAGATACTTTGATGCGGAATCACCAGATCGTTGCCGGCTACCTCGCGACCGATTGCGACCGACCGTCCGGACTTCGCCCAGTACGACCCCGAAGATCCGTCTGGCGCCACCCAAACAATGTCAATTCCGGATGCTCGCCCAGGCGCGTGTCGACGATTGACTATCGGAATTACTCGCGTTCCTCCATCTGCAACTTCACCGAAGACTTCACCGTTTCTTGGCGAGTGTTCCGCGGACGAAACCGGCGGGACCCCAGAGGACTGGGCGCCCGCCGCCGGATCAACCGTGGCAACCTCGACACGGCATGAACCGGATGACTGATGGTCGTCCACATCGATCGAGACAGACGGAATCCCATACAAATGGAAGCCCTTCTCCTCGGCACGCCCGCGCACGTATCGCGCAAGTTCGCTTTCCAGGCTTGCCTTGAACTTGGAGACTGCATCAAAGTCGCCAACGCTTAGAAAGATCGAGTAGCGGTTCGGCACGACTGGAAGGTTCCACGTGATCATCTGGTGATCGTCCATGGATTGGGCAAGACGACGCGCGAGGTGCACTGGGTCGAGGCGGCCGCCGAAAAGCCGGCGAAACGGGCCTTCAACAACCGACTCGAGCAGCGATTCAAGTCTTGATAGAGCGTTCACGCCAAATCATCCAAGATCATCTCAGTTCGTGCCTCACAACGAAGAACGAACGGCAGTCTCCGGGTGGTCGCGGACGGCCCCCCTTGGGTGGAGACCGGCTGGCGCGGTGTGGGAAGATAAGCAGACGAGGGGTGTCAGTGGAGTGGCTTGGCGCGACGCGTGACGTCGTCATCATCATGGTTGCGTTGACGTCGCTCGCGGCGAACATCGCACTGATCATTTTTGCCTGGAGGCTTTGGATCCTAGTCAAATCGTTGAAAGACGAAATGGCTCCGATCCTTGCGTCCGTGCGCCGGACGAGTGAGACTGTCCGAGGGACGAGCACCATAGTTGGCGACGCCGTGATCCGTCCGGTGGCCCGTTTAGCGGGGCTTGCGGCAGCCGCCCAGTCAATGGTTTCAAGCCTTCTCACTATCGCCCGGGGCGGTATCCGATGAAGATTCGCGATCCTTGGCTTGTGGTTGGGTTCATTGCCGGAGGTTTGATTGGCCTAGCGATTTCATGGTTGTTCGCGCCTTCCTCTGGCAGGACCACGATTTCGAAAATCTCCGAGGACATGGCCAGGGCACGTTCAGAAGCACGAACAGCCGGCAAGCGTGCCGAGGCCGACATACTCGGACGATACGACGAAATGCGCCGGCTCACGGCGGCACTAGACGAGCGTCCGGCGTCATCCCCGATGGCGATGCCG
>DDYL01000154.1:14134-14509 GCA_002347925.1 Chloroflexi bacterium UBA2235 | reverse complement strand
ACACCCCAGTGGCAACCAGGTCTTTGACCGCCAGTATCCACCAGGATCATGGGTTGGCAGCACCGCACTCGTGTACGCCGGTTCGGCACGGATCACCGAACTGCGTCGCGATGGATTGCGGATGGAAACCGTCGTTGATGTCGAGGGCGACGGGGCAACAGTCGCCTTCCACCAACTCTCGTTCCCCGGATGGCGCGCCTTTGTCGATGGCAAGCCGGCGCCAATCCGGGTGCCTCCCTACGATCCCGCGGAGGATGCACGATTGGGCTTCCATCTGGTGGATGTGCCTGCCGGTCGGCACGTGGTCACCCTCATCTTCGGGTCCACTCTCCCCCGCATCACCGGCGATGCCATCACCGCGGCGACAGGAATCGC
>DDYL01000154.1:9187-14101 GCA_002347925.1 Chloroflexi bacterium UBA2235 | reverse complement strand
GCAGCAGGCGTGGTTGCGTGTGTCTTCGCCGGCATGGCCATCGCACAGACGGCTTTCGAGGTGGTGATGACCCTCCCGCCCCGGTCCGTGCCCGGCACGTCGCCGAACCTGATCGTCGCTGACGTTGCCGACCTGGTCCGTTCCGGTCGTACCCGCATCTCGTCGCCTACCGGCGCGGATCTCGGTGCCGACAAGTTCGTCGATGTCCGGTGGTTGTTGGTCGGCCCACTGGTCGGGTCCAGGCCGGATGTGGTGGAGTTCCCGCACGGCGGACGGCAACGCCAGTGGCTCTTCATGCACCCGTCGTCCCGCGTCGCGTTCGACGTCACCGTGCCGGAAGCACAGACCTTCTTCACGGCCGGCATGGCCCTGCGTCCCGAGGCGTGGTACACCGACTTCGGCGATGGCGTCCGGTTCGCGGTAGATGTTGCGGTCGGTGGCGCCACGCCGTCGGAGGTGTACGGGATCCGTCTCAATCCACGTGCGTTTCCCGATGAACGGCGATGGGTGGAGGTTCGGGTCCCTCTCGCCTCCTACGCCGGCCGACAGATCGAGATCACCCTGCGGACCGATCCGGTAGACGACGTCCGGAACGACTGGGCCGGATGGGGGAACCCCTTGGTCGTCATCGACCGCACCCTGCTACGCCCGCCGAATGGTCCCATCGTCCCCGCAAGCGTGGGAACCAGACCGACCTTCCCCCGCTGAACAGAGCTCATCGTCTCCCAAGATCAGTCTCCCAAGGTGAAGGCGGTCATGCACGATCCACCTGGGTCCACCGAAGGGTCTCTGTATTCGGTGACGTCATTGCGCCTCACCGGGTTGCATTGGCGTCGCGTTCCCATGCAACAGGTGTCAATCACCTTTCGAGGGATCCCGCCAACAGCAAATCCGGAACAAAGCTCACGCACACTGTCAATAGGGTGGTTGTGTGGAAGTCGGTGCGTAGCCGACTTTGGCCGGCGCGAACCCTGGTGCTTGGGCACGATTTCTCCGGGAATGGTGGTTTGCGGTGGGTGGGCTCTTCCGAACCGTGTCGCGAAGGATGGACATCGTGTCCCTCGCGATCCTGCTTCTGCTGCTGTATCCAGTCTGGTCGATCATGCTGCGCCCAGATCTGGACCTCTGGCGCACTGATGACGGCGAGGCGCACCTCCTCCGGATCTACGCGATGCGTCAGGCGTTCAACGAGGCGTTTGCCCTCCCTCGATGGGCCTCGGACCTCTACCGTGGCTACGGCTACCCGGTCTTCAACTTCTATGCACCGCTAAGCTACTACGGCGCGATCCTTCTCACGGCACTCGGCCTGTCCACATGGGATGCCTTCCGCGCACTTGGCATCGTGACCATTGCATCCGGTGCCACCGGTACGTATGCGCTGGTGCGTATCACCAGTTCAAGGATCACTGGCAACCGCGACCGGATCCCCGCGATCGCCGCGGGCATGCTGTACGTCTTTGCGCCGTATCCCTTCATCACGAACCTCTACTCCCGCGCCGACCTACCTGAGGCACTTGGGATGGGCATCCTGCCGTGGTTCCTGCTTGCGGTTGACCGGTGTCTCTTGGCCGATGGGAGCGGTTCGACGCTTCGGACAATCCTGGTTGCGGCGGTCATCGGTGCAGGGCTTCTGCTGACCCACCAGTTGAGTGCGGTGCTTGGCATCGTCTCCGCATCGATATGGATCGGCGTCCATCTTGTCAACAAGCCGTTCCCGTCGGTCCGTCGCGGAATCCTGAGACTGGTGACCAGTGGGGTCATTGCCGGGGGACTGGTGGCGTTCTCGGCTATACCAACCCTCACCGAAGGGGCAAGCGTGCAACTCGGCCTTGTCAAGGCACCGATCGACGACATGCTGGAAAGGCTTGCGGTGCCTTTCGGGAGCGATGCACCGCAGCTTCGTTCACACCCCACCAACAATCCCGGTCTGCCGGGTGCCGTCGACTGGACGTGGACCTACCGGTATCCGTGGGGGCTTCCCCTGATGTTCAGTCCGGTGAAGCCCTCAGCCGCCTTGGCCGTGACCGCACTCAGCGCCAGTGCCGGGATCATCGTCATCACGCTTGCGCGAATGTTCGCGTCCCGTACCCGCCGTCGCACCATCCCCGGAACACCGGTCAGCGCACTGCCACCGGCGGTACCCATCATGGGTCCGGTACTGATCCTCGGTGTGATGTGGATGTTCAACACCACGTGGACGGCGTTCATCTGGGCAAACTTCGCTCCGATGCAGTTCCTGCAGATCCCGGCGCGCCTCTACGGGCCATTCTCCCTGGGCGTCGCCCTTGCACTCGGCATGCTTCTGGACCGCCTGGCCGTGAGGTCGGTGGCTTGGCGTCGCGCCGGGTGGGTGGTGGCGGTGGCATCGGTCATGTCCGTCGCCATCGGAAGCCTGGCTGACGCGCCAATCCCGTTCCTGGAAGGTGTCTCGCACGCAGTCGATGCGAATGCCCTCCTGCGAACCGAGTTCAACCGGGATGCGTGGAACGGTGGGGCTGCGACCGGCAGCGGCGAGTTCACGCCCGTGGGTGTCGATATTGCCGTAGCGATTCCGGGTCGCCCGCGGGGAAACCAGGTCTTCGACCGTGACTACCCGCCCGGATCATGGGTTGGCAGCACCGCACTCGTCTACGCTGGCAGCGCCCGCATCACCGAACTCCGTCGCGACGTACTCCGGAATGAGGTCGGCGTTGAAGTCGAATCGTCCGGCGCAACGGTCGCGTTCCACCAGTTGTGGTTTCCGGGATGGCGAGCCTTCATCGACGGTGCCGAGGTGTCGATCCGGGTACCCCCATACGATGCATCCGAGGACTCGCGCCTCGGGTTCCAGTTGGTCGATGTGCCCGCCGGCTACCACACGGTGACCACGGTCTTCGGTTCGACGCTGCCTCGCATGACCGGCGATGCCATCACCGCGTTGACGGCAATCGCCGTGACCATCGCGATGCTCATGAAACTCAGGCGTGGGTGGCCGACGTTTGTCTCGTGGTCGTGCGCCGGATGGATCGTCGCGTCAGTCGCCTCGCTTGGCTTCGCCGGAATGGCAATCGCGCAGACCGTTTTCGAAGTGTCAATGTCTCAGCCACCTTCGGTGCCGGGCACGACCCCGAACCTGATCATCGCTGACGTTGCCGATCTGGTGCGCAATGGCCGCACACGCATCTCATCGCCTACCGGATCGGCCCTCGGCGCAGACAAGTTCATCGATGTGCGCTGGCTGCTTGTCGGTGCATTTGACGCATCAAGACCGAACCGTGTGGAGTTCCCGCACGGCGGTCGGCAGAGGCAATGGCTGTTCATGCATCCGGAATCGCGGGTTGCCTTTGATGTCACTGTTCCGGAGACTGCCACGTACTTCACCGCCGGGATGGCCCTGCGCACCGAAGCGTGGTACACAGACTATGGCGATGGTGTGCGCTTCAGTGTCGATATTGCCTCGGATGGTCACGAGGCCTCACCGGCATACGCCATCCGTCTCAATCCCCGCGCAAACGAGGATGAACGCCAGTGGATCGAGGTGCGCCTCCCCTTGGGTGGGTATGTCGGTCGACAGATCGAGATCACCCTCCGGACCGATCCGGTAGACGATGTCCGGAACGACTGGGCCGGATGGGGGAACCCGATGGTCGTGATCGACCGCACCCTGCTACGCCCGCCTAATGGGCCCGACGTGCCAACGGTGGTCGTGGATCGGCCAGTCTTCGTGGGGTGACCGTCCCGGGGTGTGCACCTACGTGCCGGTGACACCCCGGATCAGGCCAAGCAGGTACCCCGTGCTCCACGCATGGCCCCGTTCCGGCCAGCCGGAATCGCCGTCACCCTCCATATGGGGGACGTGATCGTCAATCAGGCATCCATCAAAGCCATGCCTGTGCAATATCCGGATTGCCTCGGCGATATCCACGTTTCCCTCACCCAGGAAGCACTCCTGGAAACGCTCGACAGTACCGATGACGTCCCGGAAATGGACGTAGGCGATCTCACCCCGCGAGGCATAGGTCTCAAGTGCGTGCAAGGCATAGTCGTTGCCACCGATTTCCGACCAGCACCCGAGGCAGAAGAGCAGGCTCCACGCCGGACTCCCCTGCGCAAGGCCACGGGCGCGTTCGTACCCCTCGAGGCTGCTCATGATCCTCGCCACCCCACCAATGGGGAAACCGGGCGGATCATCGGGATGCAAGGCAAGACGCACACCGGCGTCGGCAGCTACCGGCAGGATCTCGCGGGCGAAGCGGTCAAACGTCGCCCAGAGTTCATCGGCGGGATACTCGCGTTCGTGACTGAGCGGACGGGTGGAGTCGGCGACATCAAACGCCGTGAATGTGGCACCACCGCGACCCGCGACGTGGCCGGTGCGATAGACCTGGTTCGGGCGCCAGTTGTAGCCAAGGATCGGCACACCCGCCTTCCCGACGGCACGAACCGTATGCCGGTAGGCCTCCAGGGCACGGTCAGCGTCAGCAGTTCCAAGCCGGAATGGGTCCAGAAAAGCCGGAGGTGTGTTCTGCAACGCCTCCAGGCGCAGGCCGAATCCCTCAATGCGGTCGCGAAGCCGCGCAATATCGTCGGCATCCCACCGGTCGCGCCCCGACCACGCCGCCGGGGTGGGGACGACCACGCCTGAACACCCCATCTGGGAAGCGAGGCGCAGTTCACGGTCGGTGATGTCGCGCGATGTGCCAACCGCAACCCGCATTGAGATGTCCCTTCCTGCCGAACCCGACGGCTTCAGATCCGGTAGAAGCGCTTGGCATTCTCGGCCCAAAGCTTGCGCTTGGCGGTAGGCGAAAGATGCGTGGTCAGGGCATCAAGCGTGTCAACCCATTTCTGGTACGACGCCCCCATCAGGACCACCGGCCAGTCACCGCCGTAGATGACCCGGTCCTCGCCGAATGCCCCAAGGACATGGTGCAC
>DDYL01000154.1:7746-9095 GCA_002347925.1 Chloroflexi bacterium UBA2235 | reverse complement strand
CAGCGACGCACAAGTTCGATTGCCGATGGCATCTGCGGGTGCACGATGCATATGTCAAATGAGAGTCCGAACTCCGGAAGCATCTGGACACCGGCGACAAAGCGGTCGCTGACGCAGAAGCGCAGGTCTGCCTCACCCTGGATCAGTCGGCGGACCCCCTTGATGCGCCCTGGATCGGTTGCAACCAGGGCCTTGAGGAACTCGCGCGCCTGTTCGCCGAACTCCATTGGTGCACTGGCGACAATCGCTTTCAGTCGCGATTCGCGGGTAGCCAGGTCGGCGATGTGCCTCGCTTCGATCAGCTTGTAGGAGTCGGCGATCCCGACCTCCAAATAGACCATCGCCTCGACCGTGAGGGCGGCCGTGGCAGCGTCGTACTCGGGTATTCCGAACGGATGGTTGAGAAGGTCGTTCCCGTCAAGCCATTCCAGACGGTGCAGGGTGGGATCCCACAGATGGACGTGCGAATCGACGATGGGGAAGTCGGGCATGGCGTCTTTGCTCCCGGAAGATCTGCCGACAATCGCCGGTGCCGCATTCTACCCCTGATCCAAGTGGAGCGAGTGACCTGAACGTTCGCCACCTGACTAGGGGGCGTACGTGGGATCCGGCCTGTATGCGGACAGGCTTTGCGGGCACGGATGCCCGCGGACCAAATGTGACACTGCGGCCCAAATGTAACCAGTCACCACCAGTATTCGGGAGTCATCCCCCTACCGTTGCACGCGCATTGCGGTTGTCTCGACGGCGGCTTCGACTTCAGCAGCCGTCAGGATGGGGAAGTCACCACGGATTGAGTGCTTCAAGGCCCCAGCCGCACCACCGAGGGCCGTGGCGCGCGCCCAATCGGGGTGCGCCGGATCCCCGGTGAACAGGCCGTACAGAAGGCCCGAAAGGAACGCATCCCCGGCACCAAGCCGGTCGACAATCTCCACATCACGTTCGCGGTCGGTGTAGGCATGCGCAGCGCCGGTTCCATCAATCGCCACGACGGTCGCCCCAACACGGTTGCGCCACATCCCCTGGTCCACACGGGTCGTCATGATCACCGCTTGCCAACCGAAGCGGTCATGCCCGGCGCGCGCCGCCTCCAAGGGTGTGTCCCCCGCCAATCCATAGAACCCGTGCAGTCCCTCGATTGAACACGACATGATGTCCACCAATGGCGCGAGCGACAGATACGTCTCCCGGGCACGGTCGAAGGTCCAGAGTTTGCTGCGGAAGTTCGGGTCAAAGATCACTTTCGCCCCGGCGTCACGGGCGGCCGACATCGCATCGCGCGTCGCCTGCAGGCATCCGGCCGACAGCGCGGGCGTGATGCCGGTGACCAGGAAGTACCGGGCACCGTG
>DDYL01000154.1:7201-7707 GCA_002347925.1 Chloroflexi bacterium UBA2235 | reverse complement strand
GGCGCCGCGCCTTCCTCAAGGAAGTAGGTGCCACACCGCGCATCAGGACGGTCATCCCAGACCATATGCGAGGTGTCTACACCGTGTTCGCGGGCCTTGTTTTCCAGATACCGGCCAAGCGGGTTCCGGGGCAGGCGCGAAACCCACGTAGTACGCAGGGACGTCCGTCCGGTGTTCAGGGGGCCGGTTGCGGTCGCACCGAGTCGGGCAACCCCCACGGCAGTGTTCAGTTCGGCACCCCCGGGAAGCATCTCCAGCATCGTGGCAGCCTCGACACGTCCGAAACCGGGCGGGCAGAGTCGCACCATCGCCTCGCCGAAGGTGACCAGATCGTAGCCCGCGCCGTCATTCGTGCCTGTCATCACTGCAAGTCCTTCCCCGTACCCGGTATCGCGTCGCCGGAATGGTAGGGTACGACGGCGTTGCCGGTTGCCGGCGATCCGCCCCTGATCCAAAAGACCACGTGCCGAAAGCTGATCGAAGCCATGAGCCTCGCCACGCCACGA
>DDYL01000154.1:1059-7168 GCA_002347925.1 Chloroflexi bacterium UBA2235 | reverse complement strand
ATGAACCGCCTGGCGAACTGGCGGTTCTCTCACGTGCGCCTCCCGGTCGGAAGTGGTGCGGATGGCGGGACATCGATTGACCAAGCGTTGGATCGCCTCGCCCGTTTCGGTTTGCGCGCCGTCGTGTCAATGGAACTCACCGCCGCCGAACAGGCACCCATCTGGGCCGATGCCGTGGCACGCGAAGCCGTCAGGTCGGCGTGGCACGCCCTTGCGAAGCGCGTGCAGGACCACCCGGCGTGCCTTGCCTTCGAACTCCTGACCGATCCCGATCCGCTGGACACCCTGTCCGCCGATCAAGTCATCGCGCTGGGAGGGCCCCGCCTCTCGGCGATGGGTGCGCGACGCACGCCATTGCCGGGTGCAACCGCCGGTCGCGCGTGGAGTGGCCTGGCCTCGACACTTCTCGGGGCAATCCGCGAGGCGGGTGCAAGGCAGATCGTGATCGTCAATGCCCCACAGGGTGACCCGGCATCATTTGCGCACCTTCGGCCCGTCGGCGACCCCGACCGCGACGGCATCTCATACGGGTTCCGCGCGTTCGCACCAGTCGCCTTCACCATGCAGGGCCTCGATCATGGCGACGATCCCATTCGCCCCTCCCCATCGCCCCTGATAGCCAGAGGCTCCGCCGATCATGTGACGGCCCAGCCTGATCCGGGCGGGGATGCCCGCGGACCGGTGTCGTATCCCGGTGTCTTCGGGGGCGAACGGTGGGACCGGTCACGCATGGAAGCATGGCTTGCACCCGCCCTGCAGTTCCGGGAGACGTACCGCGCCCCCCTCTACTGCGGATCATTCGGCGTCAGTGCCGGCGCACCGCGGAACGGGCAACTCACGTGGTTGCGATCATTCCTGGGCCTGTGCAGGCACAACCACATCGGGTGGGCCTACGCCGGATACCGCGATGCACGGTTCGGACTCGTCTGCGAATCCGGCCCATTCGCCACCCTGGACCGCTACCGGAATGGCTACCGGTTGGACTACGACCTGCTTGGGGTCCTGCAAAGCGAGGCGTAACCGGTCACGCGTGGCGGGTAGCCGTGTCATGCATCAACTGGGCAAGGGCATCCGCCCACGCCGGTTCAACCGCGTTGTACAGGCTTGCCCGGATACCCCCGACACTGCGGTGCCCCCGCAATCCAACCATCCCGTGCGCCTCGGATGAAGCCACGAATGCCTCTTCAAGGGCCGGGGTTGGCAGGCGGAAGACGATGTTCATCATCGACCGGCTATCCACCGCAACCGGGCATCGGTAGAACTCCGGGAACGCGTCGATGACCCGGTAGATCGCACTTGCCTTGGCACGGTTGCGCGCCTCGACCGCTTCCAGGCCACCAAGATTTCCGATCCACGCCAACACTTGCCTCATGAGGTAAATGGAGAACGTGGGGGGAGTGTTGTAGAGGGAAGTGTTCCGGGAGGCCGTGCGGTACTGGAAGATCACCGGGATATCGGTGCGTCCGGCCTCGACCAGATCTCGCCGGATGATCACGACGGTCACCCCACTCGGCCCCAGATTCTTCTGCGCGCCGGCATAGATCAAGCCGAACTGCCGTACATCGATTGGCCTCCATGCGATGTCACTCGACATGTCGCCGACGACCGGAACGGTGCCGAACGACGGGAAGATGGCACCCGGCGCGGTGGCGTACTGCACACCGTCGATGGTCTCGTTGGTCGTCAGGTGCACGTATGCGTCAGTCGGTGCCAAAGCGACCTCCTCGGCATCCGGAACACGGACATACTTTGCGTCACCCCCCCATCGCCCCGGATTCAAAGACGCTTCGCTTGGCGCACCCGGCGTCGAACTGGCGGTCGTGCACGCCACGTGCACGGTTGCCCCGGATTGCGATGCAACGGCGCGCGCCTCGGAGACTGCCTTCTCGCCCCAGACCCCCGAGACGATGTATCCCGCCGACGCACCGGGCGACAGGAGGTTCATCGCCACCTGCGCGAACTGCTGGGAGGCCCCGCCCTGCATGAACAGGATGTCGTAGCCACCGGTTCCGGTGCCATCGGGGATTGACATGAGGGACCGCAAGCGCGCAATGGCGTCATGGTGGACCGCCTCGTAGGCCGCTCCGCGATGACTGTGTTCCATGATCGACATGCCGGTGTTGCCGAAGTCGACAAGTTCGTCGCGACAGGCCTCAAGGACGGCAAGCGGGAGGGCCGCCGGTCCGGCATTGAAGTTCATCGTGCGTGAGGGTGGGGGCATGAGTGACGCATCGGTAGCGGGCATTGATGGTCCGATCAGGGCACAGGCACCCGGATGAGGCGCATGACAGGGGTGAGACGAGTCTACCGGGGAGGTGTACCGCCGTTGCGGTGGCAAGGCACCTCAGCCTTCCCGTCAACGCGCTTGCACGCCAAGGTCACCGGCTGGTGAACACCAGTCCGGGCAAGCAGTTGCATAACGGTGTACGTAGGTGTACGGTTGATCCAATCATCGCTGGCAGGGCGGTGCCGATTGTCCGTGCCGTGCAAGGCACCTCCGGCACCAAAGTCCCGCCATGGGGGTAGAGTAGTGGAAATCAAGAACAGGCGTCTCATCCTGAGCGCCCTCGCAAGTGCGACCGGTGCCGCGGCACTGGCAGCTTGCGGTGGCGACGCCGCGCCGGCCGCCAAGGCCGAGCCGACCAAGGCCGCTGCCCCGGCAGCAGCCGCCCCGACGACGGCACCCGCCGCCGCTGCTGCAACCAAGGCACCAGAACCCACCAAGGCCGCTGCCCCGGCAGCCGCACCCGCCGCCAAGGCCTCTGGCAAGCTGGAAATCTTCTCCTGGTGGACGAACCCCGGTGAGGTCGAAGGCCTCGACGCGATGTTCAAGGTCCTTGCCAAGGAAGCCCCCGACGTCAAGGTCACCAACGCGGCGATCGCCGGTGGTGCCGGTGCCGGTGGCGACATGAAGGCGGTCCTTGCGACCCGCATGAACGCCGGCAACCCGCCAGACTCCTTCCAGGTCCATCTTGGCAAGGAACTCACCGAAGGCTACGCCAAGGCCGACAAGATGGAAGACCTGACCTTCCTCTTCGAGAGCGAAGGCTGGACCAAGACCTTCCCGAAGGGTCTTCTGGACGCCGCAGCCTCCGGTGGCAAGCAGTACTCGGTGCCGGTGAACATCCACCGCTCCAACGTCATGTGGTTCAACAAGAAGATCATGGCGGACAACGGCATCACCGCCGCGCCGGCCACCTTCGACGAGTGGTTCGCGATGGCTGAGAAGCTCAAGGCCAAGGGCATCCCGGCCCTGGCGATGGGTGCCTCCTCGGCCGGCCCGGATGCGCATCTCTTCGAGAACATCCTCGCCGGTGTGGTCGGTGCCGACGGGTACAGCGGCCTCTGGAACGGCAAGACCATGTGGTCCGACGCCAAGGTCACCACGGCCCTCGAGACCTTCAAGAAGATGATCGGCTACGCCAACAAGGACTACCTGCAGATCGTCGGGTGGGACGCAGGCGACTACATCATCTCCGGCAAGGCCGCGACCTACATCATGGGCGACTGGATGAACGGCTTCTACAAGGCCAAGAAGTTCGCCGACCTCGGGTACGCCCCGCCTCCGGGCACCAAGGGCACCTTCGTCGCGCTGTCCGACTCGTTCGGCCTGCCGAAGAAGGCCCCGAACCGCGATGCTTCCATCGCATGGCTCAAGGTCTGCGGCAGTGTCGCCGGCCAGGACGCCTTCAACCCGGTCAAGGGTTCCATCCCGGCCCGCACCGACGCCGGCAAGACCTCCGATTACGACGAGTACCAGAAGTCCGCAATGAAGGACTGGACGACCGACAAGATCGTCCCATCCCTCGTGCACGGCTTCGCGGGCAAGCAGAGCTGGGTCACCGACTGGCAGAACGCCGTCAACTCCTTCGCATCCAAGCTCGATGTCAAGGCGACCCAGGACGAGCTCGTCAAGATTGCCAAGGACGCCTTGGGCTGATCGGCTGGCCGGGCCAATCGGTCCGGCCTCATGTCCACCGGGGTGGGTCTCCCTCCCCGGATTTGTCTGGCCATCATGCCGCCGTCGGTGCCATCAGGTGCTGGCGGCGGTTCTGTTCCATGTGAGCGGTTCACTGCCGAGTCCCGTACCATCGGGTAGCCTGAACCGACACCACCGGATGGTCCGGTTGCACAATGCACTGCCCGGAGAAGCCGGGTGGATTTGCGGCGTACCCGACAGGGATGCGCCTGCGGGAGCTTGCACGTGGCGAACACTGCCGTGCCGATGTCGCGCCAGAACACTCCAGTCACCCAGCCGCCACCCTCCAAGCGACGTGTGACCGAACGTGTCCAAGCGGCGATGATGCTCGCCCCGACGATCACCATCGTCCTGATCTTCATCTACGGCTTCCTCTTCTGGACCATCTTCCTCTCGTTCTCGGGTTGGAATGACGTCAACTTCGAGGTGCCGTTTGTCGGACTGCGGAACTACCTCCGCCTGTTCGACAACGCGCGGTTCATGATCGACATCACCAACCAACTCTGGTTCTCGGCCTTCTTTCTGGCCCAGTGCCTCGGCTTCGGATTCCTGCTTGCGGTGCTGCTTGACCGGCCTATCTGGGGCGAGGATGTCTTCAAGACCATCTACATCTTCCCCTTCGCCGTGTCATCGATCGTGACGGGCGTGATCTGGCGCTGGCTCATGTACCCGGATACAGGCATCAACCTGCTCTTCGACATGGCCGGGATTGGCTTCCTCAAGAGCAAGTGGTATGCCGAACCATCGATCGGCATCATCGCCGTCAGCATTCCAGCGGCCTGGCAGATGACGGGCTACACCATGGCCCTCTTCCTCGCGACCTTGCGGGGCATCTCCAGCGACCTGCGTGAAGCCGCCGCCATGGACGGTGCCACCGGGTGGCAGTACTACCGGTACGTCGCCTTCCCGGCATGCATCCCCACCACCTACTCGGCAACCGTCATCCTCGGCATGCTGTCGTTGCGGACCTACGACCTCCCGGCCGCCATGACCGGTGGTGCCGGACCGAACTACCGGACCGACCTGGCCTCCAACTTCATGTTCGAGACCGCGTTCCAGCAATACCGCTACTCCCTCGGTGCGGCAATCGCGAGCCTCGTGATCGTCATCTCGATCATCCTGCTCATCCCCTACATCCGCGAAGCCGAATCGCAGTGACACGGACCGTCCGGAGGCCACGATCCCGATGAACCGTTCCACCCCCTACCTGTCAGACGCAATCCGTTTCATCATCCTTGCGTTCTTCGCCATCTACTTCATCATGCCCATCTACCTTCTGGCGATCACCAGTTTCAAGCCGTTCGAGGACATCAGTTTCGCCACCATGTGGAACCTTCCCAAGGGGTTCTACCTGGACGGCATCACGCAGGCGTGGACCTACGTCTCGCAGAACTTCATGAACAGCATCATCGTGACCCTGCCGGCATCGCTGCTGTCATCGATCCTCGGGTCGTTCAATGGATACCTGTTCGCGAAGTGGCGCTTTCCCGGGTCGCGGTGGCTCTTCCTGATGGTCCTGTTCGGCATCTTCCTGCCCTACCAGGGCATCCTGATCCCGTTGGTGCAGGTCCTCGGCGCCCTTGATCTCTACGGCAAGTACGCCGGACTGATCATCGTCCACATCGTGTTCGGCATCCCGATCACGACCCTCATCTTCCGCGGGTACTACTCGGCGGTGCCCGATGAACTGGTGGATGCGGCCCGCATCGACGGTGCCGGGGTATTGGGTGTCTTCCGGCACATCATGCTTCCCTTGGCAATGCCCGCCTTCGGCGTCAGCATGATCTGGCAGTTCACCAGCATCTGGAACGACTACCTGATCGGCCTCGTGATCCTGAGCAATCCGGACATGCGGACGGTGATGGTGGCCGTCAAGAACCTCACGGGCAGTTTCTTCACCAACTACGGCGCGCAGATGGCCGCCGCCCTGATCGCGGCATCACCGACGATCATCATCTACCTGTTGCTCAGCCGTCTTTTCCACCGTGGCCTGCTTGCCGGGTCGGTGAAGGGGTAGTCAGGCGCGCGAACCCAAGCAGTGCGCCCCCGGTGGAAAACCGGGGACGCACCGACGCGGGTCGCCCCTACGGCAGTGGCTTGTCCAGGATTGCCTGTACCTGTGCGGTGACA
>DDYL01000154.1:0-996 GCA_002347925.1 Chloroflexi bacterium UBA2235 | reverse complement strand
ACCGTCTCATATTCGGTTGCCCGCGTATTGAAGGTCGGGCGACCGGGCATGGCACTCTCCATCGCTTCCAGGAAGACCTTGCGTTCCGGGAACTTGAGGATCCGGTCCGCCTTGTAGACATCCGGGCGCCCACCAACGGTTCCGCCAATCTCACCAAGGCGGATGCCCGACTCCTGATTGGTCAGCCACTTCACCCACTCCCAGGCCCCTTCGGACTTCTTCGTGGCCTGTGCAATTGAGTAGGCGTCGGCCTCATAGTCGGAACCACCCTTGCCGGCCGGGCCCTTGGGATGAACCGCCACGAACCACTTGAAGGCGTCCTTGACCTCGTTCTGGGCAGTGATCTGGAATGCCGATCCGTGACGTTCGGCCCCGATCTTCCCTGCCGCGAAGCCCTTGGCCTCGCCTCCGACTGCCTCAAGCTGGGCCGGTGTCGGTGTGATCTTGTGCTTGTACATCGCCTCGTAGAGCCACGTCACCGCCTGGATTGCCGCCGGCGAGTTCAACTGGCTCTTCTTGCCTTCGGCATCCAATAGTTCACCGCCGTGCGCCCGCGTGAGCGACAGGATCGTGCGTGAGATCGGCTTCATGAAGAAGTAGTAGCCGTAGACCCCGTCACTGGTGACCTTCTTGGCATTGTCAATCAACTGCTCCAGGGTCCAGTCCTTGGTGGGAACCGCGGCTCCCTTGGACTCGTAGAGGGATTGGTTGTAATAGAGCATCGCAATGCCTGGATGGCTCTTGAAAGGAAGGCCGTATACCTTGCCCTCGCGCTTCATCGCCTCAATGCACCCGGCGTAGTACTGGCCGAGATCGAACTTCTCCTTGGCAACCAGGTCGTCGAGCGAGATGATCGACTTCATGGCAGCGNNTTGTAGATGGTGCCCGTGCCGACCGATGTCCACATGGCATCGCCGATGGAGTTCCCTGCAAGGAGAACCGTGATCTTCTTGAGGTAGTCCTCACCCGTGAAGCCCTCGTGCTTGACCTTGATGT
>DDYL01000140.1:18603-19007 GCA_002347925.1 Chloroflexi bacterium UBA2235 | reverse complement strand
CGAACCTCGCGAGCAGGCGACGCCTCTCGACTGTCATGTCTTCGGGCATCGTCAAGATCAGCTTGTAGCCCTTGATCGCACATACCAGAGCAAGCCCGATGCCCGTGTTCCCACTTGTCGGTTCCACCAAGGTAGCCCCTGGTGCAATCAAACCATCACGTTCGGCCGCCTCAACCATGGCCAGCGCGATACGGTCCTTGATGCTGCCACCCGGGTTTCGGGCTTCAAGCTTCCCGAGAACGGTTGCCCCACCCCCGTGCGAAATGCGACTGAGCCGCACCAACGGTGTCCGGCCAATGAGGTCAAGAGCCGATGAGGCAATGGGCGACGTCAATTCGGGCGATACGGTCATGGGATATCCCTACGTGCGGAACTCGGGTCAGGACACACCACAATCGACGCCC
>DDYL01000140.1:0-18552 GCA_002347925.1 Chloroflexi bacterium UBA2235 | reverse complement strand
GAGACCGCGGTAACGGAAGCATTGAGGTCAGCCAGAAAAACGGCAAGGTCGACACCAAGCATCGACGCGAGCTGGCTGATCGTTTCATAGGTACTTGCCATGCAGCGAGGGCAGGGCAACTGATGGGCGACGAAGACTTTCCATGTCTCCGGGTAGCGGAGAAGGACGTCCTGAATGAGCATGGTCGGGCAGACGGGGCCATTGCCAGCCGGTGCGCGCTTGAGAGTAGTTCGCGCACTTTCCGTTGTCGCACGGTCTTCGACATCATCACTCGCCATGTCCTAAATGTAATACCGCGCCGGCGCCGTGAGTATCTGCTGACGTTCAAGCAGGTCTGCAACCGTTGTCCCGCCCAGGATTTCGGTCACCGATGTCCGCACCCGTTCCCACACTTCCTGCTGCACGCGCACGCTTGGGACGGCACGCGCGCCGGAACCAAGTGCGTCGGTACCCGGACCCCTCCCCCGACTGTCAGGCATGGACGGAAGGAACTCGTCTCCTTCCACGGCCTCCAGGATTGTCAACAATGTCAGTTGTTCTGGTGCTGCAATCAGGACGTGGCCACCACGGGGACCGCGGGTGCTCTGGACAAGACCGGCGCGGCGCAAGAGTGTCAGGACCTGATCAAGGAACGCTTCGGACACGCCTTGGCGCCGTGCGATCGCCTCGCTCTGAATCGGACCCTGTCCGATCCGTTCTGCGAGGTCGAGGACCGCACGCACACCGTAATCCGAACGTGCTGAGAGTCTCATCGTTGATAAACGAACTTTGCTTTCACCCAAGTCTATCACGGGTTCTAAAGCCCCAGACCAATGGATCCCATCTTCTGGTCATTCGGACGGCGAATACAATCGCATCGGCACCCGGGCGTCCGATGGCTGAGGGTTGCGCGGAGAGGGATCTGATGAGCGCTGGACTGATCGCGGCATACATTGGAGTCGACATCGGTACCACTGGAGCGCGGGCGGTGGTCTTTGCCCGAGACGGCCAGGCGATGCACGCCTCGACGCGCACCTATCCGCTGCTTGCACCTCGTCCGGGGTGGGCCGCGCAGAACCCCGGCACTGTCTCCGATGCCACAACTGCGGTCCTTTCTGAGGCTGCCCGTTGGGCACGCGATCACTCGTATTCCGTTCGCGCGGTCGGGCTTTCCGCGATCCTCCACTCTGTGCTTCCGATGGACGCAAATGGTGATGCACTGGACGATGCCCTTATCTGGGCGGACACCCGGGGGGACGACGAGGCTCGCGCCATCCGTGCGTCTTGCGACCCAATCTCGCTCTATCACCGGACCGGAGGCCCGGTCCATCCCATGTATCTGCCGGCAAAGATCCGCTGGTGGCGTTCATCACGCCCGGAAATCTTTGGGAGTGCGGTGACGTTTGCCGGCATCAAGGAGTACGTCCTCAGGCAATGGACTGGCCAACTAGTCAGTGAGCGTTCAACAGCCAGCGGGACTGGCCTGTTTGATTTGCACACTGCGGATTGGGCTGAGGATCTCCTGGAGATAGCAGGAATCGACCGCGCGCGTGTCCCGGGACTGGTTGAGCCAACTCAGGCAGTGGACGCGCCGGTCGGGTGGAAGCGTGAGGTCGGTCTTCCGGACGACTGCCTGATCGTTGCCGGAGCCGGCGACGGCGTTCTTCAGACTATCGGGACCGGGGTAGTTTCACCCGGACAGATGGTTGCAATGGTTGCAACGAGTGGCGCAGTCCGCGCGGTGGTTGACCGACCAGTCACCGATGACCGTGCGCGAACCTGGTGCTACTACCTTGCGGAAGGTCGGTGGGTTGCCGGTGCGGCGATAAACAACGCAGGGGTCGTCCTGGCTTGGTTGCGTGAGCAATGGGCACAAGTTGCAGGCGCGATGGGGGGACGTGAGCCGACGCTTGACGACCTCACGCAGTGGGCAAGTGAGGTGGGGCCGGGATCCGGGGGACTCCTGTTTCTGCCGTACTTGGCTGGTGAGCGTGCCCCGGGCTGGAATGCGCGAGCCCGCGGATGCTTGTTCGGTCTATCCCTGTCACACGACCACCGTCACATTTCCCGGGCAACCCTTGAGGGGGTTGCGTACAGGATGCGAACCATTCTGGAACCGATGGAAGACGTTGCGGGACCTGCGCGTGAGATCCGGATTGCAGGGGGATTCGTGCGTTCCCCCCTTTGGATGGCGATCACGGCTTCGGTCCTGAACCGAAACCTCACTCTCGTCGACTCCCCGGAGGCGTCGTCCCTTGGTGCAGCAATTCTGGCCATGCGCGCCACCGGCGATCTTGAATCCCTTGAAGACGCACCTACGATTGCAGATGTCGGAAGCGTCTCCCCGACTGCTGGTTGGACGTCATCGTATGACGAACTCTACGCGCAATACGAGTCGCTCTATTCTGTTCTCGCACCGCATTGGGATGCGATCTCCGCATGGCAAGCGTCCCAACCGGCTTGACGGAACTCCAAACGCCGCCTGTCCGGCGGGACGCGGGAGATTAGGCGTAGTTGTGGACTTCCCAAGGCCGGATCAGTCGTAGCGCACTCACGATGGCACTCGTCGCTGGCGACCGGTTCAAGGTGTAGAAATGGATGCCCGGCGCGCCATGACGAAGGAGTTCATCGGCCTGAAGTGCGGTGAACGCCACGGCAAGTTCCACGACCGCATCCGGGTCGGAGGCGCGCGCCTGAACCTCACGCATAAGTGAATCTGGGAATGATGCGCCCGACATCCTGGCAATTCGCGGGATGCTCTCTGCGTTGACCACTGGCATGAGACCGGGAATGATCGGTACCTCGATCCCAAACATTCGAGCCCGCTCGACAAACTGGAAGTACGCCTCGTTTTCGTAGAACAGCTGGGTCACGAGGAACTTCGCACCCGCCTTTACCTTTTTGAAGAGATGCTCCAAATCCATATCGGGATCTTGGCGCCTTCCGGTATTGCCCTCGAAGTGTCCCTCCGGATAACACGCCCCACCAATCGAGAAATCGTAGTTTTCGTTGATGAACTGGATCAGGTCGCTGGCATGCGCGAACCCATCGGGCGCGGGTTCAAAGTCCTTGGTGCCCTTGGGCGGATCTCCACGCAGCGCCATCACATTTTCGACACCATGCGAAGCAAGCGTGTCAAGGGTCTCCCGAATATCGTCACGCGATGCGCCGACACACGTCAGGTGCGCCATCGCCTCGATGCCGAACTCCTCCTTGATACGGTTGACCGTGTCAATCGTAAGAGCACGTGTGCTACCGCCCGCACCGTAGGTAACAGAGACGTAAGCCGGGGACAACGGCCCTAGGCGCCGGATGGTCTCAAGCAATTGACGCTGCTGTTCCTCAGTCTTCGGTGGGAAGAACTCGAACGAGAAGACCGGATGTGTCGTGTGCAGGATGTCGTGGATTTTCATGCGCCCCCCGAAAACTGACCTTTGATCTCAGAAACGGTTTAAGGTTTCCTCGGGCGACCATCATAGTGTGCCCGCGTCCAGTCTTGTGCCTAAGTATTCTTCAGAACAGCCTTGTCCAGTCGGAAGCGGCGGATCCGTACGGTGCCCACTTCAGCCCTCATCACGCGCTCGCCGGATCGCACCAGCAACACTTCCGATAACTACCGCCCCAACTGCAGCCACGATAAAGATCAGGGCACCCAGAAGGACGTAACGCGTCTGCTCCCCAAACAGGGTTTGCCAGAAATCGACGGACTGGCCAAAAACCTGATCAACAAAGGCCAGGGACTCGGGGCCGGCCGACGAACTTGCCACCGAACTGGATGCACTGCCGGCGCGTGGTGCCACGTTTCCAGAGGGTGGGGCTCCGCCGGCGCGAGGAGTAGGGTTCACCGTATTTGGCTTCTGCGGTAACCCGAGCCGAAGGGAGTTCTTCCACTTTGTCTCGAACTGGTCCAGGGTATTGCCGAGCCCCTTCTTCAGGGCGTCGTCGACGGTGTTGCCTTCCTTGAAAGCTTCGAACATTGCCCGGATCTTTTCCGGTGGATATGCCCCGGCCAAGTACTTGAACGCAGAAAGGCTCTCTTCAAGTGCGAGCGCGCGTTCACGGTCAGTGGTCGGCAAGTTGCCCGCAAGCGTCTTCAGGGCAAGGAGCTTGTTGTTCTGCGCGAAATCCGTCAGGACCTTCTGGTTCTCGGCCGGAACATCCTCGCCGGCTACGTATCTGCTGAATCCCACTGAAAGCCATCTTGGTGGCGGCGAGAACGGGTTTGTCGTCTTCTGGTCGAAGACGGTACGAGCAATCTCCCGGCGCAAGGCCATGAGAGCTTCAGTGGTGTTCGGGTCGGAATACAGGACGTAGACGCGCGCCATCCCCGCTCCGACGGCGTATTCGAGCGAACGGCCACTGGTCGCAACGGCACTCGCGTAATCAGGGGCGCGCACGTAGGCGTACAAGCTGATAGGACGATCGGGCACAAGGCCGAATTCCTGTTCCAACCGGCCAAGGGTTCGGGTTGCCTCGTCAAGGACTGCCTGCCCCGTGTTCGCGTCGGTGCTATGCCAGTGGGCAGTCACCTTGCCTGACTTGACTTCGCGCCAGTCGAACCGGGTGTCGTTGTATGTAACCGACTGCTCAGGGGTCGTAATCTTCACCCCGGACCGTGTTTCGATCTGGAATTGATATCGGACTTCGGCGCCCGGAAGCAGTACTCCACTGACCCGCCATCGGTAAACCGCAGATACGACGGCACCGGGTTGGAAAGACGGAACACCAGTGTTCTGCACGGCAGAGTCATCAACCCGGTACAAGAGCAAGACTGAAGTGAGGGGGTCATCCGACCGGACACTGCGAGCCCTGATGAGGAAACGGATTTCATTCCCGAACTCGACCTCTGCCAACGCCGGGTCAGAGTCGACTATGCTGTCCGCGTGCGCAACTGAAACACCGAACACGTAACCCGTAAGGGAGTTTTCCCGCCCCAAAAATGAGATCAAGGCAAGGACAGATATCATCCTGAACATCTGGTCCGAGAGAGAATTACGGCGCGCGGTCCCCAATCGAGTTCGCGCTAGAATCCTCCATAATGGAACACACATCGATCGTAGTAGAGACTGGATGTGTGGCATTGTGGGCCTCTCCGAGCTCCGGCCAATCGTGGTCCAAGGGCAACCGCGGAAGCATCTCGTAACCAATGCTCCGGTACGTCCGGTCTGTCTCGCCTAGTATTATGCCGTTGCAAGTGAAAGTCTGCGTTTCGATGGACGTGAGCCGAATTAGTCGCCTAGTTGCGCCGGTTGTTGCCGGCATGGCTCTCTTGTTTGCATCGTCTGGGACGGTCGGAGCTGAGGGTTGGTGGGCCCAGACGATCCGGCCGGCAGAGTTCTGGTCAGGTCCTGACGCTACGGCTCGGCTGTTCGGGCAGCTTCCACGAGGCACCTACGTGCTCGTCGAAAACGCCGATGCAGATGCTGGCACCACCCGGCTGTTTGCACGCGAGGCCGGTGAGCAGAACTTTGGATACATCGAGGCGGTGACGCTGAACCCGACCGATGCGCCTCCAGGTGAGGCTGGATCGTCTCCAGCGTCGGGTGCATTTCGGCCTTTCTGGGCCGCGACCCTTGAAGTCACTGAACTCTCGAATGGGAGGAAGAACGGGTCGGAGGTTATCGCGACTCTGCCCCAGTTCGCTAAGGTCATGGTCTTGGGTCAACCCGGTGACGGTACATACTACGTCCAGGATGCCCGCACCGCGCGAGTCGGAACTGTCGACGGGTCCAAGGTTGGACCGAGTTCCTCGCCTACGCCTGAAGATGAAGTGATCTGGTCGTCGCCCGCGTTCGCGACGATCCCAGACGGCCACCGGCCGTGGTGGGTTGAGGCAACGCGTGCGTCTGATCTCTGGAGCGCAGCAACCGGCGGAGCGAGTTTCGGCCCAGTCAAAATTGGCGACCGCTTCATCGTGATGGAGCCGCAATCCGGAACCCGTTTGACCATTTTCAATCCTGTCACACGGAACTTTGCTTACATTGACCTCGATGCGGTCACGAAATCCGGTGCCCCAAAGGCTGCGACCGTTGAAGTTGGCGGCTGGGTTGGGATCGTTGCCGGCGAGCGTGCGAACCTTCGCCAAGAACCACATACCGTCATGGCGGCTGCCGGCCAGGTGATCCGGGGCGACGAAGTCACAGTGTCGTCTTGGGTCGAGGGCGAAGAGCTTGAGGGAGACAACCGGACGTGGGCTCGCGTCATGGGTGTTCGTCGGAAGGCGAGCGACGGCACGTGGGTCGACCTTCCACTTGGAGACATCTCACCGGAACGCTATGTCTACTCTGGCCTCCTGGTTCCAAAAGTCGTTACCGAGGCACCCGTTCCTCCAACCATGTCCCTTGGCCAGAACGGCGCCAAGTGGATCGACGTGAACATCACCCAACAGGTCGTCGTCGCCTACGAGGGCGCGACTCGTGTTTACATGGCAGCCGTCACGAGTGGACGACCAGGGTGGTCGACACCTTTGGGCGTGTTCAAGGTTCTCCGACGAGTCGAGAACGAGACAATGCTCGGAAGCACCCTTCTACGGCTAGACAGCGGCGAGGTCCCAGACTACAAGCTCGAGAACGTCAAGTGGACCCAGTACTTCACCAACGGCGGCGCTGCCTTGCACACGAATTATTGGCGTAGTCCGGTGCTTTTTGGGATGCCAAGCAGTCACGGATGCCTTGGCATGATTGAGCGCCATGCGAAATGGTTCTGGGACTGGGCGAATATCGGCACGCCGATCAACATTCACAATTAGTGAGATCAATTGAGGAAGAAGCGTCAGCGGCTGAATTGTGACGAAGGAATGGTCACCAAACACGTCTGACGCTTGCTTGGTACCCATTGGCCACCCTGTTAGAAATGCCTTCCAGAGGGAAGCAAGTACGTTGCGGACNNGCGGAGGGTATCTACCAATGAACCTCGCACTTGCTCAACCGCGCAGCCCGCGCGCAACGATTGGCGGGCTGGCGATGGCGGCGCGCACGGCTGACAAGGCGCGGGCAGCGTCGGCCGGCACCCTTGGCAACTTCAAATACGACTGCTCGATGGACAATAAGCTGTTTGGATTTGCCGGGATTGACGCAAGCGAATACCTCGCGGCGGTCACTAGTTCGGCTGATGACAGCGGAGCCGAGGCTTTGCTGGTGAGAATAATCGCCGGCAAGTCCGACGACGAAGTGGACGCCTACAACCGGGTCATCCTTGAGTGGGCGGCAAATCCAAACGGTGGCAGCTGCTAAACGTCGGGCCACCACTCGTAATGGTGCATCCAGGTTCCGATGTAAGCACTGCGTATCAGGACGCCGCAGCATCGAAGGCTCGCTACATGCTCCCGCATTGGCACCGCTTTGACCGATGGTCCCAGTCCTGGTTACCGCGGGTCGGTCGATGACGGTTCGACGCCCGTGTCGCGGCGGAGTTCACCACGACCCGCATGCTCCTCACGCCACAAACCAACCAAGGCATCGCGTGACTGATCCCACGTCCTAGCCCCGTCTCGATCTGAAGGGCGGGGGTACTCCCATAGATGGTCCATGAGTGCGCCGACGAGGGTCTGTCGCAGCCACCTGGGTGCAGGGGCGCCCGTGTTGAGGCACGCGACGAGCGTCTCCCCGAGAGCGTCCACGCGACCGGCAATGAACTGGTCTCGCGCGCGCCATCGCCTCGCGGTTGCGAGAAGGTCCAGGACTACCCAGGCAGTCAGTCTGTCAGGGGGTGCATCCGGCGTAGGACCAACACGATCCGGGTTCGGGCTAACGATCGACCGTTCGGACATGGCACATCAGGCTATCACAGTCGGAGATATTTCCCGGCCGGATGCGGTGTGGGCGCACGTACCATGATGCTTGCACGGCGCGGCGCGCCCGAAGGAAGACCAATGACCGCGCAGACCTCACCGGCACCTGCCTCCGTGCCAGCCGCTGGCACTTCCGACGGCACGTCGTTTCCGGTCCGCCATTTGCCATTGCTTGCGCTCATGACGGTGGCACATGCCATCGTAGACACATATGCCACCATGGTCCTACCCCTTCTGCCGTTCTGGCAGGTCAAGTTCGGGCTGAGCTATGGGGTGGCGGGGCTCATTGCCGCGATTTCCAGCCTGACAGGATCGGTTGCCCAGCCAATCGTCGGGATCGTCACTGACCGTGGCCGTGATCCCCGATGGGTCGCACTTTCCACTCTGATCGCTGCTGTCGGTATCAGCATGATTGGAATCGCGCCGACGTACCCGATCTTTCTCGCTTGCGTTGTCCTCGGTGGACTTGGGACGAGTGGCTTCCACCCGCAAGGCTACAAGATCGTCGGATCATACTCTGGGACGAAGCAAGCACTGGCAACATCGTGGTTCCTCGTTGGTGGGAACGTTGGCGTTGCGATGGGGCCACTTCTGGGGACGTTCTTCGTAGTCACGTACGGAACCGCAGGAACACTTGGAATGCTCCCTTTCGGCATAGTCATCGCCGGGGCGCTTTGGTATGCGCTTCCAAAGTGGACCGCAATGCCTGTGGACGAGTTCGGGGTCAAGACCGAACCCGCACCCCCGACCCCTCCGCCGGCGGATATTGCGGTGTTGAGCCGAACGCGAAGATTCATCGCGTTGGGGTTCCTGATTGCGGTCGTTGCGGTGCGGTCGACCATTTCAAGCAGCCTAAACAGCTACATTCCGCTTTACTTCGTGCGCGACGCCCACGAATCCGAGGCGTTCGCAAGCCAGGTCCTTTCAATCATGTTGCTCATCGGAGCTGGGGCGACGCTGTTGGGCGGGTTCCTTGCTGACCGCTTTGGCAGGCTTCAGGTCCTCGCCGCCACCCTTGCGGGCATTCCCCCTTGCCTGATCGGGTTCCTACTCCTGCCCGCTGCGAGCCCGGTAGCGATCGCTCTCCTATGGGCCGCAGGTGCCCTTGTCACGGCTGGATTCTCCATAACCGTGGTCCTCGCGCAGGAACTCTGGTTCGAGAGACGCGCCCTCGCTTCGGGCCTGATCGTTGGGTTTGCATTCGGCGCCGGGGGGCTGTTCGTACCCGCAGTCGGATCCGTTGCCGATGCAATGGGTTTGAAGGCCGCGATCTACGTCCTTGCCGGGCTGCCGGTCATCGTTCTGGCCTTGACCGGGATCGTTGCCTGGTTGCTGGCGCCGGGCACCAGACGCGAACAGGCATTTGGTCGGTGACCAACCAATTTGCCAGGTGAAGTTGGCTACGACTTCTCAAGCCACCACGGTGTGCTGGAAGGAAGTCGCCTCGCGGCTACCGGGCGCGGTGCCGAAGGCGGCGCAGCGCCTCCCAGTCGATCAGCCCAACGGATCGCAGCGTCAAGCGTGCGAAGCCCCCAAGCCACCCTCTGTTCTCCACGGTAGAGGTCGTACACGACCTGTGACGGCAACGTGCGCTCATCGGTTCGCACTCTTAGGGAAAATCCGGCCGGTAGGACGATGGTTTCGTTCGTGGCGGTGCCGTCGGCAATCTCTCGCGCGACCATGACTTCGCCTCCAATTCGCGATCCTATGCACCATCGCCCTACATTAGAACGATGTTCTAGAACAGACGTTCCTATCTTAGCATCCGGCGTCTCGCGGCCGCAACGGTGCCGCCGTTCAGGCGGTTTTGTGGAGGATTGCGGCTGTTAACAGATCAGTTACACGCGTTATACGCAGTGTGTCAGCCGCTAGCGGAAGCAGCGGGCTAGCGTCAAGCCTCGGTATGGATTGTCCGGGGAGTGACACCCAGACCGTGTCCATTCCCGAGAACGATCCTGCCATGGGATGCAGTCACTCCGGAGAATGGGTCGCTCGCAAGCAGCAGGTTCCCGTCGAGGTCAGCGTAGTCAAGCAGGGGCAGTAGCTGCGCCGCGGCACTGATTGCAAGACTGCTTTCGATCAGGCACCCGCACATAACCCTGAGGTGATTTGCGCGAGCGACCTCGATGAGACGACGTGCCCGTCTGAGGCCTCCGCACTTCATCAACTTGATGTTGATGCCATCGACGGCGCCAACCAAGGCCGCGATGTCTTCCTCTGTTGCACAACTCTCGTCGGCAACCAACGCGATATCTGACCGCTCCCTGATGAACCGCAGTCCGGCAACATCAGTGGATGAGCACGGTTGCTCGCAGAACTCAATGCCAAACTGCGCCAATTCGCTGAGGCGCGAGATAGCCTCTCGCGGGGTCCACGCACCGTTTGCATCGATGATGAGTCGGACCGATGGTGCGGCCTCGCGGACCGCGCTCACGCATCGGATGTCATCACGCGTGCCGACCTTCAGCTTTATCAATGGCCAACCAGCTTCTGCGAGGGCGCGCGCGCGGTTCCCCATTGCTTCAGGAGTGTCAATCCCGATCGAGTAGCTCGTCACCGGTCCTTGTGAAGCATCAAGCCCCCACGCCTGCCAGACCGGTCTTCCGAGGATCTTTCCCCAGAGGTCGTGCAACGCCATGTCGACCGCCGCTTTCGCGCCGGTGTTATGGCGCACTCGGGCTTCGATCCGGCCAAGGATTGCTTCGATGGCAAAGGGGTCGTTGCCCAGAAGCGTGGCAAACTCGTCGAGGCATGCGGTGACGGTTCCGCGAAGCTCGCCGTAATACCCGTACGGAGCCGCTTCACCCTGGCCCTCCCACGCGTGACCGTCAGCATCTACCCAGGAGAGCCGGACGAGAACATTTTCGGCACGCGTGCGACTTCCACGACTGATCCGCCAGACGCCGGAAAGCGGAAGGTCCAAGGGTTCATGGGTGAGGGTGATGTCGGTCATGATGCATGGAAGCATACGACCCCGCCGCCCGTTACGAACCGCGCGACATTGCCTCGGTGATTGCGCGGGGTATCCCAGTGGTGACCGGGGTTTGAGGCTGGTACCCGAGCGCGTCCCTGGCGCGTGTGATGTCTGCAACATACCACGTCACCTCGCCCGGCCGAGACGACTCCACGCGGATGTCCGGTTGCAGATTACGTGTCATTGCGATCAGGTTGACGACCCCGATGAGGCTGTGACCGGTGCCATGGGCCAAGTTGAAGGTCGATGCCCGGACTTCTGGATCACCATCCACGAGACGTGTCAGGCAACGGACGAGACCATCCACAGCGTCATCGATGTAGGTGAAATCCAATGTCTTTTCGGCGCCGAACACGGTGACTGGTCTGCCGGACTTAATCATGTCATTGAAGACCCAGATGGCACGTTCGAGGCGCGAAAGGTCGTCGTCGTAACGCCCGTAGACATTGCTGAACCGGATAATCGAGTACGGAAGCCCGTAACACCGGAAGTAACTTGAAGCCAACGCCTCACTCGCAAGTTTCATTGCCGCGTACGGGCTTGGAGATGAACGAAAATCGGCTTCAGTCTCCGAGACCGGGTTCTCTCGCCGGCCGAGATTTCCGTAGACCTCTCTCGATGAAGCCAGGATGATTGGGACGGAATTCATCCGGGCAAACTCAAGGGCATTCGTGACCATCGCGTGGTTCTCGAAAGCACCTCTCGGGCGTTCGACCAGCGCGTGAACCTTGGCGTGTGCAGCCAAGTGGACGATTGCGTCTACCGTGCCAACTTTTGCACCACCTATCACGCCATCGCCCGGTTGGGCATCAGTGGTGAGATCAGCACGAACGGTTGGGAATGCAGTCGTCCAGGAATTCGGTCTGACATCAATGCCGATGACGTCATGGCCGGAGCTAACCAGCGCTATGCCAAGGTTCGTGCCAATCTGGCCCGAGGATCCGGTGATCAGCACCCGCACCTTGTCGTGTCCTGTTCAACCGAGCAATCGATGTAGCGCCAACGGGCCTAGATGATCACGAAAGAGAGGGTCACGATAATCGCAAGCATGACGGCTGCGAGAACGCCAATCCTCAGCAAATCTGTGCGAATGTGGCCGTACGTTCTCGAGGCAAGCTCAAGCGGACTAGGGCCAGTTCGGGAACTCTGCCCCCGTGGCGCTGATCGTGACGTCACAGAGGTTCTTGAAACAATGGCGCGCCGTTCCGCGACACTGACGCCAACCCGCTGCGACAGCTCCTTGCGGGTCATCTCCGGAAGGCCTGCTGGCCGGGGTGCTGGCTTCACCGCGACGGTCTCGGCACCAAGACTATCTGGCGCTGCAACCGTGACCGGATCACTGGTCACTGCTGGACGGGGCGTACCACGACGTCCAGCGGGACGCTGCCTGCCACCTGGCAATCGACGTGTCGTGTTCGGCATCGCGCGGTGAGTGTAGCACCGGACGGCGATGATCGTACTCCAGCGTGCGCCAGAAGGACGCTTCCGACCACTCTATACTTCGACGTGGTAACGATTGGCTCCCGAAGTTTCCTCCGGGAAACGTACGACCTGGTCATTGCCGGTGCCAGTTTTGCCGGTCTGTTGGCTGCTCGCGAAGCAGCGAGGCTTGGCGCATCGGTACTCGTGATAGATGCGCAGGCAATCGGTTCGGGTCAGACTTCCGCCTGCGCGACGACCCTCGGCGCCCTTCAAGCGCTTGGGATGACCGGAACTGTTCAGCAGGTTCATCGCGAGATGATCATCCATCTTGAGCCGGCTTCTGGTCGTCGGAACGACCCGCTCACGTTCCGCCTCCCGTATCCGTTCGCGACCTTTGACTACGGCCAGTTGTGCCAAAACCTCGCTGCGGACGGCGTGGCGGCAGGTGTGGAATTTGCGCGGGCGCGAGTGACTGGGTACGAGGCTTCTGAAGTTGTCACGGATCGTGGTCGTGTGCGGGGAAAGCTCACCATAGACGCGGCAGGGTGGCGTGCTCCGCTTGCAACCTCCATCGCGCCGGCGCACGTTCGCCGGGACCACTTGAGTTGTGGCCTCGAAGCCGAGGTTCCTCAGCCCCTTCGTTCGCCCGCATCAGGCCTGCACTTCTGGGCAGGGCACGGCACGATTTGGCCCGGCTACGCGTGGGCCTTTCCCGCGGGGGCGGTGACCCGATTGGGTGTCCTAGCGTTTCCGGAGACGGGTGGACCCTTCTCGGCAAGCGGGTCACCGAAGATTGGCACCATGGGTACGGTCAATGGTGCGAGCGTGGGACTGCGCAAGGCCCTAGACCGGTTCATGGATGGTCCCGGCGCTGACTTCTGGTCTCCCGATGGCGGTCCGCCGTGGCGACGATCGGACACTGCGCCGACCAGCGGAAGGCACCTGCATGGCGGGTTCATCCCCTGTTCGCCCAGACAACCGGTAGTTGGCGAGGTCATCTGCGTCGGAGATGCAGCCGGGCACTGCTTCGGGCTCACCGCCGAGGGAATCCGTGCGGCCATGACATTCGCGGTTCGGGCCGGTCAGCTGGCAGGTGGTGTCGGGTCTGGCCGATGGTCCGCGTCAGACGCAAGGGCCATGTACTGGCGTTTCGCGACGATGCGCCGACCGTATTTCATCCTTCTGAACTGGTTGCAAAGGTGGCTTGCAACACTCGGTGACACGGGCATCCGGCTATACAGTGAAGCGGCGCGCCCGGGGCCGATCTTCTGGTTCCTGATGGCCCAGTACNNGTTGGCCCACCCACCCTGGAAGGGCAAGTGAGCCAACGATTGCCAATGATTCAGGTGGCGGGTCGACTAGATGCTCGGCTCGTCCAGGATTTTCTGGAGTTCCTCGTTCATCTGCTTCATGTAGGCAGGGGTTGGTTCAGCCTTGAGATCGGCAATGTCATTCATGTACTTGTTGATGATGTCCTGGACTGCGCCAGGCTGGGTCAACCGCAAGTTGCCGGGGTACGTGAACCCTTCAGGCTGGTCGATGTTGTCGCAATTGGCCTTCATGGCGGTCTTCGGGAAACGCGCATCGTTCAGGAGCTGATCTGAACAATAGACGTCCTTGCGGAAGCCCGGCGTGAGTGAACCGGCCGGCTGAAGCGCCAGGTTGACTCCTGCATCCTTGCTCGTGAGAGCCTTGAGGAGCTCCCAAGCGGCATCCTTGTTCTTGGATGCTGCATTGATCTGCTGCGTGTCGATGGACAGGAACCCGCCACGGCGCCCTGTCGGACCCTTGGGCGAGATGTCGAAGGTCCACTCAAAATTCTTGCCCGCAGCGTTGTTCACTGCACCACGCTCTCCGGCAAGTCGGCCGAAGTAGAACGCCAGCTTGCCTTCACCGAATTCCTTCGCGCCATAGGTGCGCGGGGAGAACAGCTTGGCCTTGATGTTGTCGTAGAACCACTTCGCCATCTGCACGGCCGGAGCTGAGTCCATCATGGCCTTCTTTCCGGGGCCGTTGCCCGGATCAAGGACCTCGCCGTTGAAGCGTCGAACGTTGCCAACCAGCTGCTCGAAGCCCCCCCACGAGTAACCGCATGGGTAGAACTCTTCCGGCCACGATGCAGACTGCTTCACCTTCTTGGCGGCCTCGATCATCTGCTCGAGCGTCCAGTCAGGGGTTGGTTCCGCGATGCCGGCCTTCTTGAGCATGTCGCGGTTCCAGTAGATGAACATCCATGCAACCTGTCCACGAACCGGGAGGCCGAAGACCTTGCCGTCGATGACCTTGAGTGCGTCCTGCGCACGCTGTGGCCAATCGGTCAGTTTGGTTTCCGAGTCCTTGGCCAAGTAGCTGTCGATCGCGACTGCGAGGTTCTTCTTGGCGTATTCCTGGTACTTGATCTGGGACTGATGCGCATAGTGAATGTCCCCGATGGTCCCGCCGGCCATAAGGGTTTCCTGCTTGACGTACAACTCCCCCCCCGGGAAGCCTTCGTACACAGCCTTGAACTTGCCCTCAAACTTCTTGTTGAAGGCTTCGATGTTCTTGGCGTAACCATCGATCTCCGAATCAGCGCGCGCGTGTGCGCGAAGTTCGATGACTTTCCCGGCTGCTGCCGGTGCCGCGGCGGTCGTAGGTGCGGCCGCGGCCGCTGCGGCCGTCGGAGCAGCTGCCGGCGCTTTGGTCGGCTCAGCCTTCGCTGCAGGTGCCGCTGGGGCGGTTTCCCCGCCACATGCTGCCAACAGGCCTCCGGCGAACAGGATTGCCCCATTCAGAACGATTGACCGGCGCGATGCGCCAAGCACTCCGAGCTTCATTCCATCTCCCCTGATTTGCCGTGCATTCGCCTACGTGAAACACGCTGCCAGACCCGCCGAGACGGTTGTGTCCCGGACAGGATGAGCCAAATCACGTGACGTTACCACAATGTTGCAGGTCGGTTACAAGATCAATGACAGGGACTTCACTGCCCGGTCATAGGATTCCGTACTTGGCGTACACCTCGCCGATTGTCATTCCCGAGAGGAGGGCATCGCGGGTCCGGTTTTCTCCCTCAACTTTTTCAAGGGCCAGACGGATAGCGTCTTCCTCGACCTGCCGTGGCACGACAATCACCCCATCAACGTCCGCCATGATCAAGTCCCCCTCGTGGACGAGGACTTCCCCGCAAGAGACTGGCGTCCCATATTCCACGACGACCGACCGACCGGCAGAATCGACCGGCTTCATGCCGGTCGCGAAGACAGGAAACGCCATTGCTCGGATCTGCCGAACATCGCGCACATATCCGTCTATGACCGCGCCGGTGGCACCGCGTCCCCGGGCCGCAGTGGAAAGCAGCTCGCCCCAGAGGCAAGTCCTTGTGGAAGGTCCAGTAGCGCCAATGAGGACGTCTCCGGGCTTCAGCGTGTCCACGGCCTCGATTTCCATCCGGTAGGGATCGGGGCGCACTTCAAAGATGTCGACGGTCAGTAGCGTGTGGGCGCGCCCAACTACGGTAGCACCGTCCCACACGGGACGAACCCGGGCGTCCATGGCCTGGTTGCGAAACCCCAAACTGTCGACGACATCGGAAAGTACGGCGGTGTAAAGGCGTGACGCCACCAAGTCGAGACGTTCCGGGTCGTGCTTGGGCAGTGCGGGCATGTTCATATCCCCCAAGTTGAAAGACGCCAATTGCGCTTTGACGGCAGCGGCGCGATTATAGTCGCCTGTCGGATCAATTGCGGAGTTGAGGAAACAAGCTTCATTCGTATCGCAAGCCCCAATTGGCCGACCGTCGTACGAGATAGGAAGGATCGAGACCCCTCATGGCAGAAGAGATGTACCGGAACGTGGATGCCCACGGGCTGGAGAAACTGGTGACCGCGTTGTTCCTGCACGCTGGCCTTACCGAGCATGACGCCGCATTCATGGGCGAGTGCCTAACCTACGCGGACCGCCGAGGCATCCACTCCCATGGGGTGAGGTGGGCGCCGCGCTACGTTGCAAGCCTCGCCTCCGGTCACCTCAATGCCAAGGCCGTTGCCAAGGTCGTCGTTGAGCGCGGGGCAACGGCAATCGTGGACGGCGAAAAGGGCGTGGGCCACATCGCGGTCAAGTTCGCGATGGACATCGCGATTCGAAAGGCCAAGGAGTTCGGAAACGCAACCGTCGGTATTCGCAATAACAGCCACTGTGGCGCCGTGGCCTATTACGCCCAGCAAGCTGCGGACGCAGGGTGCATCGGGTTTGCCGCAACCACTGGTGGAACGATGATTGCCCCGTGGGGTGGTCTGGACCGTCGTGTGGGCCTGAACCCGATTTCCTGGGCTGCCCCTACCGGCAAGGGCTTTACGTACAACCTGGACATGGCACCAAGCATCGTTGCCGGGTCGAAGATCGAAATGGCGCGCGACCGCGGCGAGCCGATTTCTCCGGACTGGGCGTATGACGCCGAAGGCAACCCAACCTCGGATCCGCTTGCGGTCCTGAGCCATGGTGGGACCCTTGCCCCGGTTGGCGGGTACAAGGGCGTCGGGCTTGGCGTCGCAGCCGACATCCTCTGCTCGGTCCTCTCCGGCGGTCGCTACGGCGAAGGTGAGGAGCCAAACCACGGCGGAGGCATGATCGTGCAGGCGATCGACATCGAACATTTCCAGCCTCTGGCCGAGTTCACTGGCCGAATGGACCGCTTGGTCGATTGGTACAAGAGCAGTCGGGTAAAGGCAGGCGTGGACGGCGTGTACTTGCCCGGGGAACTCGAGGCCGGCCGGAACGCAGTGCGGTCGAATTCTGGCATCCCGCTGGATATCCCGACCCGCACTGCACTTCACAAGGCTGCCGAGACGGCTGGTATCAATTACGACATCGAANNAATTATCCGTGTGAACGGAGGTCACCTTGGGCATCGACCCATCGGAGGTACTGAACCTGAGCCAGGTTCTCCACGTTCACGCCATCACGCAGCAGTTCCCGGACGATCGGGAACGTGTCCTCCACGATTCGCGCCGCTCGGATTGGTTCACCGGCAATTTCCTCGACAGCAACCGTGTAGGACCTGCGTAGCGCTGCGTCCATTGGATGGCGATCAAATTCTGCGACAAAAGTCTCGGCAACGCTCACTGCTGCTGACACACGGTGCTCGACAGTCTCGCCACCTAGCTCACTCGGGTCGTGGCCTAGCGCTGAAAGGACCGCGAGTGCTGACGAGTACGCGGCACGGTGAGCAGGGTTCTCCAGGTCAAGGGTCAGTGAGACTATCCCGGTAGGTTCGCCCACTCGCGATGCAACGTGCAGGGCTTGTGTCACCACGTCCATTTCGGGCTCCTCCACCTCTGGCAAGTGCCGGCTGATGATCGGGACCGCGGCAGATGAACCGCGACGGTAACCGGTGATCGCTGCACGTGCTCCCATAAGAGTATCGGCAACCATGGACGGGTCTGAGGTGGTGCGGCAACAATGCCTCGGAAACCGCGCATTCGAAACACATTCGCTCGGCGAACTTGCTCACTCTCACGGTTCGCGTGCAAGCGTGACTGCGCAAACATCCGTGCAGCCAGCGGCGAGACATGCGCGCGCAGCTTGGTCTAACGTCGCCCCGGTGGTCATCACATCATCTACAAGGACGACCGTGCCAATGATGGGTAGCCCTTGGAACCGGAAGGCTCCACTCATGTTTGCCAAACGTGCGTGGCGCCCGAGCCCTACTTGTGCGGCGGTCTCACGGACCCGGTGCAACCTTGCGTCAATGGGCAAATCCACCGCCCGTGCCAGATGCAGAGCGAGAAGCGACGCCTGATCGTAGCCACGTGTCGCAATCCGGTTGGGGTGAAGGGGCACTGGTACGAGTGTCCACTGAGCCGCAATTGGGTTCCCGGCGATCAGTCGCGTCACTGGAGCCAGGAGGAGTGACGCAAGTGGAGAAGCTGCGTCAGGTCGGTCTCCGTACTTGAAGGCATGAATTGCCGACCGGAGTGTGCTGTCAAATGGACCAGCACTTCTGACTGCCCTGACGGCAGACCGTGCCCGGAGGCATTCATCACAGTGGACCTGAGTTGTGTCCGGCGGGATCGGCAGGCCGCATGAATTGCATTCGGGTCTCCGGAAGCGTTCGACGGCCTCGAGGCATTCGGCGCACATGGCGGAACCTGTGCGCCCGCACGTGATGCATGGTGACGGCAGAAGTACGTCAAGAATCGTCCCTAACCCATCGGAAAGCCAGCGCGGGAACCGGTATGCCATGTGGCGATCCTACCGCAGTGTCTGGTCCCCCGCGAATCTGTCACGTTTCCGCCGCGACGCTCAAACTTTTCGGAATTCTGCCGATGATCCAGATAGGCCTGGAACCCAAGGATGGGGAATGGTCCACGGACGGGTAAGCCACCACGGGTGGCAAGTCATCCGGGGA
>DDYL01000034.1:6176-10539 GCA_002347925.1 Chloroflexi bacterium UBA2235 | reverse complement strand
GGTTTACATGGTCGGCTAGCCCCAGGTGGCCACACGTGACCCGTTCAAGTGGTGGACCAACACCATGCCCTTCCTGCGGACACATGCCTTGCTAGAAGCCTAGTACCACTCGCCGGGAATGCCAGCGCAGGTTCAGATCGTCGGCTAGCCCCGCCTAACGGAGACCAGCGATGGTGACGGTCAGCACGATCACGCCGATTGTCAGGCGGTATCCCGTGAAGACATCCATTCCCTGCGTGCGCACGTACCGCAACAGTCCGCCAATCACGATCAGTCCTACCACGAACGACGCCACGATGCCTGCCGCGAACGCCATCTGCTCATCGGCGGGAATGCCGTCACTGACCAGATGGCGAAGCTTCAGGACGCCGGCACCAACGGTGATGGGCATCGACAGCAGGAAACTGAACCGGGTCGCCGCCGGACGGGTGAAACCCAGCAACAGTCCGGCCGTCAATGTGATCCCCGACCGCGAGACTCCCGGCGCCAACGCAAGGGCTTGCGCACACCCGATGATCACGGCGAATGGCAGCCCCATCCGCTCCATCCCATTGCGCTGAAGCCCAGCACGGTCAGCCACGGACAGCAAGACCCCACCAACGATCAATAGCACTGCCACCATCCACGGGACACGCAGTGCCGATTCCACCACGTCCTGGTAGACCAGCCCCGCGACCGCCGCCGGCATGCTTCCCACAACGATCGAAAGCCCGAGCCACCGGCTAGGTGCCGTCGCCGGCCCGAACCACCGGCCACCCGACGGGAGCCAGGCCCCCACGAGGTTCCACCAGTCACGCCAGAAATAGATCAGCAGGGCGAACAAGGTCCCCATGTGCAGGGCGACATCAAAGGTCTGCGAATGGTCGGGCCACCCCAGCAGCCACGGCACGATGATCAGGTGGCCGGAACTGGAAATGGGCAGGAACTCCCCAAGACCCTGAACAACACCTAGCACCGCCCCTTGCACCGGATCCATCAATCAACCCTTCCGATCCCCGACACAGCATCAACGGCGGACTTGGGTCGGGGGCGCGCACGACCCGCCGGACACATATCGTGGCCTGAGGATGGGTCAAGGCAGTTGCGAATACGGTCTGCCAGCAGATCAAGCGGTGAGCGCAGCGAACATAGACAACAGGCGGCGATGGGGTGGGGGGTGAACTCAGATCCACTCGCGACGCCGGAAATAGATGAACAGTGCTACCGCCGACCCGATCATCAGGGTGAGCGCGAACGGGTAGCCCAGTTCCATCTCCAGCTCCGGCATGAGCTTGAAGTTCATGCCATAGATGCCGGCAATCAGCGTCGGCACCATGAACATCACCGTCACCGAGGTGAGGGTCTTCATGACCTCGTTCAGGTTGTTCGAAACCAGGGAGAGGTAGGACTCCAGGGCGTTCGTCAGCATGTCCTGATAGACGTCGAGTGAATCGGTCAGGCGTGCAATATGGTCGTAGACATCCTGGAAGTAGAAGGTCACGCGCCGGTCGAAAAGCGGTATGTCCTGCCGACTGAGGGCAAGCACGGCATCACGTTCCGGACCAAGCACCCGGCGCAACTGCAGCAGGTCGCGCTTGATCCGGAACAATGCACGGAGGTCGTTGTTCTTCGCACCCTTCTGGACCTGCGTGAAGAGGCGCTGCTCCAGTTCCTCCACCTCCTCAACGATCCCGTCGAGAACCGGAAAGAACTCGTCCACGATCGCATCGAGGACCCGGTAGGTGATTGTCCCGGTTCCACTTTCGATCGGTCCCGGCTGGGATGCCCACCGCTTCCAGACCTTGTCGATCACCGGCAAGGGAACGGAATGTGAGGTGATCAGGAAGTGCGACCCGATGAACAAGTCCACCTCATGCAGGTGGAACGGTGTGCCCTCGAGCCACCCGAACTTGCGCGGAGGCGGTTCCGCTTCGGCCACCTCGAACACGTTGCCGACCTTCACCAGACCCTGATTCATCTCGATCGCGAAGACCACCATGAAGTAGGTATCGTCATACTCCTCGAGTTTGGGCCGCTGCGCCTGCCGTGCAGCATCCTCGATTGCAAGGGGATGCAGGGAGAACTCCTCCTGGATCAGCGCCAGTTCCTCGGGCGTCGCTCCCACCAAGTCAAGCCACACGCACGAATTGCCAGAGGCCAGGATGTCGCTGATCTCGGTGACATCAGCCAGTTCCTGCACCACCGGCACGTTGCCCGGCCCGGTCGGCATGGACGTATTAGGATCAACGCTGGATGGCTGCCATACGAGGGTTTTCAGCACAGACTTCTTTCCTAAACGCCTATTGGCGCATCGCCGCAACCGGCACGCCTGACTGTCAACCGAACGAATAAGGCCCAATCAAGTCGTGAAGGGGGACGCCACCCGGCCGACGTGATCGGCCAACTGAAGCGCATGTAGGTCATTTCCCATCCCGACAGCCACCACCAATCGATCCGCCTCGTCAGTGAGGCCCTGCAGTGCGGACCTCGGGGCCGACCTCATTGGCGAACTGGGCGAACCGTGCGGCAAACCGTCCGGCCAGGTCACGTGCGGTGGCGTCGAAGGCGTCACCATCGGCCCACGTACGACGCGGGGTCAGCACCTCGGTTGGCACGCCGGGACAGGAAACCGGCACACCCATCCCGAAGTGCGGATCAGGCGTGACCGCCACGTGATCCAGCGAACCTTCCAGGATCGCCCGCACGATTGCCCGGGTATGCGCGATGGACATGCGCTTGCCCACGCCGTACACGCCGCCCGTCCATCCGGTGTTCACCAACCACACCCGGGAACCGTAGCGCGTCAGGCGTTCACCAAGCATGTTTGCGTACGTCACTGGCGAAAGGGGCAGGAAGGGTTCGCCGAAGCAACTCGAGAATGTCGCCTCGGGGGCGGTCAGGCCAATCTCGGTTCCCGCAACCTTGGCGGTGTACCCGCACAGGAAGTGGTAGAGGGCTTGCGGGGTGGTCAGGCGCGATACTGGGGGGAGTACCCCAAAGGCATCACAGGTAAGTAGCAGCACATGGGCCGGATGCCCACCAACGCCATCGGCACTCGCGTTGGGGATGAAATCCAGTGGATAGGCCCCACGCGTGTTCTCGGTCTTCGCCTCGCTATCCAGGTCCAGGACATGCGTGGCCGGATCGTAGACGACGTTTTCCAGGACCGTCCCGAACTGATGCGTCGTCGCGAAGATCTCGGGTTCGGCCGACGCCGACAGGTTGATGACCTTGGCGTAGCACCCACCCTCGAAGTTGAACAGGCCGTTCGCGCCCCACCCGTGTTCGTCATCCCCGATCAGCGTCCGTGCCGGATCGGTCGAGAGGGTGGTCTTGCCCGTTCCGGACAGGCCGAAGAAGAGTGCGGTGGTGCCATCCTCGCCAATGTTGGCCGAGGCATGCATCGGCAGGATGCCCTGTTGGGGTAGCAGGTAATTCAGGACCGTGAAGATCGACTTCTTGATCTCTCCGGCGTACTCGGTCCCTCCGATGAGGACAATCCGCCGAGTGAAGTTCAGGATGACGAAGGTGGACGACCGCGTGCCATCACGGGCCGGGTCTGCCTGGAAACTGGGCACCGCAAAGACGGTGAAGCCGGGAACCTGCGTGGCGCGCGTCTCCGCATCGGGACGCAGGAAGAGGTTCTGGGCAAAGAGGGATTGCCAGGCGTGTTCGGTTACGACACGGATCGGGAGGCGGTAGGCCGGATCGGCACCACCGGCAAGGTCCTGCACGAAGAGATCCCGGCCTGACACATGGTCGGCTACGCGGGCCAGGAGAGCGTCGAACGCCTCCGGTGCGAACGGACGGTTCACCGGACCCCACCACACCGTGTCAGCCGTGACGGCATCGCGTACCACGAACTTGTCCTGCGGCGAGCGGCCAGTATGGTGCCCGGTATCCACCAGTACGGCACCTCCCGGGCCAAGCGCACCCTCTCCCCGTCGGATCACTTCCTCTACCAACCGTGCGGGGGGAAGGTTCCGGGAGACGGCACCCGTCGTGTGCACCCCAATGGAAGCAAGCAGGTCATGCGCCCCGCTCCCCTCATTCGCCCTTGATGCAGTGGCATCACCGACGCCCGGCTTCGCTGTCCCGCCGCTCTCCACTAAGACCATCTGCCGAGCTCCCGACCGTGGCGTCGTCGCCACGTTTCCTCTGTGTATCGCGCCGACCAAAGGGTACGCCCGGAAGATTTGGGCACCCCTGCGGAACACGCCGCGTGACGCGCTGGAATGTACCTGTTGGACGTGACATCCGGACACGCCCGGCAACCATGGTCCGGTCCATCAAATCCCGCCCGAACGCATCTTTCATTGCGTTACCCTGCCCGCACGATGGTCGGATGCTGCCCCGGAACCCGAGCAACCAATGCCCCACCACC
>DDYL01000034.1:0-6168 GCA_002347925.1 Chloroflexi bacterium UBA2235 | reverse complement strand
GGGTCGCCGGATGGGTGGGACGGTCGGCCAGGCGTGAGGCGGACATCCCCTGTCGATGCATCCCGGATGACACGCCATGACCTTGTGGTGGTTCCCGCGGGCACATTCCGCATGGGCACCGGTGCGCGAGGCGTTTCTCAATCAGGCGGGAGGGAGTGGAGTGGGACCGGCTTCGAAGCGGACGGTGAAGGCCCGGCGCGTGACGTCACCGTTGCGTCGTTCGCGATTGCCCGCACAGCGGTCACCAATGCGCAGTTCCGCGAATTCATCCGGGCAACCGGCCACGTCACCGACGCCGACCGCCTGAAATGGTCGTATGTCTTCCACCACTTCGTCACGCCTGAGGGATTGACCCGGGTCGATGGCCGTGCGGATGGCGCCCCATGGTGGTGGGCGGTACGTGGTGCCTCATGGTCACGGCCGGAGGGCCCGGGTTCCTCCGTGCGCACGCGTCCCGACCATCCGGTGGTGCACGTCTCATGGAACGATGCCACCGCCTACTGCGGGTGGGCGGGGGTTCGCCTGCCGACGGAGGCAGAGTGGGAGTACGCGGCCCGGGGTGGCCTCGATGGTGCCCGCTACCCGTGGGGCGACGACCTCACGCCGGATGGCACGCACCATTGCAATATCTGGCAGGGTGAGTTCCCGCACCGGAACACGGCGGAGGATGGGTACGCCGGCACCGCACCGGTGCGGACGTTTGCCCCGAACGGGTATGGCCTGTTCCAGATGTCGGGCAACACGTGGGAGTGGTGTGCGGACTGGTGGAGTGCCACCGACCACGCACTTCCGGATGCACCGCGTGACAATCCGGCCGGTCCGGCCACCGGCACCGCCCGGGTCCTGCGGGGTGGTTCGTACCTATGCCACGCGTCGTACTGCAACCGTTACCGGGTCGCCGCGCGGTCATCGAACACCGCGGATAGCACCACCGGCCACATGGGTTTCCGCGTCGTCGCCGACATCGGGTAATCCGACTGGCCAGTCTGGTCCGCGGGCATCCCTGCCCGCATCTCCCTCAGTCCCCCGTCAACCATCCCGCACGAGTTGCCACGTCGTGCCCGGTCCCTCCCCCCTGACCTGAAAGACAAACGATGCGCCACGGCCACCCGCATCCCGGGTGAACGTTGCCCTCGCAATGCTTGCCTCGAAGGCAAACTGGTCATCGCCAAGCGGAATCACGGGAATCGAGACGGTGATGTCCGCCGGTGGCGCCGGATGCCACTGTGCCGGGGTGCGCCGACCCTGGATGATTGCCGCCTGCACGGGAGTGCAGTCGATCTGCAAGCCATTGTCAGTGACGTGCAGGGCCACCGACTGGTCACCAAGGCGGTAGGAACCTGCCAGGGGGGCGAGGGCAGCCGGAGGCGTCGGCACGGTCATTGGTGGGAGGTAAGGCTTCCCTATGGTGAAAGCCACGAGTTGCCGGGCAATCATGTCGGACATCACGGCCGGATCATCGGTGTTCGCAAGGACGGCGACCGTTGTCTGCGTTGAAGGCACCCACGCCAGCAGGGTGGCGAACCCCTGGATGCTTCCACCATGACTGATCACAGGCTCGCCATGGTTCGTCGACGAGGCAACCCCCAGACCGTAGTCCGGCGGTGTCCCGTCTGGCCCCGGAAGGGTCGCCGAACCTTCGGGAGTGATCATGCGGGCCAGAATCGCCGGTGGCAGGATGTCGCCGCGGTGCAGGGCGAGGTTCCATTTCATGAGGGACCGGACATCACCGACCAGTCCACCGGCGCCATGGGCGATGTGGAACATGGCAGGAAAGGCGCGGGTAACGTGGCCCCCTTCACTGATCGAGTGCCCCGGAACCATGCCGGGCACAACCCGCCATCCATCAGGAAACGTGATTCCCTCAATGCCGTGGGGCGCGAGGATGGCCGTTTCCAAGTAGGTGTGCCACGGCATGCCGGCAACAGCCTCGATCACGGCGGCGGCGAGGACGTAGCCCGAGTTGTTGTACGACCACCCCTGGCCGGGAGGGAAGTCCGGGGTAAGGACGGCGATCCTCGCAACCATCTCGCCAGTGGTGATCGCCAGGGGCGGGGGTGTGGTCCAGAACGCCGGGACATTCGTGAAACTCGCCACACCCGACGTGTGATTGAGAAGCTGGACAACGGTGATTGCCTGCGCGTTCGGGAAATCCGGCAGGAACCTGGCCAAAGGATCCTCCAGGGCCATGACGCCCTGTCCGACGAGGTGCAGGACACCGGCCGCGACGATCTGCTTTGAGACGGACGCGAGGGCGAAGCGGTGTGCGGGTGTGAGGGGCACACCGAGTTCGGCACTTGCAAGACCGCGTGCCCCCTCAAAGAGGATCTCGCCACCCCGCGCCACCAGGATCGCCATTCCGGGCGCATCGTCCCGAAGACCGTAGCCGTCAAGCAGGCTGGTCGCGAAATCCCCGACCTCAGACGCAGTTGGCAGGGATGACACCGGTTCAGTGATGGCCATGTCGCACCTCCGTTACGGCGGGATCACCGTTCCGGCACGCTGTCCCCACCGGTTCAGGATAGCGCGGGAGGACCGGCACGGCGTTCATGCCCGCCCTCCCACTGACGAACCCCTACGCCGCTTCGCCACCCGCGGCGTGTGACTGGCCCTTGCCCGACCGGATCCGTTCCTCAACCTCCGGCCAGATGGCATCCGGCAGCGGTGCGAGTGACGATTCGAGGTTCTGCGACATCTCCACACCGTTGCGGGCGCCAACGAGGGTGCAACCAACCTTCGGATTGCGCAGTACCCACTGGATTGCGACGGCACGCAGGTCGACAGCCCGGTCGCGCGCCCACTCCCACCAGTCGATGGCCGCCTCGAGGTCAGGATGGTTCGCCAACCGCGCCACCGTCCGCGGGTCCGGTCCGGCAAGCAGGCCTGACCCGATTGACCACGCAGCGATGACCCCCATGCCGGAGTCGTGCGCCGCCTCGATCAACGGCGCCGCCGTCTGACGCATCAGGTTGTAGTCGCCGAAGGTCAGCATCAGGTCGAACCGGCCGGTGTCGATCGCCTGCCGATGGAAACTGTGCGGGCGGCACCCAAGACCGATGCTACGCAACGTGCCTTCAGCCTCAAGCGCCTCAAGCGTGTCGAGGGCACCACCATGCGCAAGGACGGCGTCCATCTCGGCTTGATCGCGCGGATCGTGTACCAAAAGGCAGTCGACCGATGTCACACCCATCAGTTGCAGGCTGTTCGCTACCGACCACCGCGTGCCCTCGGCCGAGTAGTCGCCCCGGCGGGTCGGGTGGGTGCCGGTCTTGGTGGAAAGGTACGCCCCCGCCGGCCAACCGCCACGCGTGGCAAGGTAGCGCCCAAGACGTTCTTCGCTGTCGAAGTACAGGGGCGACGTATCAATGAAGTTGATTCCGAGTTCGAAGGCGCGGTCCGGTGCCGTGGCAGCTTCAGCCTCCGGAACCGGTCCGTGCAGGCCGCCGAACGTTACCCCGCCAAGCGAGACTTCGGTGACGTGCATGTTGGTGCGTCCGAGGGTGCGGGTAGGCAGTGTCATGGGTGGCATGTCCTTTCGTGCGAGTGGAGCGTAATGCACCACCCCTCGCCTGTTATGTGTATTCGCTTGGCTCAGGCAAGGGAAATGGAGCGGGAATGGTGGTGATGCGTTCCTTGGGCATCCCTGCTAGCCACTCAGGACGGTGCGTCACACCCTGGTNNGTGGTCTGCATCCGTGCGTTGTGACGGATCGTGATCAGTCGTCGTCGCGCATCCCACGCAGTGCGTCACCCAAGGCACGGTTGCGCCGGGCGGTAACGGCCTGCACCTGTTCGGGTGGCCAGGGATAGGTGCCGGCACCGGTCTTGACGCCGAGAGTGCCCGACGCCACGTGCGTTGCCAGTTCCGCAGGCGGCGCGTCAGATGCCGTCTCCGCGGAGAGGTCGGGCCACACATTCGTCGAGAGGGCCGCGTAGACATCCAGTCCCGCAAAGTCCGCGACGGTGAATGGCCCGAGGGCGGCGAGGCGCGGTCCGAAACTGAACCGGGCCACCTCATCGATGACCTCGGGAGTGGCAACACCGTCGCGCACGAGGTGCAGGGCCTCTCGGAACAGGGCTTGTTGCAGGCGATTGGCAACGAATCCCGGCACAAACCGCCCGAGGACCGCCGGGCGCTTGCCGGCATCGCTCAGGAGTTTGGCGGTGCGTTCGGTAACCCACGGGTCGGTGCCGGGATGAGGCACGACCTCGACAAGCGGGATCAGGAATGCCGGACCGAAGTAGTGCGCCACGACGACCCGTGCCGGATGGGAAAGGTCCTTGGCGAGATCGGCAGGGTCAAACCCGGAGGTGTTGCTTGCCAGGATCACATCCGGGCCAGTGATCCGGTCGAGGTCACGGAAGACTTCCTGCTTGGTCGGCAGATCCTCGGGGACAGCCTCGACGACGTAAGATGCCCCGTCCGTCACCTCGGCAAGGGTGTCGGCGGTAGCCAGGCGCGCGAGGCGTCGGGTTGCAACCTCGGGCAGAAGGATGCCGGCCTCCACCAGGGCATCGGCCACCTCACGGGCCCGTGCGACGGCGGTGGCGGCCCCGCCAGGTCGGGCATCCCACAGGGTCACGCGGACATCGTGTTCGAGTCGCAGGGCGAACTCCGCGCCGATACCCCCACCCATGAACCCGGCCCCGATGACGGCGATGCGGTCGATCATTCCCGATGGAGTACTCATGGTTCCGAGTGTACTGCGGTTGCCGACTTGGTCTCCGGGCAAGGGGAGACAGGCACTCACGGCATGGATGGCTACCGAACCCGGTGGCGAACGCGTCGCCTGCACGTCACAATGGCGCGATGCTGATTGGGGAGATCCTGCGACGCCAGGCGTCACCATCGGGGAGGCCGAACCGGGCCGCCCTGATCACCGAACGGGGACCGGTCACCTACGCCGCCCTGCATGAGGCCGCCTGCGGGGTTGCCCGTGCCCTCGCCATCCGGGGGGTTCGTCCCGGGGACCGTGTTGCACTCCTGGGCCGGAATTCGGCGGAATGGGTTGCGGTCTACTACGGCGCGGCGATCTGCGGGGCCATCCTGGTCCCGTTGAACTTCTGGTTTCGTGCCTCAGAGGTGGCCTACGCCATCGCCGATTCCGGCACAACCATTGTCATCGCCGACCGCGACCACACCACGGTCATCGACCAGGCCCGCGCCTTGCCGGAGGTTGACCCGGTGCGCGAGTGGGTGTGNNTCGAGACATCCGTCGAGACTGATGTCCCCGCCGCTGCCATTGACGAACGCGATGCGCACATCATTCTCTACACCAGTGGCACCACGGGGTTCCCCAAGGGTGCGGTCATGTCGCACCGGGCACACATCCTGCACGCGATGACCTTCGCCCTGCACGTCGGGGCACACTCAGACGATGTCTACCTCAACGTCTACCCCCTCTTCCACACTGGCGGGACCGATTGCGCCCTCCTGCCGTACCACTTCGTCGGCGCGACGGTGGTCCTGCTTCGCGACCCGCGTCCGGATGCCATCCTCGAGTCAATGGCACGCCACCGGGTGACGGCCATGATGGCGGTTCCGACGATCTGGCGACGGCTTGTCGACGCGCCCGGCCTCGGCACCCGAGACCTATCGGCGTTCCGGCGGGCGATGGGATCATCGGACGCCATGCCCCTGGATCTGCTTGAACAGGTCATGACCAGGTTCGACGCCACGTGGACGCAGACCTATGGCCTGACCGAGGGCGGGTGCATCCTGACATACCTGCCACCAGCGGACCACACGCGCAAGATCGGGTCGGCGGGCAAGGCGCATGCCCAGGCAGACCTCCTCATCGCCGACCCGTCACGAGAAGCCGATCCCGACTGGCCCACTGGCCCGGGACACCGCCTCCCTCCCGGTGAGACCGGCGAGGTGGTAGCGCGCACCGAACACGCGATGACGGCGTACTGGGGGCGTCCCGACCAGACCGCCACGTCGGTCCGCAACGGCTACCTGCGCACCGGCGACTTCGGATATCTCGACGATGAGGGCTACCTCTTCATTTCCGGACGCCTGAAGGACGTCATCATCAGCGGAGGCGAGAAGATCTACCCGGCCGAGGTGGAACCATTGCTGCGGACCTATCCCGGCATCCGCGACCTCGCCCTTGTGGGCGTACCAGACCGCGAATGGGGCGAGAGTGTCCTGGCCGTGATCGTGCCC
>DDYL01000058.1 GCA_002347925.1 Chloroflexi bacterium UBA2235 | reverse complement strand
GTGTGAGCGTGTTGATGCTGATGGCACGTGATCAGTTCGCTGCAAAGGAAATCATTGACCCGCGAACTGGGGTCGAGGTCCTCATCAGCCTTTTCATCGATGTCCCGGGACGTTCTGGTGTGCCTTTCTGAGAAACCGGTACCGAGTAGTGGCCAACGCTATATGGAATCTCTGGCGACCACTGTTCGTGGTTGGCTGAGGATTTGAGATCCCCTCGTGGGCACGATTGGGAACAGTTCTGGGTGAACGCGCACAACGTCGAGGCGAACTGGTTGCCATGCCAGGTTCTTGCGGAGGCACCATGGAAATCCGAACTTCCGAAACAGACCCGATACGTGTCGACTTCCTCCCGCGCGCTGTGCATGGATTGGTCGGCGACATCGGACTTACGATAGCTCCGGGCAAGCAGGACGTTGCGAATGGTTGGTTGCGTGACATGGGGATGGACATGACGCGATTGCGCACGGTGTTCCGGACCGATTGTCTCGTTTCCCTGTTGGACGCGTCAGAGTTTGCTGCTCTCGGGATTTCGGAACTTGATACGTTCGCAGTTGCCAATGGCATTCGCCCAGTGTTATTTCCAATCCCAGACATGCATCCGCCGCACGAACGCGATCGCGATGCCTTCATCGCCCTCATCGAAGGCATAATTTCGGGGGCTTCGGCCGGTCAGAACGTGGTCATCCACTGTCGCGCCGGGATCGGCCGGTCGGGGCTCGTCGCCGCCTCGGTGCTGGTGGCCAGAGGGCTTACCGCGCCCCACGCAATCAAGGTTGTCCGAGAGGTCAGGTCTCCACGGTCTGTCGAGACGTCCGAACAACGTGCGTGGGTACAAGGGCTTGAGGGCGTGTTCAATCTGGACGTAGCACGTTGTGAGTGCATTTGACCTACGTCTGCGGGCTGAGCACGCGTGCCACGTTATCTCTTCTTTCCCGATCAAGCAACGACTTTTTTCTCTCCACTCCCCAGCGATAGCCACCGAGGGTGCCGTCACTCCGTACTACCCGGTGGCACGGGACCGCAACGGCGAGTGGATTTTCTCCACATGCATTCGCGACTGCGCGCGATGCACTCGGATTGCCTATGCGTTCTGCAAGCTGCGAGTACGCAATTGTTTCTCCCGGTCGGACCTCCCGCAGTGCGTGCCAGACCCGGCACTGGAAGGCGGTTCCCCGAATGTCTAAAGGCAAGTGGGTTGCCGTCTCGGGTTCATGGATCAGGCTGACAACTTGCGTAATCGTCGTCGCGAGTTCGGTTCCAGCCTCGATGATTGCGGCGGCTGGAAAGCGGTCGCGCAGGTCACGTTCAAGAACTTCGGGATCATCTCCAATGAGGATTGCGCAAACTCCCCGGTCGGTCGCGCCCACCAGCACCCTGCCGATGTTTGATGCTGCCGTCGCGTAATGGATGGTCATCCCCTTCCCGCCTTTCACAAACGTGGCTGGCGCCATTCCCAGTCCGCGTGACATGTCTGCGTAGAACTGACTCGCGGAGACGGCTCGATCACCGTGGATCGCATCCGTGACCTTCTCGGTCGCACTGAGGCTGGTCATCAACGCTGCCGTCCGGACCGATACGGCGTAGGCGCGCGGAGTGATACCAGTGACCTCAAGGAACATACGGTGCGAATGGAATGGGCTGTAGCCGATGGACTTGGCAAGCAGCGCGAGGGTTGGAGTTCGCGATGAAGTCTCAATGAGTCTGCACATTCGAGACACGAACATCGTCCGGGATGCCCAATCTGGGGTGTCATCCGGTAGACACCGTTTGCAAGCCCGGAACCCGTATTTCCGCGCTTCGGTTCCGTCGGGGAAGAACCGAACATTCTTACGGTGTGGGGCGCGCGACCCGCAACCGGGCCTGCAATAGATGCGCGTGGAGATGACGGCGTAGACGAACAGGCCATCCTGGGTCCGGTCCCGGCCGACCACCGCGTCCCACCTGCCCTGGTTCTCAGCAGAGCCATCGGACCACGACCCATCCGCTGCCAGTTCGTTGCGTTTCTGCCGAATCGCTTCAGTCATAGGATCAACCGTATCGAACTCGTTTCCTATTCGCCTCCGCTTCCTTGCGTTGGAAATCGGGAATGGCCGTACCGCCGACTACAGGGTCTTCTTACAGTACGCCGTTGTAATCGTGGTTCTTCTCGCGTCGCCCGGGTTGTGATGGCTTGCCCGTCACAATGTGGCCATGCGTTGCCATCGCGGCGAAACCGTTTGCGCAACGAGAAAGTATTGAAGTGATGACCGCTAACCAACTCCATCGCCTCGAGCAAGTGCAGGTTATTGATCGTCCGCTGGAAGAAGTCTTTGAAATCTTTTCCAATGCTGCCAACCTTGAGGCGTTGACGCCGGCATTCCTGAGTTTCCGCATCCTGACACCCTTGCCTATAGCCATGTTTGCCGGTGCCCGAATTGAGTATGCGTTGGGATTGTTCGGACTTCCGATGCGATGGCGGACGCTCATCTCGGATTGGGAACCGCCGGAAGTTGACCCCGCCGATGGCGTTTCCAGGGCCAGGTTTGTTGACCAACAGGTTTCGGGTCCATATGCAGTCTGGAAACATACGCACGAGTTCGAGGCAGTCGGCAACCAGACGCGAATGCGCGATGTGGTCGACTACGCGGTCCCCTTCGGCTTCCTTGGAGACATTGCCCACGTGCTTTTTGTCCGGAGAACCCTGGATCGCATTTTTGCGCACAGACGGGTGGCTACAGCACACATGCTTGATGGTGGCCCTGCGCCCACGCAATTGTCCATTCTTGAGGTGGGACTTCAGATTGCTGGTGAGGTGATCGGGGATTTTTGGCGCGGTTTGCTCCGCGCCGGTCGGGATGCGTCGGAGGCCGTACAAGGGGCGGTTGCTCCGAAGGCCGCCTCAGAGGCCTCAATATCACCGTTCGACATCGAGGTCTTCTTTGATGGCGATTGCCCTCTCTGCATACGCGAGATCAATTTGCTTCGGAAACTTGACAAGGGAAACCGGGTTCGGTTTACGGACATCGCTTCCCCGAGTTTTGATACCGGGGACACTGGGTTGACGTGGACAGAATTCATGGAGCGCATCCACGGTCGCCTTCCCGATGGGACCATGATCGAAGGAGTCGAGGTTTTCAGGCACCTCTATTCCGCAGTGGGGTTCGGTCGTTTGGTTTCACTGACGCGTTTGCCCGTTGTTCGTGAAGCGCTCCACGTGGGGTACTTGCTCTTTGCCAAGAACCGTTTGCGGATGACCGGCAGGTGCATGGAAGACATATGCGCGGTCGCACCCAACTCTGCCGGGATTGCCGGTGTCGGCCTTTAGTTGCCATGAGGACAATTGTCTGGTTTCGTGGCAAGGATTTGCGGGTCACTGACCACGAGCCCCTGATGCGTGGTTCCACAACGGGAGAGGTCATTCCTCTTCTCGTGCTTGAGGACAGTTACTTCGGAAGTGGAGACCGGAGTGCGACCGACGAAAGCCAAGGTAGTCGGGGCAAGCGTCCGCCTCACCGGTTGCAGTTTTTCCTTGACGCAGTTACCGCGTTGCGTTCTGACCTCGAGGCAATCGGCTCGACCCTCGTGACGGTCAAGGGGCGTGCCACAGAGGTGGTACCTCGGCTTGCTCGGGAATGGAACGCCGACGCGGTCTTTGCGCAAGCGGCCGTCGAACCCGGGTCGCGACGCCGGGACGATGTCGTTGCCGCGGCTCTAGGGGAACGGTTTCGCCTATTTGGAGGGGAGACGGTGCATCCCCCAGGCACTTTGCGCACTCAAGCCGGGAGGCCCTACGGGGTCTTCTCGCCGTTCGCAAAGTCGTGGCGACGCGAAGTCGCACAGGTCCCAGCGGTAGGAACTCCGGCGAGGCTATCGCGCGTGCCAGACAATCTCGTCGCAATCCGGAACCCAATCCCGGATTTGGTGGAACTGGGGCTCGAGAGAAATCCTGCAATCCTGAGGGCCGGGTCATCTCAGGCGGACGCGCGATTAAGACGGTTCCTCAAGGACGCCGGACCTGCCTACAAGGCGGACCGTGACCAAATGGGAATTGATGGCACGAGCCGGCTTTCGGCTGACCTGAAATTCGGGACTATTGCACCCCGGCGCGTCTGGCTTGAAGCCAGGGCTGCGATCGGTGAGACGGCGGGGGGCATGTCCTTTGAAAATGAACTTATCTGGCGGGAATTTAGTTACAGCACGCTGTGGGACGTCCCGACCATCTTGACAACGCCGTTCCAGTCAGACTTCGAGGGATTTCCGTGGCGCGATGACGAAAATGGCTGGCAGGCGTGGGTTGATGGTCTTACCGGATACCCAGTCGTCGACGCGTCAGCCAGGCAACTTCGTGCCGAGGGGTACGTTCACAACCGAGCGCGAATGGTGTCTGCAAGCTTCCTGACCAAAGACCTGATGATTGATTTCCGGCGCGGCGAGCGCCACTATTTTCACTACCTGACCGATGGAGACCTCGCCCAGAACACGGCGGGATGGCAGTGGACGGCGGGTTGTGGGTGCGACCCTCAACCATATTTTCGGATATTCAACCCGGTATCGCAGGGCGAGCGATTTGATCCGAACGGCGATTACGTACGCAAGTGGCTCCCCGAGCTTCGTGGCATGCCGTCCGAATTCATTCACCATCCATGGGACGCCCCCGATTCAGTTCTCAGGGGCGCGAAGGTGCGGCTGGGGGACACCTATCCACATCCCATCGTTGACCATTCGGTTGCCCGTGAAAGGTTTCTTGAGACGGCTACACGACACTTGAAGCGATCCCCCGGATCCCAAAGCGCTCCGCTGAGGCTTCCAATGGATTAGATTAGCCAACGAGGGCGCCCTCGTGATGTTGTCTTCACGACATTGGGCGGCATTTCTGGTGGTTCAATCCCCGGCTTTGGCGATGATGTGAGGTGTGTGATAGGCAATCGCACAACCCAAGTGATGGATTGAATCAGGAGAGCGATGATGGGTGGTCGACCAAGTGGGAAGAGGCCTCGAAAGGGCGGCGGAGCGATGAGCCAGAGTGCTGTGACGACTAGGGCGACAGAGGAGACACGTGCGTCTCTGACGGCACCAGCCCTTGGTGCGATCCTTACCGCTGGTGGTGCGGTCGCTACTGTGATGCTTGCCCTGGACCTGACGTGGCTTGGGATCGTCGCTCTGGACATGTATAAGTCCCAGCTCGGCACTCTAATGCGTCCGCAACCTGACGTCCTGGCGGCGGGGTTGTTCTACGCAATGTACGTCGTCGCGACGACTGCTTACGGGTCAATGGGTGCAAAGTCAGTCGGAGATGCGGTGAACCGGGGGGGCGCACTGGGGCTTGTCGCCTACGGAACCTATGAACTGACCAACTGGGCAGTAATTACCGGGTGGCCGGTGATGCTTGTCCCGGCTGACATCGCTTGGGGCATTGCACTCACCGCGATTTCATCGGTTGTGGGTCACCTCGTTCTCGTACGCATGGGTCGTCCATGAAGCCGTCGATGAAATAATGCGCCAAGATCACTCGAGTGCAAGCGCAGTTCAACTGGAGCGTTTCTCGCCACGAAAGCTGTCGGTCAGATTGCTTGCCACGGCTACCCTGACGTGGGCGACGCGGATGCTTCCGGTGGAGCGTCCACATCCTCGTCGTGAATGCCTCACTCGTGTTCCTCGAACGTTTTTCATGAGTTGACAATGCAAGAAGTTCTTTTTATGCAAATCATAATATAAATCTCATATCATATAATACAAACATTAGTAATTAGTGATTGGGGTAATGTATGGAGCTGTTCTGGGCGAACGCAGGCATTCAACTCCTCCTCATGGTTGTGCTTTGGATTGTGAGCGTCATCAGGCGGGATGCGAGCATTATTGACCCTTGGTGGTCAATTGGCTTCCTGCTTATTAGTGCAAACACGGCATTCATGACTGGATTGACTTCCGGGAAGCTCGTTTTATTGACGTTAGTGGGTATCTGGGCCATAAGGCTTTGGCTTCACCTCCTGATCCGTTCGATTGGGAAGGCTGAGGACGTCCGTTATACCGAGTTCAGAAAAAAGTATGGCCCAGACCGCTATTGGTGGTTCAGCTTTTTTCAAGTCTTCCTTCTTCAGGGCACGCTAGTGATGATTGTGTCGGCGCCATTGCAGGTTGCTGCGTCGGCGGATGGCCCGGACGACGTTTCGGCTTTTGACATAGCCGGGGCAATAGTCTTCCTGGTCGGTTTTGTGTTCGAGGCAGTCGGGGACTGGCAGTTGACAATGTTCCGCCGCGACCCGTCCAAGAAGGGGCAAGTTCTGGATACCGGACTTTGGGGTCTTACGAGGCACCCGAATTACTTCGGAGACAGCGTGATCTGGTGGGGGTTCTGGATCTGCACCTTAGATCTCGGTCTTGGCGGATTGGTGACGATTTTCGCTCCGGCACTGATGACGTTCCTGCTCGTCAGAGTGTCTGGTGTCAGGATGCTTGACGCGCAACTTGCACGAACCCGCGCAGGGTATGCGGAGTACATGAAGAGGACCCCGGGCTTCTTTCCGGGGATCCACTGGCCGTGAAATCCTGAACTGGCAGACGTGCCGGGTGCCCAGTGAACACTACTGGGTAGCATCCCGCCATACTATTCGGCAATGCCATCTCCCTTTGAGCACCTGAGTCTCGCCTGGTCGATAGCTGACAAGTTGCCCCTTTCAGCGTCCGGTCGCACCGCTTTCCTGACGGGCTCGTTGTGCCCGGATGTTGACAAGATCGCTGGATTTCCGCGATCAACGACGCATTGGTGGGTACCGGGTGACGAGGTAAGCGGTGCGCTCAAGTTGATTGCCAGTTCTAACGGGATCAGGGCATTGCCCTTCGAAAGTCCCGTTCGCGCGTTCATCGCCGGATATCTGTGCCACCTAGTCTCCGACGAGCAGTGGACGCTGACGATTTACCGGCCTTTTTTCGGTATCCACAGCAAGTTCAAGGCCGGCCAGGCCGGGGCAGACCGTCAATGGGCGCTTCATGCAAGTATCGATGAACGCCACTTCACTACGGGAACGCTGTCCTCAGCCCTTGCTGACGTCGCGACAGCGGGGGAACTTCGGCACTGGGAGGTGACGATCCCGACCATTCCACGCGGGTACGCCGTCCGCTTCGTCCGGATGGTCCTGCATCAGGCTCAATTGCCCGATGCGCCTGCGAGGTATCGATTTGCCGCAACGGTCTCAAGGGAACTTTCTAATGGCCCGAGGCTTGAGACCGACTTCACGAGGACTAGACCGAACGACAATAAGAGACCGAGCGTGGCGAGGCCGACAAGCGATGCCACACGGCTCGAAGACTTCCTATCCCGCCTTGATGCCCTGACAATTGAAGCGATGCAATACGTCCCTGAGGACGCGATAGCTTCCTACAGGGAACGGGCGGAAGAGGAAAGCGTCAAGGTCTGCGCTGCCTACTTGGCGGGCGCTCCGGTCATGCCTCCCGCAGGCACGGCTGCGCCATCAGCCGCGGGCGGCTCGCCTGCGCGGACAGACTTGTAGTACTCGACGAGCGCTCGCACGTTTGCGTCGACCGTAAGTTCGTTCTGAAGCTTGGATCCCAGACCCGCAGCCATCGTGCCGGACGAGTAGTTCGCCACGACCTTGGCATCTGGATTGACTATCGACTCACGGATGTATTTCTCGTCGCGCACGATCTGGACGCCCGTTGTCAGACGGACCTTGCTTCCATACATGCCCTTCCAGGTCGGTCCACTCCCAGCACTCCCGTCGACACTGTGACATCCCTTGCATCCGTACTCGGATGACAGCAGCGCCCCCTGCTTCGCTAGATCAGCGTCGAAGGATGTTTCTACTTTTGCCTCCGCCGTAGAAGGCCGTGCCGGTACACCTCCGGAATGCCAGATCAGACCCAACGTAACTACCGTCAAGGTCACTGAAATCCGTGTATAGCGTGATTGCTCCGCACTGGCTTGGTCGGGAGTTACCGTCCCCGACCCTGAGGAGAGCCCGAAACTGGACAGGCTCGCGGGAATTGATGGATGGCGATGGGCGACGAACATCAGTAGACCAGGCCCGCCTACGAGTGCACCAAGCGCCAACGACGGCTCTCCTAAAGCGAGCATCGGCACTGCAAGCGCGGTGAAGGCAACCCCGCTCCACCAAACCAAAGTTCCCCAAGTTCTGCTACGCGAAGCGAGGATCAAGGCCATCGTCATGATGACGACGACACCGAGGCCGAGCGACGCCAACGCGTCCGTCTCGCCAGTCGCCTTTGCGCCAATGTGTGCGTTCAGGTTTCCCACTGCGCCGCCTAGAAGGAGCACGGAAGTAGCAGTGACCAAAACAGCAGCGGCTAACGCGGGAAAGCCCCGGTCAGGAAAGTGGTAACTGGCGAGCGCAAGCAAGATGGCTGCGCTAGCAGCGAGGACAATCACGGCGGCGGTGGCGTCGGCGGTGCCAAACACGGGCGTACTTCCTCTGGTGTATTTCGGGGGTCGTCACCGAAGGCTATGGTTCAGGAGCGAAAACACCTGCCAACCGTGGCGAAAACTGGTCTACCTAGATGGTCGTGCACCGTCGCGCCGGGTGTCAAGCCGCGGTGGGAGTCGGACCGCGAATTTGAGATTTGATCGGCCGTCATCGTCCCATATTTTGGGCGACGCCCGACTGCTTTTGCTCCAAGCCCCGTCTGAATGCACGTGCCCGGAAGAACTAGATGGTGGATTGCCGGGCAACCCCGTTACCATTGAGATAGAGATGACGACTGGGTCACCGCTGATCGAGGCTGCGCCGGGGATGATCGGCGCGGCGTCCAACATCCCCGAAAATTCGGTTCCACGGAACCCCGAGGCCCCTACCGCAGAGGGAGTATTGTTCGGAGAGATTGTCAAGGCCTATCTGACCTTGATGAAACCGAAGGTAATCGTGTTGCTGGAGATACCAACTCTGGCGGCAATGCTGATTGCTCAGCCCGAACTCCCGGCATGGTGGTTGGTCGTTGTCACTCTTCTCGCGGGAGCGATGGCGGCCGGTGGGTCTGCAGCTATCAATTGTTTCGTAGATCGAGACATTGACGCGCTGATGGGATCGCGGACACAACAACGGGCCATCCCCGCTGGATTGGTCTCGCCGAGAGGTGCGCTGACCTTTGGTGTTGTATTGTCCGTCACGGCCGTCGGCCTGCTCTGGGCTGTCGCTAATGCCCTGTCGGCATTCCTGACCGCCGTCGCAATCTTCATCTATGTGGCCATCTACACCTTGTGGCTCAAGCGCACCACCCCCAGCAACATAGTGCTCGGTGGCGCGGCCGGAGCGATCCCTCCGCTTATCGGATGGGCCGCTGTGACGGGCGACCTGACGGCGACGCCGTGGCTTCTCTTCGCGCTGGTGTTTTTCTGGACCCCGCCCCACTTCTGGGCGCTGTCCCTTCTTATCCATCAGCAGTACGCGCGTGCCCGCATCCCAATGCTTCCAGTTGTTCGTGGCGAACCTGAGACGCGACGCCAGATAGTCCTCTACACGCTCCAAATGATCGCGGTTTCGCTGCTGCTGTTCGGTTTTGGCGGTGCCGGCGTGATCTACCTGGCAGGGGCAGCTGTGCTTGGCGGGTACTTCCTGTACCTTGCGGTAGACCTCATGAGGGTCCCATCGCCCGCGAAGGCATCATGGCTGTTCCATTATTCGATGATCTACCTTACGGCCCTTTGTGTCGTTATCGTCGCTGACTTCCGCATTGCCATTTGGTAGGTTCCTCACGCCTTCCTCGGTGGCCACTAGAATGGCGACTGCTAGACTCGGCGGAATGGTCCGACGCGAACCGCCTGCGTCAACGGAAGCGATGACGTTTGCATGAATAGCAATGATGTCACCAACCTGTGGCTTGCCGAAGCACTTTTCCGCCTAGGTGGTGTCAAATTCGGGACGTTCACACTCGGTCGTTCGACCGTCGGTTCGCCGGTGTACATCGACCCGAAGGTTTTTCTACGGGAACCGCGCATCCTTGCCAGGGTTGCCCAACTCATCAAGAATGAGATTGATGCCGGCCTCGCGCGCCGGGAGCGCCGGATTCAGCCGTTTGATTTGGTGGCGGGGGTCCCTTTCGGCGGACTGCATCTGGCAACGGCCTATTCGCTAACCGGGAATGTCCCGCTCATCTATGGCATTCCGCCAAAGGACATGGATCACGGGACGCGGATTGAAGGACGTTTCCGACCGGGCGAGTCCGTGCTGATCATTGACGACCTGATGACTACCGGCGGAAGTCTGCTTGAGACGCAGCGTGCACTCCAGGATGTCGGTTTGATCGTCCATAACGCTATTGTGCTTATCGACCGCGCCCAGGGAGGTGGAGACCGACTCCGGTCAGCTGGCCTGCACATCAGCGGAATCCTTACTCTGACGCAGATGCTCAATTTCTACTTCTCGCGTCAGATGATCAGTGAAGACGACTATCGCCGAAGCATTGAATACGTCGAGACGCATCGTGCCGACAGCGGCTCCGCCCAATAGCCGGTGATAGCAGCCCCGACGCACTGATGGTGATGAACTCGAGGCACTGATGGTGATGAACTCGAGGCAC
>DDYL01000202.1:14202-17258 GCA_002347925.1 Chloroflexi bacterium UBA2235 | reverse complement strand
CCTGGCTTTCGTCAGGCCTTCTCAAGATGGGTGACCCGATCTACCTCGTGAAGTGGGAGACCGCCGATCCCGCCCCGACGTTGTTCCATATCCAGTCCTTGGCGGACGTCGAACTGTTTGGAATAAACGGTGACAACTACGGTTCCATGGTGTTCGAGCAGCCCGCGTGGGAGGGCCGGTTTGCGATGAGCGCCGGTGGGCTCGCCCGAGCCGCCCTTGCTTCGGCCACGGTGGTTGCCACTCCAACCCCGAACATCTTCCTGGACGCCTGGCGATTGAACCGGTCACCGAGGATTGGGCTTGATGGCGACTACCGGTTTGTCGCCCCGGGAACCTGGACCGACAGCCATGATCTCGAGGGCTACGCGCTCAATGCCAAGGATGCGAACACCGACCCGATGTACTCGAGCAGCGTTCTTGGGCGATGGACCTACGTGACAGGTTCCGTCCCGACGTACGTGATGGTGATCGCATCCAATCTCGACTACAACAAGGATGTCAAGTCGGTTTCCGATCTTGCCCGCAAGTCGGTCACCTACTGGTGCAAGACCGCCGTCACCTGCAGCGGCGCGGACTCGACGACACCTGCGTCCTTCACCGGCTATCCGTGGCAGAAGGCAGTGTCGCGCGCGCGGGTCGTGTATTCGGCAAAGGCCTGTGACACGTGCACTGATCTCGTGGAGCGGGTGCATGAATGGATCGGGTACCACTACTACGCCATCCGCGGAAACTGGGGGTACGAAGTCCGGATCTTTGGCGAAAGCATTGAGACATTCCCGGCGCGTGCCCAGGAAGTGATATCGGTGATGGAGAAGTCGCGGTTCGAATCGTAGAACCGCGCGCTTTGACCAAGGAATGACCCGGTTGGACCCGGCATGTTCCGGTCAGTCCGCAAACAGAACCGCCCGACTCCCGCACAATGGGGGTCGGGCGGTTTCTTGCTACCGACCACTGGACGGAGGTCGGGTCACTGCGATTGTGTGGCGCGCCAGTTGCGATATGCCCGCAAGAGCGTCTTGTCGACATCTGCAACCCAGGCGAGGATTGCCACGAATGCGCCGAATGCGATCGGTACGCTCATTCCAGCCTCCATTGGTCAGGATCTTCCGGGCCACACGGGACCTTCCTGACGCTTCCATCATTCACGGTAGACGTAAAGGGGATGTCAAGTCTCCAACTGTTTCGTGATAAATCTGTGCCGCCCACCAGCAACTGCGCGCTCGTCACGTGACTGTGGGGAATTTCGGACACCCTCATGCCGACTTGCGACACGCAGTAGTCTCGAAGCACGGTACGCGATATTTCACGTTCGTCGATGGCACTCTGGCTGATCATGTTGCATTATCCCTACATGTGATAGCTATTGAATACTATCAGGGATGCCGTAGTGTGCAGACGGGCAATCCAGACAAGGCCCCGACCGTTCGTATCATGGTCGCGGCGGAAAGGTGGGCACGCGCGTGGTGACGCCATTCGGAGATGGCCGGGACTGGTTCCTGGCGCGTAGGTTTGGGATGTTCGTGCACTGGGGCCTGTATGCAATTCCAGGATGGCACGAGCAGATGCAGTGGCGAGGCGTTGTTCCTCGGGACCAGTACGGATTGCTCAAGGATCAGTTCAATCCTGTCGGTTTCAATCCCGACGCGTGGCTTGACCTCATGCAGGCATCTGGCATGGAATACCTGTGCATAACCACGAAGCACCATGACGGTTTCTGCCTATGGGATACCGCTCAGACAGCTTTCAACGTTATGCAGTCGCCGTACGGGCGTGACATCATCGGCGCGATTGCCGACGCGTGCCATCGACGCGGTGTACCGCTTTGTTTTTATTACTCGATTGCTGATTGGCATCACCCGAACTATCCGAACCTCGGACGCCACCATGAACTTCCCTCGGCGCTGCCGGGTGACCGGCCCGACTGGGATGCGTACATGGCCTTCCTGGTCGCGCAAGTTCGTGAACTCTGCACCAATTACGGCACCCTTCACGGATTCTGGTGGGACATGAATGTGCCGGAGTTGCATGACCCGTCGGTCAACGCGATGATCCGAGGCCTGCAACCGTTGGCGGTCATCAACAATCGAGGGTTCGACCAAGGCGATTTCTCAACACCTGAGAGACATGTGCCGGATAGCCGACGCTTCACCAAGCTGACTGAAGCGTGCCAGTCAGTCGGGCGCGAGTCGTGGGGCTATCGTGCGGATGAGGATTACTACACGCCATCGCATCTGGAGCATTCGATAGCGCGCATGGTGGCTATGGGTGGGAACTACCTACTGAATGTCGGGCCGAGGGGTGACGGGACGATTCCTGAAGCATCGGCGTCCCTGTTGCGTCGGATCGGAGCGTGGTATGGGTCAGTTCGTGAAGGGCTCACCGCCGAACCGGCCCCTCATCTCGTGAATGATCCATCGCTGAACGTGACGAGAGAGGGTGACAACGTCTACATCGTCGTACCGTCCTCCACTGAGAGTAGTTCGGTGGGGCTACGCCCTATCGCGACGTTGCCAAACTCTGCAGTGCTGTTGAACACTGGAATGCCGGTCGAAACGTGCGTCGATCTGACCCCGCGGGGGTGGTACGAGCAGTGGCATGAGGGGGTGCGTGAGGCGGATGGTGGGACCCCCCTGCCGTACCTGAGGCTCAGGGGCCTCCCGATTGGACGGGCTGAGGGCGAACCGCTGGTCATCCGTCTGTCGTTTGGGCGGGGTGTATTGGACGCGGTCTGAGTGCGTCCGCTCGACTTGACATCACTCGCAACTTTGCCCGGTAGCGGTCCGTTTTGCTGGTGCATGCTTCAGTGCGGACGGTGACCGTCGCAGTGATCAAATCGCGTGCTCCGGGATGGAAACGATGGAAGACAGCAGCACGCGGACATTGCCGGACACCTCAGACACCACGGTCAGCGAGGCACACCTGCTTCGGGCAAATCTGGCCGACCTTCGCGCCCAAGTCGCGAGACTCGAGAGTGAGCTCCAGGCGCGCCGGCGCGAAGTTGCCAGCCTGCATGCAATGCTTGGCCAGGTCCTCCGGGGCCCGTGGGTCTATGTCGA
>DDYL01000202.1:13667-14173 GCA_002347925.1 Chloroflexi bacterium UBA2235 | reverse complement strand
CGCCGATTTGGTTGGCCAACGGTTCTCTCAGTGAGTAGCGGACACGCTCATTGTGTTAGTGGGTGTGCAAAGCATTGATTGACCCATGAATCGCACGGCAGCCTTCGTGCTCATAGGTACATGTGCTTCGGCGTTCTACCTGACCGGCCTGATCTGGACAATCCAGTGGGTCCACTATCCCCTGTTTGAAATGGTCAGTCCTGACCAATTCACGAAATATGAGGCGGCGCACACCATTGCCATCACGGCCATCGTGGGCCCAGTCATGGTTGTGGAACTAGTGACCGCAGTGGCATGGGCAGTCCTCTGTCCTTCGTCGCTCGGCAGGGCGACTCCAATCACCGGGCTGGGTCTCGTCATTCTCATTTGGGTATCGACCGCATTCCTGCAGGTGCCACTCCACGACACGTTATCCCGCGGGTATGATGCGACTGCCATAGCAACATTGGTTGCGACAAACTGGATAAGGACCATTTCGTGGACTGTCCGATCCGGGATATTGGCGC
>DDYL01000202.1:10724-13625 GCA_002347925.1 Chloroflexi bacterium UBA2235 | reverse complement strand
ACGTACCTATCCGGTGCGTGTCCCCCGCCGATCAGCCATTGGGCGACCGCGGCATTCAGGCTTCCAGTGACCGGGTCTTCCTCAGTCCCATAAATCGCCCGCACCTCGAATGCGCAGTCGCCGCCCGAGTGCGGGCCAACTATCCCGAGTTTGATGTCCCCAAGGACGCTTGGGTCGGGACGCAATGAAAGCACCTGTTCGGCCGACTTGAGCAGTATTGCCCGCCATTCCGGCCCGTTGTCGCACCAGGAATGGTCGATGATGTCACTTCGGTTGATGCCAAGGGCCTGACAGATCGTGACCAGTTCATCCTCACCAACCGCACCGGACCGTCTTCGTGGTGGCGCGGCGAACGCGAGCCGTCCACCCATCCTCGTGATCCTCACCAATCCCAATTCACACTCCTGAACAATCTCCGAACCGTGGGGCGTTCCACCCGCCTCCAACCACGCATGACAGGTGCCAAGTGTGGGATGACCCGCGAACGGGAGTTCACCTGAACCGGTAAAGATCCGGACCCGGTAGTCAGCCTTCGGATCGACCGCAGGCAGCACAAACGTCGCTTCCGAGAGATTTGTCCAGCGCGTGAATCCCTGCATCTCCTCCGTTGACAAATCGTTTCCATCGAGGACCACGGCTAGCGGATTGCCCAGGAATGGGACCTTGGTAAACACGTCTACTTGACGGAAGATCCGGCGTCGCATCATTTGGACTCCTTCGGGGTTTGCATCACGTTGTCCGCCCACAACGGACCTCATGCGGGCCAACCGAACGCTGGGGCCTACGGTCAATCAGCGGGTTTTTTGGCGAACCATTCGGGCCGTTGCACGTCCAGATACGCTTCGCGAATCGTTTCGGTCGAGTTGCGGGCAAGTTTGGCCTCGTCCAGAGACACGCCGAGCCCCGGGCCACTGGGGACCATGAAACAGCCGTGGTCGTAGCGGAACACCTCGGGATCGGGACAACATCGTCGGCTTGGTTGTGTTGTTGTCCGTCGATGGCAAGGAACATGTTCGGCGTCGACCATGCAAGGTGTAGGTACGCCGCTGTCGAGCACCCGAGTTCGCCACCGGAATGCAGGGTCACCGGAATTCCCGCAGCTTCGCAGATGGACGCAGCCTTGCGGGCCTGCCATAGGCCGCCAGCTTCATGAGGGTCCAGAAGGATCACGTCCGCGGCTTCGGCGCGGATGATGTTCAGGACGTCGGCGGTCGTGTACGCACTTTCATCGAGGGCAATCGGCACCGGGCTCCAGCGTCTGAGTTGGGCGTGACCAAGCAAGTCGTCGTGGACGAGCGGTTGTTCCACGTATTCCAGATCGAATGGAGCAAGGCGGGAGATCATTCGCTTGGCGGTACCAGGGGTCCAAGCGCCGTTGACGTCCGCCCGGTTCCGGATGTCCGGTCCAACCGCCTCGCGGACCGCCTTTGCGATGGGCACATCTGATCGCTCATCGACCCCGGTCTTCAACTTGATCGTGCGGAACCCGCGGTCGACATAGTGCCTCGCCTCAGCGGCGACCTTTTCAGGATCACTTACGAACAGGTACGCGATCATCTCGATTCGCTCCCGGTACTTGCCGCCCCAGAGTTTGTGGAGAGGCGCGCCGGCCGCTTTCCCTACAAGATCCCAGCATGCCATCTCGACCGCAGCGAGCGCGAACACCATCGCGCGCTTGTGGTGATAGAACCCCGCACCTTCCACCTTGCGGTAGAGGTGCTCCACGTCGTGTGGGTCGAGGCCGATCGCAATCGGAATGATGGTCCGAACCAAGACAGGCTCGGTGAACTGCAGAAGACAGAGTGTTTCGCCGTATCCCACGAGGCCAACATCCGTGTGAGCGGTGACGACAAGTCGCGTCGGACCGAATCGCCGCCCGCCTCCCCAAACATTCGGGTTCGCGTACGGCACAAAGACCTTCTGCCATTCAATCGAAGTAATTCGCACTCGTAGGACCCTTTCGTCATCGGCACGCCCGGGCTACCGGACCCAACTGAGCCGATCGATCGGATCAGGGGTTTGCCCGATGCCTTGCCACATCCATGGACGCGAAGATGGGTCAGTGTCCTTAACTGGACCGGGAGATGCCATGGCAATTGGGGAACTTGTGCGGAGCGGTGAACGAACCGGATCCAAAGGCCACATTGAACCGCCGAACATGATCACGGCCGATGCCAACGAGGCCGTCGCCGGGGTTGCGTACCGCGCAAGCGAGATGATTGCGGTCTACCCCATTACTCCATCGTCTCCAATGGGTGAATGGGCAGACGAGTGGGCTACGAAGGCCCGCCCGAACCTTTGGGGACAACCACCTCGTGTTGTCGAGATGCAGGGCGAAGGCGGCGCGGCGGGAGCATTGCACGGTGCGCTTCAGGCAGGAGCGTTGGCAACGACCTTCACTTCGTCACAGGGCCTCTTGCTGATGTTGCCGAACATGTTCAAGATTGCCGGCGAACTCACCCCGACGGTATTCCACGTTGCGGCGCGCACCCTCGCCACCCACGCGCTTTCGATTTTTGGCGACCACTCTGACGTCATGGCCGTACGGCAGTCGGGTTGGGCAATGCTCGCCTCCAGTTCCGTGCAGGAGGCGCAGGACTTCGCGGCGATCGCTCACGCTTCTACCCTGAGAGCCCGGGTGCCATTCCTGCACTTTTTTGACGGGTTCAGAACCTCGCATGAAGTGATGAAGATCTCACCAATTGCGGACGAAACACTCCGTGCAATGATCGACGACGAACTCGTCTACAAGCATCGTGCGCGGGGACTTGCTCCCGAACATCCGCACCTTGCCGGGTCAGCCCAGAACCCGGACGTCTTCTTCCAGGCGCGTGAGGCTGGCAATCCGTACTACCTCGCGGTCCCAGGCATTGTGCAGTCAGCCATGGACCAGTTTGCAGA
>DDYL01000202.1:1572-10697 GCA_002347925.1 Chloroflexi bacterium UBA2235 | reverse complement strand
GCCAACTTTGTTCATGCCTTGCCCGCGACCGTCGAGCGAATCGCTGTTCTGGATCGGTCAAAGGAGCCCGGTGCAATTGGTGATCCGCTTTACCAGGATGTGGTGACCGCGATCATTGAGGCGTGGCATGCCGGCACCGCCTCGTTCAGTGTCCTGCCCCGGGTGATTGGCGGCAGATACGGATTGGCCTCCAAGGAGTTCACTCCAGCGATGGCTGTGGCGGTCTTCGATGTTCTGGAACGGTCTCACCCGCCCGCCCACTTCACGATCGGTATTCATGACGACGTGACGGGACTGAGTATTCCGTGGGATCCGTCATTCTCGATCGATGCACCGGATACGGTAAGTGCCCTCTTCTACGGGCTTGGATCCGATGGAACGGTCGGGGCCAACAAGAACTCGATCAAGATCATTGGCGAAACGACCCCACTCCACGCGCAGGGCTACTTCGTGTATGACTCGAAGAAGTCTGGTTCAGTAACGATCTCTCACTTGCGCTTTGGCACCCGGCCGATTCGAGCTCCCTACCTGATTTCTACTGCAAACTTCATCGCCTGCCACCAGTTCCAGCTACTTGATCACCTGGATGTTCTGGGGTCCGCCCTCCCATCGGGCACATTCCTGCTAAACAGTCCATACGGGCCTGATGAGGTCTGGGCGAAACTCCCACATGCTGTACGCGACACGATCGCGTCCAAGCGCTTGCGCTTCTTCGTGATCGACGGTGATCGCGTCGCACGAGAGACCGGCATGGCCCGAAGGATCAACACGGTCATGCAATCGTGCTTCTTCGCGCTTTCCGGGATCCTGCCCCGTGACGAGGCGATTGCGGCGATCCGTCATTCGATCGAGAAGACTTACGGCAAGCGGGGCGAGCGCGTTGTGGCTAAGAATTTCGAGGCTGTCGATGCAGCACTGGCCAACCTACACGAGGTCATGGTGCCGGACACGCAGCCCATTTCAATCGCCAGTGCGTTCCCGCACGGGACTCGTCGACGTCCATTGGATATCTCGACCAGATTTGGCGACGTGACGCCCGGCCCAGACTGGCTGACAGCGATGCTGATCGCTGGCCGAGGCGAGGATCTCCCGGTCAGCGCAATGCCCGCCGACGGGAGATTCCGGACTGGGACCGCCAAGTTCGAGAAACGGAACCTTGCACGTGAACTGCCGGTCTGGGATGCCGACCTCTGCATCCAGTGCGGGAAGTGCACGATGATCTGCCCTCACGCGGCTATCAGGGAAAAGGTCGTGAACCTGGCAGATTTGGCCGAGGCTCCAGCGACGTTCATGACGGTGCCGGCAAAGTGGAGGCAATTCCCTGACCAAGTCTTCAGCCTGCAAGTATCGCCTGAGGACTGCACAGGATGCACACTCTGCTTTGAAATTTGCCCTGCGGTGAACCGTCACGATAGCGCGCACCGCGCACTCACGATGGTTTCCAAGGTGGGCTCGAGCCGCCAGGACGATGAACGGGCGAATTGGGAGTTCTTCACGTCCCTCCCAGAGACCGACCGGACCAAGTTGAACCTCGTCACCGTCAAGGATGTGGCCCTCACACAGCCGCTCTTCGAGTTCTCGGGTGCGTGCGCCGGGTGTGGCGAGACACCGTACCTGCGGCTCCTGACTCAACTCTTCGGCGATCACCTTATCGTCGCGAACGCAACCGGATGCTCATCAATCTACGGGGGATCGTTGCCGGCGACGCCGTGGTCACAGACCGTCGACGGCATTGGTCCGGCTTGGGCGAACTCGTTGTTCGAGGACAACGCCGAGTTCGGCTTGGGTATCCGGGTCGCGGTCGATCATAGGCGGGACCATGCACGTGCGTTGCTTGACTCGGTCTCGTTGCTCGCTCCAGACCTTGCTGATGAACTCTTGGCACTCCGGGATGCCGACCAGTCGAGCGAGCGAGGAATCGTTGACCAGCGCAACCGGGTCCGGGCGATGAAGGACCGTCTTGCCGGGTGGGGTGGGTCGGCCGTGAGAGAACTGTCATCGGTCATCGAGGCACTCGTTCACCATTCGGTCTGGCTCGTTGGCGGTGACGGGTGGGCGTATGACATTGGATATGGGGGTCTCGATCATGTCATCGCATCCGGGACGAACGTCAACATCCTTGTCCTGGATACCGAGGTCTACTCGAATACCGGTGGGCAGCAATCGAAATCCACACCCCGGGGCGCAGTGGCCAAGTTCGCAAGTTCTGGCAAGCGACGGGCAAAGAAAGACCTGGGCCTGTTGGCGATGACCTACGGCAATGTGTACGTCGCAAGAATTGCAATGGGCGCGAATGATGCCCACACGGTGAAGGTGCTCCAGGAGGCCGAGGCCTACGATGGGCCATCACTCGTGATCGCGTACGCCCACTGCATCGCGCATGGCTATGACCTTGCGCATGGTCTGGATCATCAGAAGCAGGCGGTTGCAAGCGGTTACTGGCCCTTGTATCGGTACGACCCGAGGCGCGCCGAGCATGGGGAGAACCCGTTCGCGCTCGATTCGCGTCCGCCGACGCTTGCACTTGCCGAGTTCCTGGCGACTGAGGACCGCTTCACAACCATGCTGGGGTCATCGACGTCACCGAAAACGACCCTCGTCGGTACCGATAGTACCGTCGAAGGGAAGGAAAACCCGGGTGGGGAATTGCTGGAACTCGCTTCTCGAGACGTTGCGGCACGGTTGAACCTGTACGCACAACTGGCCAAGGACTGGCGCCTGAGCTGACCTCAGCGCCAGTCATCAAAAGGGTTGCGTCCTCCTATCATGGGAGGCGCAACCCGTGATCCTGAAATGTGTGACGCATGTGCCAAATGCGCCATTTCCAGGCACCGGCGGGCCTGATGGCCGTCAACCAGTTCCCACTGGGGGTTTTCGCCCCTCAAGCGCGCCACCATCGACGCCGCCATTCGATGGTGTGAGCGTACCCACTTGTCATCAGAAGGTGGTGGATCAGCGGGGATGACCTCCCACCGGTCGTCGCCCCTGACCGGGGGGTTCACAAGCGGATGAACCCAGATATCAGGCTCGTTGCTCATCGGCCCCGGAATTGAAAGGGTCCCCTCGGTTCCGTGGATGTCAATTCGGTAGGGGATTTCGCGCCCATCTCCCTTGTACGACTCGAAGTTGGCAGCGAATGTGTCCCACTGGTAGTAGGCAGAGATTCCGTTCCCCGCGACCAATCCCATGCCTTCGTCTCCTTGTCGAAGGTCTGCGGGAGTGCTGGTGCGACCGTCCTGAGTGATATGCGCTTGGCACCACGATGGCATCCCGAAAAGCTGCCACAGGAAATCGAAAAAATGCGGTGCGAGGTCAATGAAGAGTTCATTCCCACCGTGCCGTCCACCCATCCCGTAAATGCGCGCCAGCCGGGGTTCGCCGATCCTGCCTGAGCGAATTGCGGGAATTGCCACGTGCTGGATCGGCGGGTGGCCTCGCCAAGGGTGGGCGACGACCAACGTAAGATCGTTCGCTTCGCACGCGTGGATCATGTCATCCACTTCGGCAAGTGACGCAGCCACAGGCTTTTCCAGGTACACGTGGCTACGCGAGCGCGCCACGTCCATGACAATTTGGTGGTGATCGCCAATTTCGCGCGACGCTACCACCGTGATGTCTGGTCGTTCTCGCGCGAGCATCTCTCGGTAGTCGGCGTATCCGACCGGTGACTCGTAAATGCCTCGCACTCGTTCACGTGCAGCCTCGTCCGGGTCTGACACCGCGACTACCCGCGTTCCCTCGACCCCTTGAAACGCCCGGTCAAGATAATGGCCGTACCCGCCTCGTCCGGTGTGGCCGATGATTCCTACGGTGAAATGGTCGTTGCCAGAATGGCGGGATAGCTGCGCCATTGACGTCATCCTAGGAACCCCGAATGCCAGTTGACATCGTTCAGGTGAACTATGCGCGTTCCGCAACGACCGGTCGGCGGGCGAACTGCACGGCAGTGCCTGCCAGGACCATGCTAGCAATGGTGTCGCCCCACGCGGAGTACATCAGCCAAACTTCGCGCGACATGCCAAGTGCGAAGGCGGTATTCAGTGCTGCGAGTGACGCCCCGACACCACTCATTCCTATGGCAAGCCTTCGTTGGTCAAGGTCGGTATAGGCGAGGTACATCGTGAGACGGCGACCAAGCCATCGCCCGTGAAAAATCGCATCTGTGGCGTAGGCAATCGCGACCGCCCCGCCGATGACCGTCCCTTTCAACTGTATTGCGAGGTCCGATTGCACCCACCACGAGAAGCCTGCAGAAAGGGCGAGCATTCCCATTCCGAACAGCGCCATGCCCCCGAACAGGTCAATTCGCTTGCCGGTAACTCGCCTGATCCCCCACTGAAGCGGCACCAACGCGATGCCGGTTCCCGCCGACACTAGGGCCGCTGTTCTCAATCCTTCAAACCGGGCAACAACAAAGAACAACAGTCCCATTCCGATGTCTGTTGCAATCGCCGGAAGGCTTGACCGCAGGCGCGAAATGTCGACACCTGGGTCGCTGTCTGGTGTGCCAATTGCCAGTCCGCTGCCCTGTTCAGAATGCCCGGTTGGTGTCGCCGAGGCATCGGTGCCCCGCGGTGCGCCGGGCGGAGAAGTGTTCTCTGGAAACGCGGTGCGGTCGGTGCCAGTCACTGGATCTTGGACCCCTCCGGCCCGTTACCAACGAGATGAGCGGCCTCCCCAGATCGAAGTGACCTGAACACTGCGTCAATCGTCTGCATTTGCGAAACGCTGTCCTCGGGTGGAATTCGATGAGGGGCGCCGGTCCGCACGCAATCAGCAAGATGTCGCAATTGCTCGCCGAATTGGTAGACCGGTTCAAACACGGTTGACTGTGTTCCCTCAGCGGTCATTTGCACGAGCGTTACAGGCTGGTCCTCGTTGTTCCACGGATTTTCAAGGCGCAACTGACCGTGGGTGCCACCGATCTCCACGTCGTGTGCACGCCAGGTGTTGTGCGCGACGGAGATTACCGCTGTCCGTTCGCCGGGAAAAGTCAGGACAATCGACGACGCGACGTCGACCTCACCTTCGAACTGCCCGGAGGCATACACCGAAGTCGGTTCGCACCCGAACACGTGCCTAGCATGATGGATGTTGTAGCAGGCGAGATCGTAGACGCTCCCGCCACCCCTGGCGCGGTCCCATCGCCAATTTGCCTCAGGACGCCGGTTGGCGGCCCCGACGCTTTGGCAGAACGCGCTGCGCACAGAGACGATTTCCCCGATGATCCCGGCGTCGATGCGCCGTTGGATCTCTAGGTGGACCGGGTGGTGCCTGAACTTGAACGCCTCGGCAATCAGGGTTCCGGATGCTCGGCACGCATCAACGAGTGCCACGGCTTCTCGCGCGTCCATCGTGAAAGGCTTTTCACAAAGGATTGCGCGAACCCGTTTGGATTGGGCGAGGTGAATCCCCATCGCGGCATGGGAAATGCCCCACGTCGAGATGATCGCGATATCGGGCGCGATTGCCTCGGTGAGTGCCTCGACTGATGGGTACCGGCTGGATACCCGCACGTGCCATTCCTCACCGAATCGGGCAAGTGCCTCAGGGGAGACGTCACAAATCGCGACCAACTCGATGCCCTCGACCTCCCGGCAGGCTCGGGCATGGGCGCGCGCGATTCCACCGGTTCCGATGATTGCGACACCTATCGCGGGCTGTGTGTACATCAAGGGCTCCAGACGGATCACGACCGTGACCGGGCACTAATGACTACGCCAAAGGCTGTCAATTCCGAATCGGTTGCCGGTTCGCCTACCGACTTGCCTGCTCCCGGACCAGTTCGGCGTGACGTTCGGGGGAGAGGATTTGGAGCAGTTCAATGCGGATTCCATCAGGGTCCACCACCATGGCAACGTAGCCGTGACGCTTCGCTAAGCGGGGACGGAACGCAATCTCTGCACCCTTTGCTTCGAGGTCGGCGAACGTGGCATGGATGTCTTCCACCTGAATACAGAAGTGTTCGTACCGCGCCATTTCCAAGTCGGGTTCAAGATGCTTGTGGGTCCCGGGCTTTTGGAAGATTTCAAGTTGCGAGCCGTCGTCACCCAATGTGACGTACACCCCCCGAACGCCGGTTTCCGGCCAGTTCATTTCCTGGACACGGCGGCTGCCAAACATGGTGGCGTACCACGCCACTGTTCTTTCGACGTCAGTGACGGTAAGTCCGACGTGCTCTAGGCGTTGGACAATTCCCAAAGTCGTGCTCACTTTCCTGGCAGGTCGCGCCGTGTCGATCATGCGCGTCGGAGAGTACTCGTTCCCGGCGCCGGTCACTCTGGTTCTTTGACCTTGAAGTACATCGCGCTCCACGTATCGTCAATCGAAACCTGACGACTTCCGGCAACACGGTGAACGTGTCCAGCATGGCGGTAGAGGATGTCACGGTTGAGGTCGGTTCCGAGTTTGCCGGCCTTGGGGTATGCGATCCAGGCGCTTCGCCCGGTACTCAAGGCCTCGTGGACGTGTCCTACGTGTTGGTCGACTTCGGCGAGGGTACGCACAAAGAGGATCACCCCGGAAGACGTTCCGTCCACGCTCTCTGGGATGTCGTCAAGCACGACATCGCCGGGCTTGCCCACCATCGTAGCCGACGCCCCCGGCTTGAAAAGCATCTTCTTGGCAAGGCTCACCAAAAAACCTCCCGCGCACCTTGGATGAGCGCGATGGTACCGAAGCTCGACGGAGCGTCGTCAGGCACGCGCGATGAACAGAGGGTTTGTCCAGGCGCGATGACCGTTTGCGTCTTCCACTTGAATACGCACGTACCGTTCACGTCCCGTCAGATGCAGTTCGGCACCAGTCAGCAGTTCACCTTCGAGGACCCCTTCCGGTCTCCCGCTTGCACTTCGAAGTCGCCGCGCACCAAGTGACGCGCCGAACCTTCCGGCGTTCAGTCGCGCACCCTTCATGCCATCGGCGACCGCCGTGATTGAACGCACTGGGCTACATTCGACGTTGATCACATTCGATCCTGGATCCCACTGCACGTTGATGATCTCGGGACCGGCACTGGCATAGAAGTTTCCTGCGCGGACCGCAGACAGGATTGCTTCGGCTGATCGATCAGTAGCCCTTACCACTGTCCAACCGCGGACACTGTCGTAACCCGGGCGGTGGCAGTCATCGACGCCAATGCCAAGAACGTTGTGTCCGTGGGTGAGCAAGTCGTCCCACAGAAGCGACGCATCCCCGCGACCGATATGCACGTCCGTGTCCGCGTTGTACACCTCAATGCCCAGATAACCGTGCAGTCCCTCGAAGTCGCGCAATGTCAGTCCGCTCCAATATGGGTGGGCAATAACTGCCAGGCCACCACGATCCCGAATGGCGTCGACGTACCACTGCGCTGCCGGCACTCCAGTTCCCTCGGTTCGCCGAGCGACCGGTCCGTCAACTCCAAGTCCAGTGATGTGGTAAGTCGACCCCGTGGCCGTGGATGCATCCTCAGTATTCACTTCAATTCCGCGGATCACCGTGACGGGGTGAGGTGTTCCGGTATTCGTGACGGTAACTTCAGCCGGTCCGGTTGCGTGCCAATGGTCGGTCAGAGCGACGAAGTCCCACCCGGCGTACGCGTAGTGAGCGATCAGGTGATTCGGAGACATCGCGCCGTCAGAGACGGTCGTGTGGGCATGAAGGGTGCCCCGGAGCCACTCCCCAGGGGCATTGAAAGGATTCGCCAAGTTCATCACTTCTTCTCCTCAATGGTTCGGTCTAGCGAACGCACACCTATCGTGGACTGCGACAAGTTCCGCGTCCACCCATCGACCACTACGCGTGTGACGCGGGCGGATTTAGCCTCACTAACCTGACCAACTTGACGTAACAGGGGGTAGTCACGCTTGGGAACCTATGGGTTAAATAAAGGTCATTACAAGAAACATTAATGACAAGATTTGGCAGTCATCACCGTTGCGAGCCGATAGCGTTGTGGCATTTTGTCCGCGGGCATCCTTGCCCGACCCTCGGGGTGCCCTTCCGGATCAGGCGTGAGACAAGCCCGAGGCGGATCACGTCACGCTTCACCCATCCTCGCCGATTTGTGTTGACATTGCAGAACATTGAGGGTGTGTTTGGTCCGACGGGAGCGATGCGGGCAAGGATGCCCGCGGACCTGCATTCTTGACACTCCAGACGAATCGAGGTCGTCTGAATGGCCGCTCCCGCTGTCTGCCTGGGGTTCGGGGGGTGACACAAATCGGCCCCGGAAGAGAGGCCCCGGTCTCCCCCATGGAGTTCCCGCCACTGCCCGTTGCGGAGCTGCCTGGGAGAGGCGGGTGTCACGACACGGACCGACCCGCTTTCGACGCAAGGTCACGCGTTGACGGTCGCGTGGAGGATGCGCGCAATCTCTTCTGGTGAAAGGTTCCCCTTGGTCGTCCACCGGATCGCGTCGTCAAGTTGGTCGTGGTCGGAATAGCCCACGATGACCGTGGCGACACCTGGCGTGGATTGCGCGAAACGCACCGCCAGTTCCGCTGGACCCTCCATGCCGAGTTCGAGTGCGACTGCCGACAACCTGCGCGCTCGTTCGATGTCGTCGTCGTAACGCTCTCCGGCAATCCCCCCCGGTTCGCCAGCGTTGGGATGCCGTGCATCCTTGGCAGCGAGGGCACCGGCGGCCAGCGATCGGATCACGATCACGCCAACGTCGTGTGTGATCGTGTCCCGGATCAGTCCACTGAAGTCATGTCCGCCCGGTGCAAGGTGGTGCGCCCATCCAGCGCTTGGGTTCAGCGCATTCAGCATGATTTGTGCCGTCGCGGTGCGTCCGGAACGAACAACTTCCCGAACCGCTTCGGTGTCACCGTTGGCCGTGATGCCGACCCACGAGGCCAAACCCGCATCGCGTACTGCCTCAAGCCCATCCATGATGGGGCCCAGCACATCGCTCACTGTCACTCCGCGCCCGGAATGTTCGGTGATGCTTGTGTGCAACTGGAGTAGGTCCACTCGGTTCATCCGCAGCCGGGTAAGGCTTTCTTCTATAGAAGATCGGATGGTCGCAGGGGCATCCTTGGCCTGCGCTGGTTCAATGCGGACTTTGGTGCCGATCACGACGCCACCGGGCACGCCTCCCATCTCGGCAAACACCCTCCCGAGGTTGGACTCCGAAGCGC
>DDYL01000202.1:0-1506 GCA_002347925.1 Chloroflexi bacterium UBA2235 | reverse complement strand
CTGTTCCTGGGGGTTTCCCCTTGTGAGAAGCCCACCGATCGCACCGCATCCAAATCCCAGCACGGATACCGGGAGGCCAGTCACGCCAAGTCGACGGAGTTTCATTGATTTCCAGTTCCTTCGGAATGCCCACGACACTTCGCAAAACGGGAACGGGCGGGGCGCATCTACGCACCCCGCCCGTGTTGTTGGCACCGCAGTACGTGAACGACTAGGGCTTCTTGTCCTTCTCGAACTTCTCTTTCATGGTCGTCCAGAGTTGCGCGCCCTGATCGACGGCGTCCTTGGGGTTCATCTTTCCATCCATGACGTCCGCGATCATCTTGGTGAAATCGGCACGCCAGACGGCAGACCATGGTCCCTTGACGCCCGGTCGCGGTGACGCGTTCAGCATGACCTTGTTGTACGCGTCCAGGTCGCCCCAGCCCTCGACCGACTTCTTGGCTTCGGGGGTCTCGCCCATGGACTTGTAACCGAAGTTGAGGCCCTGCTCGACCCACCAACGGTTGGCAACGTAATACTTGCCGTCCTTGTCCTTGCCACCGAGGAAGGAGATCAGCTTCCAGGATTCCTGGGGGAACTTGGTTGCCGATGCAATGGCGTACTGCCGGCAGATGGCCGGTGTACCCGTCTTGCCTGCGACGAAGCTCGGGTTGACGTAGTTCATCAACTGTCCCTGAGCCGCACCACCGGTAATGCTTGGGCAGTTCGACTGGCACCCGGCCGCCGTCGCTTTGCCATTGAGGCGCTTCAGATCGTAGAAGGACGTCCAGTTGTAGGTCGCCTTGCCATTATCGAATGCTGCCGGTCCAGAGGGATCGTCCCCGTAGATGCGGTCACCCGTGTACGCCTGGAACAGTTTCTCCACGATGTCCTTGAACAGCGGGTCCTTGCCGAAGATCGGTTCGAGGTTGTCGTCAAACATGCGCTTGCCGCTGGCGAGGTACCAGATTTCGACCTCTCCCTCTCCGGGCTTGCCGAAGCGTGGGAACTCGACGCCGTTGACCTTCTGACGCTTGATCTGGGTCGCTTGGTCGCGGTATTCGTCAAAGGTCGTTGGAGGCGCCTTGGCACCGATGGCCTTGAGGTGTTCCTGGTTGTACATCGCTACGGAAGGGCCGACGTAATAGATGGTGCCGTACTTCTTGCCCTTGTAGTGGGTCTGTTCAGACACGAACGGGTACTCGTCCTTGTCTAGCTCGGCCGCGCCAGGGAAGCTGTCAAGTGCAAGCACCCACTTCGCCTCGGCCCACTCGGCAGCATCTTCGTCGCGCATGTACATGGTGTCGTTCCGCTCGCCGGCCACCATGCTGGTGTTCATCCGCTTGCGGTAGTCCTCACCGGACGGTCCCGTTTCGGGCCCCTCAACCTTGATCCCAGGGTTCTGCTTCTCGAACAAGTCGAGGTTCTCTCGCACGATCTGCGGGTTGTAATCCCACATCGCGAGCTTGATTTTCACCTCCGCCTTAGCCACGGTAGGTGCAGGTGCAGCCGTCGGTGCGGCGG
>DDYL01000129.1:18929-21111 GCA_002347925.1 Chloroflexi bacterium UBA2235 | reverse complement strand
ACCAGGCCAGTCCGGGGATCCCATCGACACGACCGGCAAGCAACGAGGCGACAAGCAAGCCGACCGACGCAATCCCTACCGGCCCGGACAGCCGGATCAACCCGCTCCCCCTTCGGGCTTGGGGTAGTGAGGAGGCTCAGATAGGTGTCCCTTGTCACCGAGAAGCCTTGCGTACGAATCAATCTGGCGACCAAGCGTGAACATCGACATGCCCCGCGTTCGACCCGCCTCTCCCATCAGGCGTGCCCGGTCCGGGTCAAGAAGGATGTCGGCCAAGGCGTCTCCGAACGCGTCCGCATCCCACGGGTCGGCGATGAGCCCGGTCTCTCCATCGACGACAAGTTCTGGGGTGGCGCCGTGGCAGGTCCCGACAACCGGTCGGCCGTGCAGCATCGCCCGCAACGTCATCAAGTTGAATGGGTCTGGATACACCGAAGGAATCGCACAGACTGCAGCCGCGCCATGCGCTTCACGCAGGCCATCTTGATCAAGCCAACCGCCGTCATGCAGCGCGTCGGCTTGCAAGCCCGCATCATCGGCGATTGCCCGCAATGTGACGAAGTACTCAGGCCGATCACCGAGGACAACGAGTTGGCATGGCACTCGCTTGATGGCACGAACCATCGCACGTGCGAGTTGATCCCCGCCCTTGGCGCCCGACGCCCGGCCACCAAAGAGCACGATCGGCCGACTGTCCAGGCCAAGTCTCAGCCGGAAGGCCTCTCCGTCACTTGCCTTTGACACACAAGTCGACCCATCCAGACCATTGTGGACAACGGTGGTGGGCACATCAGCGAACCCGTTACACGCCATCGCCCGGGCTTGCGCGTGGCTGATGCACGCCAGCGAAGTTACGTGGCGCTTGACGAGACTGTGCACTAGCAGATTGCGACCAGGAACCCGGCGCATCGTCGTGCAATGCACGCACTGGTTCGGGGTTGCCGTAAAGCCGACGTCCCCGCGCGAACACAGGAATTTCGTAAGGCAAAAGAGCAGGTAATCGTGGGCAGTGAGGATGACCGGAAGCGTCCGGCTTCCGCCACCGCGCGCAACCGCAAGTGAAGCAAACGACAGGCGTTCATGGACGTTGTGGACGTGGACGGCATCGGGCCGGAACTCGCGCGCGACCCGCCAAACCCCGGCAACCGCGACCGGATTCAAGATGCTCAGGTGGCGCCGTGCGATCGCCGGAACCGGTGTGCGGATCCGTCGGACACTGACACCGGCATTGCCTCGACCACCGGTGTCACGAGCGGATTCCCGGTCCGCATCCCGGCCGGACGTCACCACACAGACCTCATGGCCCCGCAACGCAAGACCGTCAGCAACGAGCGAGGCAACCTCGCCCGCCCCACCGCGGTTGACTGGCGGATACGTGTCGGATAACACCAGTATCCTCACGCCGACGATCCGATCTCACTCGAAGCGCAGGGCCTGCACACCTGCCGACGGTCCGCGAACTGTGAACCTCGCTGGGTACCCGCGAGGTTCGTCTGACGGTGGTCCCGGATACCCAGCAGCATCGTCACGGGTCGGGGATCTCCTCGCCGAGGTCACCGGCGTAGGCCGCAACACAGCGTCGTGCCACCGCGGCCCACGTGAAGTTCGCCGCGACGCGTGCGCGACCGGCACGACCCATCTCGCGCGCCAGCTTCTCATCACCGAGGAGCCGTTCCACCGCTTCACCCAGGGCTGCACTATCCCCCGGGGGCACTCCGAGACCGGTCTCGCCATCCACGACCAGTTCCATCATCCCCCCGATGCGGGATGCGACGACCGGCGTTTCGCACGCCATTGCCTCAAGAAGAACCAGTCCAAGGATCTCGCTCTTGGGATACTTCTTGCCGTACATGTCGGTCTCGACCGAGGGCAGGACACTGACCGCTGAGGAGTTGTAGGTGCGGACGAGATCCTCCCCCATCAGGGGACCAAGGAAAGTCACGTTCCGCCCCTGTGACACCACATCAAGATAGGCCCGGTATTCGGCGTGGTACGACTCGCCCGCGAGGATCACCGCGGTCTCGGGGTGCACTCCCTCGATCAGGTGGTGGATCCCCTTGTACGGGATCAACCTTCCCGCGTAGAGAACCTTTTCCATTCGCGCGAGACCGGGAAGAGGCCGGAAACGCGCCGGGTCCGCTCCACCATGGATCACCCGGACCTTGGAGGCCCACTTCCGGTA
>DDYL01000129.1:0-18845 GCA_002347925.1 Chloroflexi bacterium UBA2235 | reverse complement strand
TGGTGCACATGCACTACATCCGCCCAAGCGATCGCCATTGCCAGGCTCGGCGAAATCGGTCCAAGGCGCTTGCGCCCGACATACGCGACCGGACGAAAGACCTCTATGCGCAAACCATCCACGTTCCGTGTCAGGGGTTCGCCGAATGAGACAAGCCTCGTCCGTGTCTGCATGGCCATGGCCCGTGCCAATTCGTATGCGTACCGCTCACCACCCCCGACAATGCCACCTTCACCGAACATGAGCGGCGACACGTGGAGTACCCGGGGACGGGTCGTACGCACCGGGCGGAGCAGATTCGGAGCGGAAGCGTTAGGTCGAGTAGGCGGTCGGATCATCGGCTCTTCCCGTCGCTTTCATTCACAAGGACCTCCGCTCCGTCTTGAGGCGGGGTAGGAGGCTGGGAGGGCGAGGCACGCGTCTCCGAGAAACTGGGCGAGCCGCCCACTGACTGCCAGAACCACGGTGTCAGGATCAGTCCCAGATAGACTACGTCGCCAGCTACGTAGACCGTCAACTGATACACCGCGGCACCCATCGCGCCCCACCCCTCAACCAACCACATTCCCCATGGCACTGCCACCATGATCAGCGGAATCTTGAGCAGGGCGTTCGTCGCGACCCTCCCTGCGATCAGGTAGACCGCTCCAAGCGCCACGGTCAGTCCCTGCTTTGCCTGCAAGGCGCCGTGGACCGCAACCAGGGCAACAGACGGCAGGTACTCCGGACCGTACGCGATACGGAAGACCGGAAGCGCTGCCAGCAGGCCGATTGCGCCCACAGCCGACGCACCTCCCCACGCCAGGGAACCTCGCCAGAAGAGACGTCTCGTCGATGCTGGACCGCGCTGCCCCATTTCCTGTGAAAGCCGCACCGACAGCGCCCGGCTTGCGCCCCCGTGCAGGGAGGCCAGCAGCGTGAAGACCTTCCCGGCGATCCCAAAGTATGCGGCCTCCTCGGGACCTGCATAGCGCCCAAGAAGGAGCATCGGCGTCTGGCCGAAGAGTTGGGCGATGTTCTTGTCGACCGATGCAATCGCACTGAACCGGAAGTACGTGCCCATCGGTACCGACCAACCTGCACGCACCAAACCGGCCAGACTGGGAAACTCGTCATGCCGCACTGCAATGCGCCAATACCACCAGACCGCGTGGACCGCCGAGATCGCACCCCCCACCACCGTGCCCCACAGGACGCCGGTCACACCACCTCCAGCGATGCCGGCAAGCACGAAGAACACGGCGCAGCCTCGCCCGACCAGAAGATCAAAGATCTCTACGACCGCGAGGGTCGACATCCTCCGGCCAGACTGGAGCGATGTGATCGCCACGTTGTAGGCGACGGATGGGATAAGCCCCGCCACGACGATCCGGGTCAGGTTGCCCAGGTCGGGTCGGTGCATGATGAGATCGCCCACCACTTCACCGGCAAGAAGAACCGCGAGGACGACGAGCATTCCGAGAATCAGTCCGAACTTCAGCGTGTAGCCGGTTCCCCGGGCAATCGCGCCGCGGTCACGTGTTGCCACCGCCTGCGCGAGAGGCACCACCAGGAATTGGCCAACCCCAAGGTTTCCCAAAAGGTTCAGGGTGCTGTAGAGGGAAAGCACCAGCAAGTACTCGCCGTACCCGGTGACGCCAAGCACGCGGGCAATCACGATGCTGAAGCCGAACCCAAGTGCCCGCTGCAGTCCATTGCTAATCTGGAGGAAGAAGATGTCCCGCGCCAAGCGCCGACGGACCAGGGCCTCCAGTGCGGGTCGCACGGGCCAATACGGCACACCCCAGACCGTTCTCAACCGGGATTGAGCCGCAGCATGGTCCGGCGGGGTAGGAGCCAAGCGAAGCGTCTTCTCATCAGGCGGGGCGGGGGGGTGAGGAGGTGGCACGCCGATGGTCATCAAGCCCGGTCCGCCCTGACGTCCCGGTACACCCCCATCATCTGGACTGCAGCGTCACGCCAAGGCTTCGCATGGGTAATCCCCGCCTTCCCAAGCCGTTCGCGCAGTTCCGGGCTATCAATCAAGCGCCTCGCCGCCGATACCGCCTCGTCGACCCGTGCCGAACGGATCAGCAATCCATTCGTCCCATCCTCGATCGCATCGCCTGCACCGGAATCACTCGCACCGATCACCGGCCGTCCACACGCATTCGCTTCCCAGTACACCAGGCCAAATCCATGGAACTGTTCGCCATCATCCTCGGGAAGCAACCAGAAGAACATGCACCCATGGTAGAGGCCAACGAGCGTGGCCTCATCAACCCTTCCGAGGAACTTGACGGCATCACCAAGCCCAAGCCGGGCGATGGTTGCGCGGAGTGAGGTCAGGAAGACCGGATCGTCAGTCCCACCCACGATCCAGTACTCAAGGTCCGGACGCACCTTTCGCAGTTCTGCAAACGCCTCGATGGTCGTCTGGTACCCGTTCCGACGCTTGACCGGCCCCACGCTGAGCAGGTAGGGCATCTCCCCACTTCCATCGCGACAGGGAAGCCGTTTGGGATCAAGACCACTCAACGCGGTCGAGATGGCATGGCTTGTCGTCGCGAACCGTTCGTGTTCGACACCTTCCGGAACGATCACCGTCCGGGACGCAAACCTAGTTGGCAACCGGTCACGGGTATATCGACTGACCGCCACCAGCCGGTTCGCCCGGCCATAGCCAAGCTCATACCACGGGCGTGCGCCAGGCCGACGAAACGGACGAACGGCGTACGTCCCGTGCACCGTGACGACCAATGGCCGGCGAAGCCCCACAAGCCCCGCCACGGCAGCTGGAGCCGAATATGGTTCGGTCACACAGTGCACCACATCGCAATCACGCGAAGCACGCCAGATCGCCAGCGTGTTTGCCAGTACCAAGCGCGACATCCGACGGGTCTCGGAAACATAGGAAGTCACCGAACCATGCCCGGGCATCGACGCGAGATCCGGCTCAGTACACCGTGACAACGGCGACAAGATCCGCAAGTCGGCACCCTCGTCGCGCAGCGCCCGGATGAGCCCGATCGCATAGCGACCCCAACCATACGAAGGTGCGAGGGTGTCGGTCACCACAAGTACACGCATGAACGACGAACCTCAGCGACTTGGCGAAGCGTATCTAGATCACGGGGCGACGGGGCGGGGTGTTTGCCCCCCATCTCCCGTCGCTACGGGACAAGGATTGGGTGTGCAGGTCCGGACTTCCTGCCAAAACACCGACCACCACCATCAACGGCCAGCCAATCGTACGTACATCACGGACGCCCGGCACCCCGACCCCTCCGCCTCCCCAAGCGAAGCGTCTTCAAATCAGGCGGAGCGTTGGGATGAGCGGGTACTCACGTTCAAGAGCCACGCCGCCAGCAGCACGAGTGCCGCCGCCGTCATCGCCCGTGCGGCTCCCCAGCCGTCCGGTTCGTAGGTGAACACGATTGCGTGCCTGCCTGCGGGAACGAAGACCCCGCGGAATGCCACGTTCGTCGCCACGATGGGCACCCTGCGCCCGTCAACCGATGCCGTCCAACCCGGGGTCAGGGCATCAAGCAAGACAACCAGCGTCGGCGCAACGGTATCCACGTCAAGGACAACCACTCCGTCCGCCTCACGTGAAATCCGGACGGGAACAACGACGCCTCCTGCCTCGGGTGACTTTGGAACCTCAGTATTCCCGCTTCTCGTCACGACCGCCTGGGGTCCGGCAAGCAGGTCAATCCCGATCTCCTGCCGCATCGCATCTTCCGAAGATCCGGCAACGGCCCACGATGTCACGCCATACGTCCTCGGCCACGGTTGGATCAGGCGGTACATGTCTATGGTTGGGACATCCCCCGCACCCGGCACGAGCGCCTTCTCCACAATCACGCCTGCGGGGACGTCAAGCGGCGCCATCACGGTCGAGGTCAGCAGAGCACCACCGCCGGAACTTGCGAGGACGCCCCATCGTGTCGCCATCGACTGACGTCGCTGCTTCAGGCCGGTGAGGCCTAGCCCGTGCGTGGTCCCAATCGCAGCCCGTTCGCTGCCGAGCGCCGACGCAACCAACGCCTGTTCTCGCGTGACAAGGTTTTCATACCCGTCTACCGACGCAATCCGCACGATCCGAGGATCACGCGCCCCAGCGTCACGGGAAAAGGACAGTGCAAGGTTTGGTGTGACCAGGTGTGACCAGACCTGGTACGAAAGCGTGTCAACTTCGGCATGCGTTCTTCCGGACGCCAGCGCACGAACCCGTACTTCATAGTCAGTGGCGAGAGGCAGCCAACTGATGTGCCGGGAAGGGACATCGCCCACGCCGACAAGGGCAAGCCTTGCGACCGCATCAAAACTGCTCTCTTGCGCGAGGATCACGTCATTCGCAGGGATCGCCGGAAGCCGCACCTGCCCGTACACCAGCAACGGCGCCGCAATGAAGAGGCCGGCCAGAACGTTTGCATCTGTTCGTGGACGCCCCCAAGCCCACCACCACCCGGCACCCACCAACGACAGCAGTGGCACGGCTACACCCGGTGACGTCACATCGAGCATCTCGTGCAAGTGTCGCCACGTCGCCTCGAACCGTGCACGGTAGAACTCCGGCGAGTAGTCGCCACGGTTTGCCGACGCCTCGAAAACGCGCGCGCCGACCTCGAACCGTTCCTCAGCCACGATGCGCAGCGTGTCGTTCTCAAGGGCAAAAACAAGCGAAACCGTCACCACGGCGAGGACCAGTGCCACCGCAATTCCGAACCACCAAGCCGTACCGGAAACCGGACGCTGCGTCGTTCCGGCGTGCACCCCGAGTAGGCTACGGACACTCCAAGGGTCCCGCCTGGGCGATATGCCCGCACGCCCAGAGGCCAGGGGCGAGAGGCGCAACCCCATCGGTGCAAGGATCGCAACGGCACCGACCGTCCAGAGAAGGAACCGCGAGGGATCGCGGAAGAGACCCAGCACCGGCAGTCCGCCAATGAACGCACCGACATAGCCGTACTTGCCGAACGCAATCACGATCCCGATCACCGCCATGGCACCAAGCCACGGCAGGCGGGCAGTCATCGATGGAGAAAATGCCGGCACCGCCCGGTCCGCGGGCATCCTTGCCCGCCCACTCGCCTCTCCCGTCGCCAAGCGAAGCGTATTTTCATCAGGCGGGGTGGTCGAGTGGCGTTTGGGTGCGACGTTGGCGGTGGGGGCCGCCGTCGCCTCCATCGTCGACGCCATCGCACGTGCACGGCGAGCGACGGTTCCCGATGCCGTCTGGGACCGTTCATCCCTGATCAGCTTCCGGTACCTCGACACCGCGTAGATTGCCAAGCCCACCGGGAGCGGTCCGAGATAGATGGCCCAATGCGCCGAAACCCATCGGGACATCGAGAACGACGGGGAAAGCAATCCAAGGAGAAGGTCCAGGGGAGATACCGATCCGAGCGCCCTTGCAACATCGGACAACCCGCCCTGACGTACCGATGCATCAAGGATGGACATCGTCGGGATGATGCGGACTGCCGACACGCCCACACCCAGGATGCATCCGCCAAGGAGTATGACCAGCGCCATCCTTCTCGCGAACTCACCATCTCGGAACAGTGCCACCGCCGCCCACATCATGGCCGGCAGCGCGGCGATAAGCACCACCTGAGGGTGCCCACCGAGGATTCCCAAGGCAAGCACGATGCCACCAAGCGGTGGCGCGAGCGGGTGCCAGTCAATCGTGCGCGCGACCACCCACAACAGAGCGGGGAGCAACCAGTACGCCCCCGCCTGGTTCAGCAGCGGGGCACCACCTACAACAAAGAGGGATTGACTGAAGATCAAGCCGGCAAGGGTGGCCTCGATGCGGGTTGCGCCCCACGTCCGGGCAAGGCCATACGTAGCCACACCCGCCAGCGCTGTCGAAAGTGCAACCGCACCGTAGTAGCCAGCCTGCGCACCACCGATGAGCAGGGGAATCCAGACCAGGGGCGAAAACCATCCGTACTCACTGAACGCGATCGGAAAGCCCCCCGATATCGTCGACGTCCAAAGCGGAATATCGCCACGTCGCAAGGCATCCGCGAGGATTGCATGCGCCGGACGGTACGCGAGGATCACATCGGCGTTGGCGAGTTCATCGCCAAGGATGAATCGGCCATAGACGAGGAACGGCAAAAGGAAAAGCAGCCAAGGACCGAACGGCACGATGTCCGAAACGGCCTCGAGCTCCTTCTCCTCTGATCGGGTCACGTACCACAGTCCCCAGTGTGTCTCGGTCGTAATGCGAAGCGTCGTTCAGTCGTGGGCGACATGCAAGCGAAGCGTATTTTCGTCAGGCGGGGTGGTCGAGTGGCGTTTGGGCGCGACGCGCTTCCCGCGTCCTGACTGACATCAGTTCGGACGACCGTACTTGACCTCGAGGGACCACCGTGCCGTACCCGGTCCGGGCGGCCGCGACCGATCCGCCCGGACCATCGCCCGAACCTGTGCGTTGCCTTGCCAAACGCACCAACCGGGGTCAGGTTCCCCGGCCTCCACTGGTTCACGGGTCCGCAATGCCCCACCACGCCCCCCTTCCATATTCGCCTCGCTACGGGATCGGTCTGCGGATATCCCCGTACCCTCATCGGTCAGGATCGTGATGGCGCCGGAGCACCGCAAACGGGCATCTGTTGCACCCACTGGCAGCACGTAGTCCAGCGCAATCGAAAAGGGAACAGGCACGTCCCCTTCCACACTGTCCGAAATGGCAATCCCGGAGGCGGTGGCGTGAACCTCTCGGGTGACAACCAGTTCAGTTGCCCATGCCGGGGTGGACCCATTCCGACGCGCAAGTCGGACGGACGAACGGATCCACGCCCCGGCACGACTCTCCCCAAGGTCGACCTCATCGGTCGTGCATGCATTGTGCAGGGAGGCATGATCACGAAGTTCACTGAAAAGCGGACGCCAAAACCTCGCGTGCGCGCCACGGACCATTCCCCACCCAATTTGCCACGCCCCGCGTGGATGGCCCGCGAACAGGTGTGCAACTGCCGACCTCGCCTGCATGCGCCACACGAACGCCCACTGGCGACCCTCGCGTCCGGGACGGTTCGCAACGAGGAACCGGCGAGTACCGCCAACGATTTCCTCAAGCCGTTCGCGCAGGGTTAGCCCAGTCCGCCTCACGGTCAGGCTTCCGGGATTGAACGGCCCGTCTACCCACGGCACCGGGCCGGACGCCAAGGCAACAACCGTCATCCCACCAACTGCGCCACCCCACTGCGTATTCGAAGGCGACTTCCGCGTCCGCACTAGCGCCCGGACCGGCCCATCGGCAACGCGTGCGACCCCAGCGTCGGCCCAGTGCCGGGTCGTCGACGTGACCCCAAGGGCTTGGGGATGATCGGCGGCTCGTTCGAGCAACCTCCAGACCCGCGCAACCCACGCCAGATCGGCGGTGTGGAAGTCCGGACAGACAAGGTCCAGCGCGTCGGTCGCTCCACCAGCCCGGACTGCACCGTTCACATCGATCCGTGCGACGAGACTTCTCCAAGATTGCCACGCCACCGAGAGCAACCCGTCATCTCCAGTCAAGTGAGCACCCCGGACGAGTGCATGAATGTCAAATGCGTGGCTTCCAACCTCATCCTGACCCGACCAGAACCATCGTTTCCCTTCGATCGCAAGTGGTTTGCGCCCGTCACGTGCCACCACGCCTGCCAGGAAGTCGGTCCCGCGACTCAATGCATCAGATACCCGCCCATCATCGTCAATCTCTGGCAGGCAGTCACGGATGTGATGGAGAAACGCCAGGCACCTCCCGTGGTAGTAGACGGTCAAATCTGAAGTCCCCGGGTGCATCGCATGACCTACGCGTACCTCATACCCCCAACTGCCGTCAGGATGTTGGGCGGCGAGTGCCCGGTTGACGGCGTCACGCACCCCGCTTCGCCACCCAGTCTCACCGGGTACCGCCGCACACGCATGCGCCAGACCCATTGCACCCCAAAGCATCTGGTTCACAATGCCTCTGGTGGCTACCGAATTCGATAGGTAGGTTGACGCACACCCGGACACTGCGTCGATGACGCGCGCCCGCAAAGCCGCCGGCACGGCCTCGAACCGGGGGTGCCGGATCAGTTCCGCAAGTGCGTCGACACACTCCCCCGCATCAATCAGCGATGTTGAGTTGTTCCGCGCATCGAGCCTGCCCGGCAAGAACACCAAGCCACCATGTTGCGGATCGGGTGCGAGCCGTCCGATGACCCATTCAGCGCGTGCCAAGGCGCGCTTCCAGGCCCGTTCGCTTGATGGATGATCGGCACCGGCAACACAGGCATCGTGGATCGCGAGGTCGAGGATGATGCTTCGGGCAAGTTTGCCGGTATGCGCAACCCCGTGTCGCTCGCATTGAGCCACGCCGGTGGACCACGAAGCCACCGGATCGTGATGACCCCCCGGACTGACCACATCCGGAATAAACCGATCCCGATGGAGCCAGTCAGACGCGCGGATGAGCGCCCCGATCATCCCTGAACCATTCCTCGACACGTCAGCGTCAATCCGCCCTGATCACGCCATAAAGCGAAGCGAGGACACATCATGGCGCGATGGGGCGGAGATGGAGATGCACCAGCTCAGGGGCGACGTGCTTCACTTCACCGCCGTGATGAACCGAACCCGGGCAAATGGGCGCAGGAAACGGTGCAACGGTGCCGTGAGTTCATAAAGCCGACCAAGCGGCCCGGCAAGCGGTGCCACGGCACGAGGCAATGCACGAACCCGATGCTTCGCCTCGTCTGGCGGAGGCAAGGGGAAGGCGCCGTGCCGGTGTTCAATCCGGAACCCCGACTCCACCAGGAGATCGCTTACCTCATCGTTAGAGAGGGCCTCGAACGGTCCGAGGCTCGGATCCGTGTGCAGCGCATACTGGACGTCACGACGGCCAATCAACCACCTTATTGCACGGAACACCTCAAAATACGACCGCACATTCGTGTGGACGACCACCAACGTTCCGCCCGGTTTCAGGATCCGCCGCGCTTCCGCAAGCAGACGGCGCCTCTCAGCGGTTGGCAGGTTCTCCAACCGGAAAACCAGCGTGGCAGCATCTGAGGACGCATCCGCGATATCCGACGATGCCCCACCTGTGGCCGTCATGGCGTACTGATGAAAAGTCGCAGGGCGCGGTAGACGCCGCTGCACGAACTCGGCAACCTGCCTACCCAGTTCGACGAACTGGAAAGACGCCTCAGGCACCTCGTTCGACATCGCCTCCAGGTAGAGCCCAGTGCAAGGAAGCAGGTCGACAACGACTTTCCCGGATGCATTGACCCCCGCACGACGCAGGGCATGGCCGAGATAGCCACGAACGGCGCGATATTCGGAGGCGACCGGCTTGTTGTAGCGCGGGCCCGCCCGGATGCGAGCCTGGTGATAGTCGGCAACTTGCGCCAGAGTCCAATTGGTCGGGCGCCACGCCGATGGCAGCACCGGCTTGCGCGTCAGGTCGTACTTCTCCCAGTGCACAAGGTGCGACGGGTCACGGCGGGCAGGCGCACCCGGCGACTCGGCCGGGTAGCCGAACAACGTTGTTGAAAGCACCTCCACGTCTCTCGGAAGACGGAGGATTTCACGCAGCAACAACCGGTCGGTGATCGTCGCCTGCCAGAACCCACCCAGACCGAGCGAGTGCGCCCGCAAAAGCATGTTCATGACCGCTGCCGACGCACTCTGGATATTGGCATACGATCCTTGGGAAAACCGGGTATTATAGCAAATAAATATGCATACTTGCGCCTTGTCGGCGTGAGGCACAGCCGGGGCGAGCGCGTCTCGTGTCGCCTTGTCGGTGATTACCACGAAGTCCCAGAGCTGCATGTTGCACGCCGATGGCGCCCACAACGCACATTCGAGCAACTCCTTGACAACTTCCGGGGCAACTGGGCGGTCAGTCCAGCGACGGATTGTCCGGCGGGTCCTGATGGCCATGGACACACCCATGCCCGAATCCGATTCGAATTCGCTGTGTGCACCGTTCTCCGGGCTGCCGACATCCTCCGGCGTCGCCTCGGCATCATCGATCTCGATGAGCGACGCGTCGTCATCTTCAGAGGTCAGCGGCTTCGCCGTCGAAGTCATCACGCGTTTCCTTTTCTGCGTCGCCCACATGCCGCGCTCCCAACCCCACCCCGTCGCCACTTGATTTATATGCTCGTTCCTCGCAAAGCGCCCCAAAACACGTTGGCGAACCAACCCGCCAGCCGTCCCAACCCACTCAAGAATTTTGCGACTGACCTGAACCACCTGCCTTAGCGGTGGACCGGACCCAAGTAAGGATAGAACGGACTCGGGCGGCATCGGTGACGCCATCGAGGGAGGCGACGAGGGCCGCCACGAAACAAACCCCGGGCGGGGTGCGGAGAACAGTGCCGGAGCCCGACTTGCCCCGATCTCCTATCCCCGCGTCCCGACCACGCGCGCGGGTGACCCGGCGACGATTGCGTACGGAGCAACGTCCCGGGTAACGACCGAGCGGATTGCCACGACCGCGCCATTTCCGATTGTCACTCCGGGCAGGATCACGACATCGTTGTAGACCATCACGTCGTCACCGATGGTGACCGGAGCCACCGTGATCGGTGCGTCAAGCACTGGCACATCCCTACGAGACGTGTCGTGCGAATGCGTGAATATCTGGGCACGTCTCCCGACGTGGGTGCCGGATCCAACCCGGACCCATGCACTGCAGTCGATCTGGGTATCGGAGAGGATCACGGTTCCGGCACCAATATCAAGTCGACCGGCACGGTCGCCGGACTCGGCAATCCCGATCCGTACCCGGTCACGGATGTCTACGCGATCGCCAATCGTGACTGCGACCCGGCGATCAATGTGAACTCGCTCATGGATCGTTGCCAAGTTTCCAACAGATACCCCGGCCAATTGCAGGGTTCGCCGACGGATTGCACGAAGAACCCGCCAATACGGACCAACCCGATGCAAGTCCGGCAACGCACCCACAAGCCTCGCCGCCAACAGTCCGAACCGAGGCATCACCCAAGCTCCTCACGTGCGTGGTCAACACCATGCAATATCCGATGGGAGGGGGGTCGCGATCGCGAGGGGAACCGTACAATCATCTCCTTGCCACCGCATCGACGAACGTACGGATCTGTCTGGCACGCGCGTCCCACGTCCTAGACCGGACCCACTCACGTCCCGCCGTGCCGATCCGGTCCGCACGCACCGGATCGGCAAGCAAGGTCACGATTCCTCCNNGGCACATCACTGGCAACAATCGGCCTGCCAGACGCGAGGTACTCATAGAGTTTCAACGGGGATGTGTACCGGGACCCGATGACCGACTGCGCGGAATTCGGCAGCACAACGACGTCGGCGGCGCGTAACCAGGCAGGCACTTGGGTCGGCGGCACGTGGCCCACGACCCGGACTTGCCGGAGTTCCTCGGTCTGCACGTAGGTGCGGAAGGAAGTGACATCCGCCGGGGTACCCCCGACAATGTAGATGGTCACATCCTCGGGCACGAACTGCCCGGCCCGTGCGAGGACATGCGATCCCTTCCACGGGTAGAGGTGTCCGGCATACACGACCATCTTTCCCGAGACTGGCAGCCCGAGGGTCCGGCGGGCATCAACGGCAGGCGTCTCTATGGCGAAGCGTTCCCACGCAACGGCATCCGGAGCCACGACTACCCGATCGGGATCCGCGCCCATCTCGATCAGCGCCTCACGGACACCAGCAGTGATCGCGACTATCCCATCGAACCGAGGCAACACCCGTCGCAACCAAGACCTTGACCGATCCCGCTCAGGCAGGTCGTGAGCCTCCCACACCACCGGTCGTCCGGCACCGGCACGTGAGAGCGCCCAGAGGATTGGCCAATCACGCCCGTAGATCACCTTTGCACGCGACCTCCGCGCATGGCGCGACGCGCCGATCGCAAAGGTGAGAGCCTGCACGGCAAACGCGAGGCCGGGCCACGGCGGGCGATTGAGGATCGGTTGGTCAATGGTGACCAGTTTCACCGCATCCAACACCCGAACAGCGTGTCGGCGAAGCGGCCCACGCAATTCGTAGAACCATCGTGGGTCCTCCTCACGGATGTCATCGAGATTTGCGCGGTCCGGGTGAACGAGTTCAACTGCAACGCCCTCAGTCGCAAATGCATCGACCATCTGGGCAATCTGGTACGACTGCGCCTTTTCACTTGGAAACCGCGCATTCGCCACATACAGCCAATCCGGACCNNAGACCTCCACTTGGGACTTCAGGCCCACCCGGGAAAGGCGAAGCAGATTTCAACCATGGGCGATGGGGAATGGCAGTTTGGGTCCAAAGATCAGTCAGTGCGGTAACTGCATCCGCACGCCCAAAATGTGCCCGCACGTGGCGGCGCGCTGCCTCGCCCACTGCCACGCGCTGCACCGGATCGTCGAGCAAACCAATTAGCGCCGTCGCGAACGCGTGATCGTCACCGACCGGAACAACCATCCCGGTCACTCCATTGATGATCGTGTCATCAGTTCCAGCCACATCGGTGGAAACTACCGGCACCCCGGACGCGCCCGCCTCAAGGGTGACGAGACTGGTGCCTTCGTACCACGATGTCAGCGCGTAGATGTCAGCGGATGCCATCGCCGACGGTGCTTCCGTCCCATCGATCACCCCGGCAAACTTGACGGCATCGCCAATGCCAAGGGCCCGGGCTTCCGACTCAAGCCTCTGTCGCAGCGGTCCGCCACCAACAACAATGAACCTTGTTCGCGGCCTGACAGCAATGACCTGGGAAGCCGCGCGCAGGAGCGTCGACAGATCCTTCGATGGCACCAACCGGCACATGGTCAGCACCAAGGCGTCGCCGCCCGTCCCGTCGACCCATGATCGAAAACCATGATTTGGCGCCACATCCGTGAAGCGGTCAAGGTCTACCGCGACTGGTGCCACCATGATCTGCTTGGGGTCAATACCCCAACCAGAATAGATCTTCCGTTCCCGCGTGGTCCCCACCCGCACCGTCTGCGCCTGTCGCACGATCCAGCGGGCAAAGGGGAAGAACAATCGGTGTTCCAACCGTTCACGGCGCCAGAATGGATCCCCGGCGAAGTCGAAATGCACCTGCACATTCAATGGACGGCGAAGAACGCGTGCGATTGCAAGGGCGGCGATACCGGTTGCGAACGGATCCTGTGCCGAGACGACATCGATCCCCTCGCGACGCCCAACGCTGATGCCGATCCGAATCGCATCAGCAATGAACGCGTACCGGTTGACCGACCTCGTCGGGTGCACCACCAATCCGGGCGCGAGATCAATGCGTTCCGGAATGCTCCCACCATCCGGTCCACGCTTGCCGGTCTTGACAATGACATGGAGCGAACCTAGATTCCGCGCGTAGTCCACGTGTCTCGCAACAGTGTCGCCGAGGACCGGATCTCCCGGTTTGCGGACCAACGAAGTGTCAAGGCTCACCGTCAGGACACGAGGCAACCCCCTCCCGGCGCGGGGAGGGGGGCCGGAGGGGTAGTCGTGACCGACATCGGGCCGGGACGCCCCCCTCTCCGGTCGTAACGGGGGAGGGGGTGAGGCCCCAACCCCCGAAGTGAACGCATCCGGGGGCGGAATCGTCACGCAACCTCCCGGAAGACAGCCGCCACGCCCGCAGCAAAATCCGCCGTCGACCGAGGCCGCCCGTTCCCCGGATGTGTGCTGCCGCGCGTACGACTGCTCCCCATCCCCGCGTCGGGAGAGGGGGCAGTGGGGTACGCGCCCCCATAGGATTCCCGTGGGTGGTCACGCGAGACACCCATTGCCGCATCAAGGGCCATGCGCAAGCCCGTCGCATCCCGAACGCTCACCGTCGTCACGGTATCCGTTTCCATGGCGTACTCCGCAACTGACCTGCGCGAAGTAATTACGACCGGCGTCCCCATCGCTAACGCATCCAGAAGCACCAGCGTCCCCGAGCAATCAGATCCAACTGGCGCATCATCATCACTACCCGTCGGGATCACCACGACCCGCGCCGCCGCGTAAAGGTCGCGGAGTTCCCGAGGTGGCAGGTCGTAGCGGACCGTCACGTTCGGAGGCACCGAAACGCCCTCCATGTTGCGTGGACTGCACACGATGGTGACTGGCCACGAAGCGCCGGTTGCCGCCAAGCACAAGGTTGCATAGTCGCGACCGGCATCGCGACCAGCGGCGAGGACGAACGGAATGCCCCCATCCACCTCGGGCGACGCCAAGGCCTGATCAAAGAAGCGAATATCCGTTCCCGACCGTACGACTGGCAACCTTGACACCGGCAAGCCGAGGCGCCGCGAAAGGTAAGCCTGCTGATCTGACGAGACACACACGATCCGATCAGCCATGCGGGCTGCGATCGCGATCAGGCGTGCGCGGATGCCTCCCGCGCGAAGCAGGTTCGTCAGCGTCATGTTCAGCCACACCAGCCTCGGTCGGCGGGACGCCGGGATGAGCCTCGACGCCAGCAGCAACGGCCACCCACCCGTCAGGAAGACCACATCATTGCGAGTGAATTGGGGCAGCACCCTCAGCTGCACCACATCCGGTCCGAGACGCCCAACCAGACCCATCAACGCACGGCCCAGGGGCCCGTATTCCGGTTCGTGGACGTCCACGTGCACCGGGCGCCCCCTATCGGTCAACGACCCCGCCACGGCTTCCAGTCCAGGACGTGCCTGCAACCAGTTGTAGCCGAACAGGAGCGTGTCGGGATCGCTCATCGCTCCAACTCCCTCGGCGAGGCGACGCTTGCGTGCCGTGAACACATAGAGAACCCGGATCGAGCGAAGCGTATCTGAACCAGGGGCAATGGGCTCGGGTTGCATCCCCTCACAGTCCTCCAACGACATCCGCAACGCGGTCTGCCCAGTGGTCCAGGCCATGACCCGCAATCACGGCGCCCCGAAGTGCCCTCCCCACGTCATCGCGCTTGGTTGCGGACCATCCCAGAACGGCGCGAAGCCGCTCGCCGAATGTTCGGTCATCCGTTGCAAGCAATTCGTCACCAAACGGGCCGAGGACTGCCCTCGAAGACGGCGCAGTACTGACAACGGGCACACCGCAGGCCGCCGCCTCAAGCACCACCTTGTCGAGGCTTCCCGTCCGGCTCGTGTGCGCCAATACCCACGCCGAACGATATTCCATCGCCATCCGCTCAAACGGAACCGCACCCACAAGCGTCACGCGGTCCGCGACCCCCAGTGAACCTGCCTCGGCTTCAAGGCGTAAACGGTACGAAGCGTCGGCGCTGTGCAAGGGTGCCCCGACCACCCGCAACGACCACCGATCAGGCGTGATCGCCGCGAGTTCCCGCATTACGACCTCATGGCGCTTCACCGGCGACAGCCGCCCGGCACTCACCACGAGACCGGGGACCGCGTCGGTAAGGCCATCGGGCGAGTACCGCGCCGTATCTATCCCATGGCCGATGCACGCGAGGCGCGCACGCACATGAGGGTCAATCGCGCCATCGATCGGGAAACTATCCCGTGTCGGCGTCAGGATGCGTTGGACGATCGGCACGGCCATCCGTAACGCCCGGTCGACATTCCCATGTGCGTACCACAGGACCACTGGTACCCGAAAGATCCGGGCCAGCGGCGCTGCCAACACGGCATAGCGTGGAACCATGTGGATGAACACCGCACGCGCCCCGGGTAGTGCCTGAGCAAGGGACGCCTGCATCGCCAGGAACTGTCCGAGGCGACCCGTACCGGTTTCCTTGCCCATCGTCGCGACACGGACCCCAACCCCATCCCGCGCGCGAAGTCGCCAGCCCACCGCCCCAGGAGCGCGTTGGGCAATCACGTCGACGCCGTCAAATCGCCTTGCAAGTGCCCCGACCCAGTCGCCCACGACCCCCAGGAGGGGATCAGACCGGTCATACGCCTGCGTGACGAAGACGATTCGCCCATTCATCCGGCGTCACTCATCGCGCCCACCGGCGCAGTGGGGGAGTGGTTGGGGCCAAAGCGGCAAGCGAAGCGTATCTGGTCCGCGGGCATCCCTGCCCGCCCACTCTCCCCTCTCGCCACAATGGGGAAGGGCCAAGCAAAGCGTATTTTCATCAGGGGCGATGGGTTGGGGCTACGGAGGCGAGACCCCTGCTTGCGAAAGCAATCAGGCAGGGCGACGCACACCCGCCGCCTCCTCCAGGGTCCTCGCTGTCTGCTCAACCAGCACCGGCCACCGATACGCCTTCACATCCACGGCCGCTTGGCGACGCATGCGTTCAGAAAGTTCGCGATCCCCAAGCAATCGGGCCATGGCGTGGGCGATGCCTGTGCGGTCATCAACCTCGAACAAGAGCCCGTTCTCCTCGTCACGGATCACTTCCGGGTTCCCGCCGACGTTTGAGACCGCCGATGGTGCCCCGGCCCCCATGGCTTCCAACAGGACATGGGACAGGCCCTCATACCGCGTGTTCAGCACGAATGCATCGGCCGCCATCAGGTAGCGCTGGGTCTCGGCATGGGAGATGCCACCCGTGAGGACCACGCGACGTGAAAGGCCCTCGCGCTGGATGATCATTTCCAGCCGCTTGCGTTCAGGACCATCCCCAATGATGATCAGCGTCGCCAACGGGGGAAACTTCGGCACAAGCCGGATCATCACGTCCAGGTTTTTCCACGGATACAACCGTGCGACGGTGACGATGAACGGGCCACTTCGCCCAAGTTCGTACTTTACGGTCGAGCGCGCCTGCATCCGTTCCGCTTCGCTGGCTACCCGGGTTGTCAGTGCATTCGTGACGACCCGTACCGATGTGCGGTCCACGCCCCATCCTTGCACCAGACCACCCAGGAAGTGACTGGGAACGATCAGCCTGGTCACCCGCCTCGCGAACCACCGGACAATCGCGCGCACGGCCGAAACCTGCCAGCCATACGAACCGGTCTGGAACTCCACGATCCCGTCGTCTGTCAGCTGCAACCGGATGGCGTACTCCCAAGCGTTGTCACCGACAGTCTTGAGGACGACAGGGCGCCGGAGCACCCACGCAAACAGCACCGCCACCATCTCCGGACCGGACAGGCCTTGGACATACAGGCAATCTGCCCGCCAGGCGGTCTTCAGGAGCACCCAAAGCGCCACAAGCAACCGGATTGGCAAGGGCAGTCCCCGGGAAACGCGATGCACCGCAAATGGCCACGCATCACGGTCAGTCCGCGGATCGTGGCCCGGGGGCGATCCCCCTACCACGGTCACAAGGTGGCCACGCGCCTGAAGTTCCTGGGCAATGCGCGGAACGTACGTCGCTGGTCCGCCGATATCCGGCGGAAACAGGTTACTGACGATCACAATCCGCACGAAACACCCTTTTCGTCCACTATCTGGACCCCATCAAGACCGTCGGGTCCGCAGGCATCCCTGCCCGTCCACTATCCCCTCTCGTCACACCGGGAAGGGCCAAGCGAAGCGTATTTTCATCAGGGGCGATGGGGGCACCGTCCGGTCCGCGGGCATCCCTGCCCACCCACTCTCCCCCAGCGTCGCACCGGGTCCGGGCTGGATCCCCGGTTCAGTTCGAAGTCGGCATCTCCATCGGCCCGTTCTTCAAACCAGTCGCCGTTATCGTGCCCGTGAACCCGTTACGCGCCGCCGCAATCGACGCGACCGTCTGCGGTCCCAGTTCCGCCGCGTGAGGCGAGACGTGAGCCTCACCAGCCCCCGGAGCCGCGATCGAAGTCATGCGCCCGGTCGGCAACGACGAGGGACGGATCTGCTTCTCGATGGCGTCGAACAAGGACCAAGATGGTGTGTCCTTCTGCCAAACAGCGTCACATCCGGCACAGAGCGGCGCTTCCTTGTACCGCCCCTCCACCTGCAGGGTCCGAAGCTTCACCATCTCCGGCCCGTTCCACACCTCCATCAAGGAGCTTGTCTTCAAGTTGCCAATCACCTGGTCGGCCGTGAAGTCGGCGCAGCACGACGCAACGCGTCCATCCCAGTAGATGGCCAGACTCTTCCACAGCCAGTTGCAGGGATGATAGTTCTCCCCGTACGGCTGCGCCTCCACAACCTCGTTCTCCTGCATCACGCCAGCCCAGCCATGGGGCCAGATCGGATCCCATTCGTCGACCGGAAGGTCAGCGAAGAGGTCCCGCATATGTTGCGGCAGGTTCGGCCCCTTCTGCGTGGCATCGTAAGGAAGGATCACCTGCATCACGGTGTACGGCGTCGGGCGACCGTTCTCACGATACTCCTTCACGAGTGAAAGGAACTGCCGAACGTTTTCGAGAGTTACTTCGTACTTCGCTCCCTTGCGCATGATCTCGTACATCGCCTTGTCAGGCCCGTCGAACGAGATCGTCACCTTGGATGCCCCATCTTCCACCAGCATGCGTGCCTGGCTTTCACGGAGGATGGTTGCGTTGGTGTTCACGTGCAAGCGGACGCCCTTTGAGCGACCGTACCGAAGGAGTTCCGGGAGTTTCCGGTGCAGGAGTGGTTCACCACGGAAGAACAGATTGATCTCGAGGGCGAACTTCGAAGCCTCGTCGACGATCTTCCGGTAAAGATCCATGTCGATGTAGCCGGTGTCACCCTTCACCGCATCAAGCGACTGCGGGCACATCGGACAGCGCAGGTTGCAGACGCTTGTCGATTCAAGATGCAGTTTCAGCGGCGGATACGGGAGCTTGGTCGTCCCCCGCATCCAGTGGTACATGAACTGCACCGTCCGTGGGTGGATGACCGCCTTGTGGCGACGCCAATTCTTGACAAGTTTGATGGCTTGGTCGACGGTATTCACGGACCGTTCCTCTCTGCGCCGCCGGAACTCCCAATCGCTCACGCATCACAACACACGAGGGGCGAGCGAAGCGTATTTAGATCGGGCGGGGTGGTTGGTGGGAGCGAAGCGTATTTAAATCAGG
>DDYL01000015.1 GCA_002347925.1 Chloroflexi bacterium UBA2235 | reverse complement strand
CCGGAAGACCACGACCTGAACGGGTGGAGTGTCGGAGATACGGCCAGCACGTCCGGGAATACCTTGGCGGCGAACGCCGATGTGGTGCTTTCCGTTGGATGCCGGTTTGTCGACTGGTCGGCGAGCAGTTACCGGGCAGGCGTGAGTTTCACGATCCCGCCGTCGGCGCTGATCCAGATCGATATCGAGCCGCGAGAGATCGGCAAGAACTACCCGGTGGCGGTCGGTCTTGTGGCAGACGCCAAGGCGGCCCTTGCAGACTTGCATGCAGCCGTTGGCGACGTGACGCCGGCTCGGAAGTGGCGTGATGGCACGTATTTTGGTGAGATCGTGCGGCTCAAGGCCGAATGGGATGCCATTTGCGCTGGCCGTCGCGATTCTGATCAGGTGCCAATGACGCAGGCGCGTGCGACAAAGGAACTGCGTTCGGCCCTCGACCGGCGTGCGATTGTCGTCACGGGTGCAGGGATCGTGCAGGCAATCATCCGGCAGGAGTTCCCGGTCTATGAACCCCGCACCCATCTCACCAGTGGTGGTTTCTCGACGATGGGGTTCACCGTGCCGGCAGCAATCGGCGCGAAGCTTGCCCAGCCAGACCGGCAGGTTGCCGCGGTCTGCGGCGATGGCGACTTCCTGCAGACGATGCAGGAGATCGGTGTGGCGGCCATGATGGACCTGCCAGTGTTGTTCGTGGTCTTCAACAACTCCGGGTTCGGGTCGATCAAGGGTGGGCAGTTGGCGAACTTCGGCCGGACCGCCGCGGTTGACTTCCTTCGGAGGGGTGAGCCTTACAGCCCTCATTTCGCGAATATTGCCCACGAGTTCGGCATACCAGGCGAGCGGGTGACCGAACCGGATCAGGTTGCACCGGCAATCCGACGCGCATTGGCATCGGGAGGCCCGGCATTGGTGGAGGTGATCGTGGCGCGGAACTTCCCGGAAGCCGGGACGAACAAGACCGGTTGGTGGGACGTGCCGGTGCCGTTCAATCATGCCGCCCAACGTGAGGCGTACCTGGCTGGCAAGGCCGAGGAACAGGTCTGATCCATCTGGTCGCAGGTCACACACGAACCCGTGACCAGAAAACCTTCCCGCCGTCAAGCAAATACCCTGATTTGGTTGCCGCAGACTCAAGTTGCACCACGACTTGCCGATAATGTAAGCAGGAATAGATGACCGGATTTCCGGTCTCCAGTTGAAGGAACAAGAGCGATGCGCGTTCAGGATGGACCCTTGGGCCACCTGAGGGATGTGGTGGACCAGAGGAACGCACAGGTCATCGCGGAGATCCATGCATCGGCTGCCTCTCGGGCAACCAAGTCACGGGTCATCGCACAGCAGGCGGTCTCCCAGAGTGCCGAGGGGGCGACGCGGACTCGTCCGCGGATCGTGACCTCGCAACACGTGGATACTTCCGTCTAGCCCGCGACCAGTCACCTCCACAATTGCATGCGCCCGCCACGGTGAGTTCCGGGGGCGGGTCCAGAGAACCCACTCTGACGGGGTCAGGTGGGTTCTTGTGTTTTTCGGGCTACCGGATTGGTGGAACATCCCCCCTTTGCCTTGGGGGAATGGGCATCTCGCCTACACAGACGTGGTGATGCGTTGGCGCAGGGCGGTGCCAAGCAGGTTGACGCCCAGGACGCACAGGAAAATCATCAGTCCCGGGAAGAACATCAGGAAGGGCGCGTCCATGAAGTAGGCGCGTCCGTCGGCCAGCATCAATCCCCATTCCGGGGTCGGTGGCTGGGCACCAAGACCAAGGAACGAGAGACCTGAAAGGGTCATCAGGAGCGATCCGACATCGAGGGCGGCCATCACGATGATCGGCCCCCAGATGTGCGGAAGGACTTCGCGGGTCGCGATCCGCCAAGGCGTCGCCCCGATTGCGCGCGAAGCCTCCACGAACGGTTCGTTCCGCACTTGACGAACGAGGGTCCGGGTGACACGGGCGTACCCGGCCCACCAGAAACTCACCGTGGCGATCACGACAGTCAGGAGTGCCGGACCAAACAGGGCGGCGACGACGATGCCCAGGACGAGGGTCGGCAAGGCCATGATCACGTCCGCGACTCGCATCACGACCATGTCAATGCCGCCTCCGGCATGTCCAGCGAGGAGCCCGAGGCCCACGCCGATGGTCAGGCTGAGGGCCAGGGCTAGGAAAGTGGCTGTGAGTGATGTCCGGCCGGCAGCCGCCGCACGGGTGAACTGGTCGCGTCCGAGACGGTCCGTGCCGAATGGGTGGGCGAACTCCGGTTCCCGCAGACGTTCGCCCGAACGTGTCTCCGCGATCCCGTAAGGCGACACCAAAGGCACGGCAACGGCCATCACGATCATGCACGTGAGTATGGCGGCACCCGTCATGCCCGCAATGCCAAGTCGGCGGATAGCCATGAAGGCAGGGATGCCTACGGACCAGTCGCGCCGCTTGGCTTGTCGGGTGTCAGGGAGTACGGAGGCGCGGATCAAGGAAGCCATGCAAGAGGTCCACGACGAGGGTGCCGATTACGACAGTGAAGGTGGTGAGCAGCATGTAGCCTTGCACGACGGGGTAATCGCGCGCAAGGATGGAATCGAGCAGGTACTTGCCTAGTCCCGGCCAGGAGAAGATGCTTTCGACGATGACCGCACCTCCAAGCATTTCGCCCATGCTGATGCCAAGAAGGGTGATGGCTGGCAGGATTGCCGGTCGCGCAACGTGCCTGAACAGGATGACCCCTTCTGCCAGACCCTTTGACCGCGCGACGGTTACATGTGCCCGCGATTGCTGTTCGATCAGGCTTGTCCGGAATACTCGCATGACGGGCGGGGTCATGACCAACCCGAGTGTCAGGGCGGGAAGGACAATGCGAGATGGATCGGGAGGACCTGTCACATCGACCCAGTTCAAGCCGACCGCGAAGGTCCAGAGGAATATGAGCCCGAGCCAGTAGGCAGGAACTGAGACCAGGATCATCGCAATCGCATTGGTCACGTGGTCTACGAAGCCACCAGGATGTCGTGACGCGAGGGCACCGAGACCAAGTCCGAGGATGGCCTGGACGACAAGTGCGGTCAGGCCGAGGGATAGCGTGGCGGGCATCCGGTTTCCCATCTCGGTTGCCACGGGACGCCGGGATCTGAACGACGTACCGAGGTCACCCTGTGCCGTCCTTGCGACCCATGAGAAATACTGTTCCGGCCAGGAGCGATCCAATCCGAGTTCATGGCGCAGGGCGTCGCGTTGGGTACCTGTTGCGCCCACCTGGCTGCCACCTCGTACCGCCCCGAACATGATCGCTACCGGATCACTGGGGGCGGCGTGGATGAGGATGAAACTTGCGGTCACCGCCGCCAGGAGGACTGGGAGTGCGATGGCAAGACGGGTGATGGTGTAACGCAACATTGGTTGGGAAATCTCGTTCCGTTGAGCTGGGCGTGACGATGGTGGCCGTTCGGACACGTGTTTTGCGGACGGCCACCACGCCCCTAGCTGGATACCCAGAGGTCGGAGTGGACTTCGTACTGCCACCACTGGAAGTGAGGAACGTAACCGTGCACCTTCGTGCTGACGGCATTGAGGCGCGCACGACTGGAGATTGGGATGAAGGGGACAGTATCGGCGTGACGCTGGTTGATATGAAGGGCCTGGACGCGCCGGTCCTCGGCATCCGTCAGGGTCTCGAACCCTTTTAGCAGGTCGGTCATGACCGCGTCGTTGTACTTCATGTAATTGAGGTCGCCATCGGCGGCGACGTGCCGGGACAGGACACTTTCCGGGTCGCCATCGGTGCCCCATCCTTCGACGAAGACGTCCCAATTACCCGCCGACCGTAACGAGTCAAGAAGACCGTAGTCGGGTGAACCAAGGACCTCCACCTGTGCGCCCATCTTTGCCCACTGGGCCTGCATGAGTTCGGCAGTTGGCTTGCCACCGCCCCACCAGATCAGGCTGAACTTGAGAGGCTTGCCATTCCGGGCCCGGACCTTGCCACCGGACGCGAGGGTCCAACCGGCCTCGTCGAGGAGACGGGCCGCGCGGGTGAGGTCCAGGCGCGTGTATCCGACCCGTCGGGCTTCGGGATAGGCGACGTTCGTGCCTAGCCATGAAGGTGCAGTCCGGGCGAGGCCGTTGTAGGAAACATTCACGATCTCATCGCGATCAAGCGACCAGGCGAGTGCCTGTCGGACGCGTACGTCGCTGAATGGTTCCTTGGCAATGTTGAGGTAGGCGGCGGCGCAGTCCGTGCTGGGGATGGTGTAGAGGCGGGACGTGCGGCTACGCTGGATGCGTGCGGAGGATTCGGCCGTGATGCTCCGGACGATATGCGCCTCACCGGACAGGGCCGCAAGTGAGCGGGCATCCGGGTCACTCACCTCGTTCAAGACAATGCGTGCGATGCGTGGCGTCTCGCCCCAGTACTTGGGATTTCTCTCTGCCACGACCTGCACGCGCGGGTTGAAGGTTGCCACCTTGAATGCGCCGGTGTAGTCGGCTGCACCAACGTCGAACGAGTTGTCCTTGGCCCCGAATGACTCCGCATTGTGGATCATCAGCCACTCGTCGGTGAGGATTTGTGGAAGGGCCGGGATGGCCCGGTTGGCTGAGAACCGCACCACCAAGTCACCCTCGGCGTCAATGCTGATCCCCTTCAGGAGGTTGGCGCCGTAGGTTGACAGGGCGCGTGTGCGCTCGAGGCTGGCAACCACTTCCTTTGCGGTGACTGGCTTGCCGCCCTGGAACCGGACATCTGGTCGGAGACCGACCCGCCAGGCATTCGGACCGGCGTTTGCAAACCACGCCGCGATATCGACATCCACGTCGCCTTGCGGGGTGAGGCGGAGGAGACCCTCGGCTACGCCGATGCTACGGAGGTAGCCGGCGGAGTACTCATGCACCGGGTCGAGACCGTAAGGAGTTTCCTCGTTGGCGATGCGCAGTTCATCCGAGATCGCCGACTGTGCCAGTGCCATTGAGGGCAGGAACTGCGAGGCAATCGCGGCGGTGCCTACGGTACGCATGAGGTCGCGCCGGCCCAGTGCCGGACGGGAGGTGATCAGTGGTGGCATGTCTTCCTTCCTGTGCAGCGAGGATTCGCATTTGCTATTGCGAAGCAGATGCGAGTGATGCCTAATTTATCACAATTGCGAGTTGTTCGCAATTAGATCGGGTGGTGCACCGAACCGAAGGACTGGAGTGCTGTTGGCACGGTCTCGGGAATCGGGTTCGGTGGCACAAGGGGTGGCACCGGAACGAGGGATCACCCAGTTCGGATCCTCGGATCCATCAAGGATGAACCTTGCGGTCGTTCCCGTATCCGCGTATCGTGCACGTGACGTAACGACGGAACAAGGGGCATGCCAATGGTGGCGAGAGTCCAGACTGGCAGTGTGGTTGGTCTTGAGGGGGCACTTGTCGAGGTTGAGGTAGACCTGGCACAGGGATTGCCGGCTGTCACCGTCGTTGGCTTGCCCGATGCGGCCGTGCAGGAGGCGAGGGAACGGGTACGCGCGGCGATTCGGCACACGGGATTTACCTTCCCCGCACGAAGGATCACGATCAATCTTGCGCCAGCGGAAGTACGCAAGGAAGGTGCGGCATTCGATGTGCCGATAGCACTTGGCATCCTAGCGGCCTCCGGTGCGGTGGAACTGCCGTCCAGTCCCACCCTCTTCCTCGGGGAACTTTCCCTTGATGGAGCGATGCGCCATACAAATGGCGTGCTGCCACTCGTGTCGTTGGCCCGGGCGAACGGGATCGGGACAGTCATCGTGCCCGCATCGGATGCGCCGGAGGCAGCCCTGATCGAGGAGGTCCAGGTCATCGGGGCACCGTCGCTTCTGGCCCTCGTGCAACATCTCAATGGGGAGGAACCGATCCCTCCGTTCTCCCGAAGCGGTCGTCCGGACCTGGACGATGACCGTCCAGTGGTCGGGCAGGACCTTGCTGACGTGCGCGGGCAGGAACACGCCAAGCGCGCCCTCGAGGTCGCTGCGGCCGGCGGACACAACCTCCTGTTATCCGGCAGTCCCGGTGCAGGCAAGACCCTCCTGGCCCGGTGCCTTCCGGGGATCCTGCCATCCTTGACCCCCGATGAGGCCCTTGAGGTAACCCAGATCTACTCGGTTGCCGGACTGTTGCCTGCCGACGAACCGTTGGTGCGACGCCGACCCTTTCGCTCGCCCCATCACACCGTCAGTCATGCCGGTCTTGTCGGTGGAGGTCCGTCGCCGCGACCGGGCGAACTCACGCTTGCCCACCGGGGCGTGCTTTTCCTGGATGAATTGCCGGAGTTCGGCACCCACACGCTTGAAACATTGCGCCAACCCCTTGAGGATGGGGTCGTGACGATTTCGCGGGCGGCCGGGACCACGACATTTCCGGCAAGGGTGACCCTCGTGGCGGCGATGAACCCATGCCCGTGCGGGTTTGCCGGGGATCCGGAACGTGCCTGCACCTGCCCGGATGGTGCGATCCGGCGCTATCAACGACGGTTGTCGGGTCCCCTGCTTGACCGTATCGACATCCACCTGACGGTGCCACGCGTGTCGTACAAGGACTTGGCTGTGGGAACGGTCGGCGGAGCATCGCCACCGCCACCGGCACCCGGGGAGGCGTCCAGTGTCGTGCGCGCGCGTGTTCTCGCTGCGCGGGCACGACAGACCGCGCGATTGGTCGGGACGGGGCAGACGTGCAATGCCGAACTGACCCCGGCAGCGGTGCGCGACCATTGCCGGACCGATGCCCCTGCCGAGGCGCTGCTTCGGACGGCAATGCAGCGGTTGCATCTGTCGGCACGCGGGTACCACCGGGTGCTGAAACTGTCGCGCACGATCGCTGATCTGGCGGGCGCGGACGTGATTGGCGCGCCCCACGTCGCCGAGGCGCTTCAGTACCGTCCGCGCCTCGAGGAGTGACGGTCAGCAAGAGACCTACGAGTCGCGGAAGTCGTGGGGTTCTTCGTCGCCAGGATCCGGGGCACCGATCGCCTGGACGTGTTCGCGGAAGGCTTCCCAGTCGTCGGGATCTTCGCCGGCGTTTCGCCGGGCGTCACGCCATTCGGCTGCCTGTTGCGAAAGGTTTGGGTTCTCTTCGCCAAGTTCCTCGAGTGATGGCATGGACATCAGACCTCCTGACCGGCATTCTGCCACATCCGTGTTTCGGGTTGTGTGACGTTGGGGTGTGGCATGGGCAGATGGGGCGGGACTGTCTGGCTACCCGGCAGTGCCATCCTTGCGCTGATGCAGGTAGAGAGTGTTGCCGTCGGGATCCAGGATGATGGCCATGTGGCAGACAGGGGTGTCGAACACATCCATCACTACCCGGTGACCGGAGGCACGGACCTCGGCGACGGCGCTTGCGACATCCGGGACCGCGAGGCCAATCCCGCCACTCTTCCCGGCGTTCTCGGCGTCAAGGGAGAGCGCGATGGTCACCGGCGACGTGTCGAGTTCGCGCCACATTGCATGCATGGGGTGACCGGCATCGCCGGGTGGGATGTCCAGTCCGAGTATGTCGCGGTAGAACGTCGCTGCGCGATCCATGTCGGCGACACTCAGGGCAATGAAGTCGATGGCACGTACGTTCACACAGGTCCTCCTGACAGGAAACAACGTAGGAAACGTGAATTCTGGATTAGCCCGCCGTGCCATCCTTGCGTTGGTGCAGGATGAGGGTGTTTCCGTCAGGATCGTGCATGGTCGCCATGAAGCAGACGGGAGTCTCTATGGTGTCCATCGCAACGGCGTGTCCCGAGGCGCGTAGTTCGTCCACCGCGGCCTGGACATCATCGACGGCAATCCCGATGCTTGCGTTTGATCCCGCGGAGTCCGTGTTTGCGAAGAGTGCAACGGTGACCGGTTCGGTCTCGAGTTCATTCCAGACCGGGTGCGGGTCCTCGCCACCGGCAATTGCGATCCCAAGGGTGTCCCGGTAGAACGTGATGGCACGATCCATGTCTGCGACGAACACGACTACGAAGTCAATGGCGCGGAACTTCATGTTTTCCCTTATTCGGCCTTGGTTTCCGTTTGGAAATCGTACCTGTCCCGGTCGGCCCTGAGGGAGTTCCGAGGGCAAACAGGATCTCTGGTGTGCATCATCCTTGCAGGAGGGTTGTCAGCGTGGCATTCGATGAGGGTCTGGCCGAACGGATCAGGGACATCGTGGATGGTGACGCGGACGTGACCGAACGGCGGATGTTCGGTGGGTTGGCGTTCATGGTCAGATCCCATATGCTTGTGGCGGTCATCGGTGAGACCCTGGTTGTGCGTACCGGGCCCGACCTTCATCGCGATGCGCTTGCCCGACCCCACGCGGGCCCCATGATGTTCACTGGACGGAACATGGGTGGGTTCGTCACGGTGGAACCGTCAGGGTTTGACGACGATGCCACTCTGCGCGACTGGATCGTGCTCGCGCGGACGCATGTTGCGACGCTGTCCCTGCACGGCAC
>DDYL01000120.1:11076-13072 GCA_002347925.1 Chloroflexi bacterium UBA2235 | reverse complement strand
GTGCCACCCACATCCGTCCCGCTGGTGGTTGGGGTTAGCCCAGTGACTACCCGTGACCTGATCCTCCCCCGATCCGACGCGGCCCTCCTGGACGCCATCGAGACATCTCTGCCGATCGACCGCAATGCCGCGTCAATCGCTGTGGTTCACTTGGAAACTGGCGCAAGTGCCACCGTCAATGGCGACCGGATTGCGGTTCCTGCCAGCCTCTACAAGGTCGGGGTGTTGGTGGAAGCGTTCCGCCAGATCGAAGCAGGCCTGTTGCGACTGGACGAGACACTGCGCCTCCTGCCGATCGACTGGGCCCCAGGCGCCGGGATCCTTCAAGGCCGGATCGGGACGCAGGTCACAATCACCGACGCACTGCGCCTGATGATCGGCATCTCCGACAACACGGCTGCGCACGCCATCGTGCGCCGGATTGGCGTGGACCGGGTGAACGCCAACAACCAGCGTCTTGGGTTGTCAAACACGCGTTACTACATTGACGACCGGCCAGACACCACCACCGCCGCCGACATGGCACGGCTGCTTTCCCTGCTCGCAACCGGCAGGCTGGCCGGGGTTGAGGCAACCGGTCAGATGCTTGACCTCTTGCAACAAGTACAACCAGCCGCATGGTTGCCCCGGGGTGTCCCGCCGACGATCGCCGTGGCCCACAAGAGTGGCCAACTGGACGCCGTGCGCAACGATGCCGGGATCGTGTTTGGTCCGACCGGACGCTACGTGGTGGTTGTCCTGACCGACAACCGGCCTAATGCCATGAAAGGCGAAAACGCAATCGTGCAGGTCGCACGCAGCGTGCACGCCTACTTTGCGGCCGGTGGCTGATGACCCATGTCCACAGGGCGCCCCGTGGCCGTCACTCAGAACCGGGAACGACCCGGTCCGGAACTTTCCGGCCGGCTGGCGACGTGCATGGGTACAGGTACGTCTACGCCGTTGAGGAAATGCGCCCCGCCCGTTCCCGTGCCTGCGCCGAAAGGTGACGCTTGCGCAGGCGTAGGTTCTTGGGCGTGAGTTCCAGCAACTCATCCTCGCCGATCATCTCCATGAACTGGTCAAGCGAGAGGACCATCGGCGGTTCCAAGCGAACCGCGATGTCCGAGTTGGAACTCCGGATATTCGTCTGCTTCTTTTCCTTGCAGATGTTGACCGGCATGTCCTGCTCGCGGCTGTTCAGGCCGACAATCATGCCCTCGTAGATCGAGACACCCGGGCCTATGAACAACCGGATCCTCTCCTGCAAGCCGGATATCGCATAGGCGGTGGTCATGCCTGCCTCGGTGGCAACGACCGCACCATTCCGTTGGCGCGGGATCGTGCCACCAACGGGAGCGTATTCGATGAACCGGCTGTTGAGCGTCGCCGTGCCTCGGGACGCAGTCAGCAAGGCACCGCGCAGACCGATCAGCCCCCGTGTCGGCATGCGATACGTCAAGCGCGCACCACGGCCTTCGTCCGGCGACATCTGCTGGAGAACCGCCTGGCGGGGCCCGAGGAGTTCGGTGACCGTACCCATGTAGGCCTGGGGCACGAGGATCACGACTTCCTCGAAGGGTTCCTCCATGCCGCGTTCGCCACGGCGCAAAATGACCTCAGGGCGACTTGCGGAGATCTCGAAGCCCTCGCGACGCAACGTCTCAAGGAGGATCGCAAGATGCAGTTCACCCCGTCCGGCAACGACGATGCCGTCAGCGGGGGCGCCGTCGCCGGCCTCGGCACTGCTGCGGATGCGCAGCCCGACATTGGTCTCGAGCTCGCGGTCGAGGCGTTCACGCAACTGGCGGGACGTGACCGCCCGGCCATCCTGACCGGAAAACGGACTGGTATTCGGGCCGATGGTCAGCTGGACGGTCGGTTCGGTGATCGCGAGGCGGGGAAGCGCCTCCGGTTCGGCAGCATCGGCAATCGTGTCACCGATCGTGACCGTGGGGACGCCCGGGATCGCGACCAAGTCGCCGGCACGGACTTCCTCAACCGGATATCTGCCGAG
>DDYL01000120.1:7360-11006 GCA_002347925.1 Chloroflexi bacterium UBA2235 | reverse complement strand
GTCTCGTAGTCCAGGGCAGACACGAGGACCTGCACCGGCCCCTCCATGTTCGCGACTGGGGGCGGGACATGCTCGATGATGGCGCGAAACAGGGGGATGAGATCCGGGGCGAGGTCGTCGGGCGCGTGCCCGGCGCGCCCCTCACGCGCAATCGCGTAGATGACCGGATAGCTCAGCTGGGCATCCTCGGTCGCCAGTTCGAGGAAGAGGTCGGCAATTTCCTCGACGACTTCCTCGGCCCGCGCATCCTTGCGGTCGACCTTGTTGACCACGACCAACGGACGCAATCCGAGTTGCAACGCAAGCGCAAGGACGAACCTGGTCTGGGGCAATGGACCTTCGGCCGCGTCGACAAGGAGCAGGCACCCGTCTGCCATGGACAGGGTGCGCTCGACTTCGCTTGAGAAATCGGCGTGGCCCGGGGTGTCGATCAGGTTGATCTTGATGTCGCCAAACTTGATCGAAGCATTCTTGGCGAACACGGTGATACCGCGCTCACGCTCCAGCTCATTGGAATCCATGATGAGGGTGCCGGCCGATTCGGCGTCCCGAAAGACCATGCTTTGCTTCAGCAATCCGTCGACGAGGGTCGTCTTGCCGTGGTCGACGTGGGCGATGACGGCGATGTTTCGCAGGTCATGGCGAACGGTTTGGGTGCCGGTGGATGTTGTTTCAACCATAGTGATGTTCAGGAAAGGGTAGCAGTGAACCGTCACAATGCCGGCATCGCTCCTGTTTGCCCCCCTTTGGGCCCAAATGACGACCCGGTTTGGACGGCAGGGACCGCGCAGCTGCTCAGGCCGTACCGGATGGTCTGGCACGCGCCCACTGGGTCGGCGTCTTCCGTGACACCTAAACCGCAGCGTGACCTCTGGACCGTGCGGTAGCTCCGGTTCATGGACCTCGACCAGATCGGTCAAACAATGTATCTAAAGTGGCGATCAGGTGCGGGACGGGCAGACCACTCCAGAAACTGACTGGGCTGCTGCCCCGGTGGCTAGCATGGTGGATGCCGTCTTACCAGCACGTTCCCGCTGGCAAGTCCATCCGCGGATGGCAACACGCGATGCGGATGGCAAAACGCGATACGGTGCGCAGGAAAGGGAAACCATGGACATCCAGATTACAGGTCTGAAAACCTTCATCGTGGCGTCGAACCCGAACGGCGGGAATTGGGTCTTCGTCAAGGTCTACACCAACCAGGACGGACTCGCTGGCCTTGGCGAGGGCACGGTCACCAGCAAGGCCGAGACAATTGCAGCCGCCATTGGCGAACACGAACGGTTTCTCATCGGTCGCGATCCCCGGAACATCGAATGGCTCTGGCAGGCAATGTACCGGTACCCGCGGTGGCGTGGTGGTCCGGTGCTGAATTCGGCAATCTCGGCCATCGAGATGGCCCTCTGGGACATCAAGGGCAAGATGCTTGGCGTTCCCGTCTGGCAACTCCTCGGCGGTGCAGCCCGAGACCGTATCCGCCTCTACACGCACGGATCACCACACTCCGACGCCGGCCTCGACAAATTAGTCAAACTTGTCAAGAGTGGGTACACTGCGGTCAAGATGGGGCCATTCGAGGTCACTGACGGCGTGGTCGACCCACGCCGCGATGTGCGTCGTGGCGCTGCGGGGATCAAGCGCCTCCGGGAAGCCGTGGGCGACGACGTGGACATCCTGATCGATGCCCATGGCCTCTTCACGCCGGTCATGGCGGTCGACTTTGCGAGACAGGTTGCCGACGCGCACCCGATGTGGATCGAGGAACCGTGCCAACCAGAGGATCTGGCCACGCTCGCGTGGATTGCCGAACGGTCACCCGTGCCACTCGCCACCGGGGAACGCCTCTTCACCAAATGGGGTTTCAATGACCTGATCCAGCAGCGGGCAGTGGCCTACATCCAACCGGATGTCTCACACGCCGGGGGCATCCTCGAGACCAAGAAGATCGCAGCGATGGCCGAAGTCAAGTTCCTCGAGGCCGCCCTCCATGGCGCCAGCAGCGAGATCCTGACCGCTGCCAACTTCCACGTTGATGCGGGCACACCCAATTGCACGATCCAGGAACACCCGCTCGGCAGCCCATGGCGATACGAGGTCGTCAGGACCAGTTGCGTTGTCGAGGGAGGCTATGCCCTGTTGCCGCAGGCACCCGGGCTCGGGGTGGAACTTGACGAAGCGGAGTGCGCCCGGCACCCATACAACCCGGATGTCCGGTCGCAGTTCACCTTTGCCGACGGCAGCGTCGCCGACGCCTGACGCACCTCGCACGCCGGATTGGTCGGGCACCTGATGGCAGTGCCCGACCGATCCGGGGATGCCGGCGTACACTGGCCGCGCCATGAAAATCACTGCCATCGAGACGGTTCGCTTCGGCGAACACCCGCACAATCTCTTCGTCCGTGTTCACACCGACACGGGCCTCATCGGACTGGGCGACACCTGGCGTTTGACGGAAACGATCACCGCGTACATCCATTCGGTCGCAGCGCCGGCCCTCCTGGGCCAGGATCCCGGTGCGATCGAGAAGCACTGGAAGACCCTCTACCAGACCGCGGCGACCGGCGCGCTGACCGGCGCCGAGATCCGTGGGTTGTCAGCCATCGACATGGCCCTCTGGGACATCATGGGTCAGGTACACGGCGTGCCGGTCTATCGCCTGTTGGGGGGACCCACGGCCGAGCGGGTCCGGGTCTACAACACCTGCGCCGGCTACCGCTACGGCGGCGTCCGGCCACGTGGCACCGACGCCACATTCACCGACGGCGCGCGGACCGGACCGTACGAGGACCTTGACGCGTGGAAGACCGATGCCGGCGCCCTTGCGAAGGATCTTCTGTCCCAAGGCATCTCGACAATGAAGATCTGGCCGTTCGACCAGTTCGGCCCGGAGACTGGCGGGCAATGGATCGATGCCAGGCAGATCGAGACCGGATTGCGTCCATTCCGGCAGATCCGCGACGCAGTGGGGAACGCGATGGATATCGCCCTGGAGATGCACTCGGTGTGGAACCTGCCGAGTGCCATCCGGATTGCCAAGGCCGTGGAACCGTTCGACCCCCTCTGGTTCGAAGATCCGATCCGGATGGACAGCCTGGACGCCCTGGCTACCTTCCGGGCCAGTACGCACATCCCGGTCACCGCCAGCGAAACCCTCGCCACCCGTTTCGCATTCCGAGAACTCTTCGAGAAGCGCGCCGTGTCGATCGCAATGTTCGACGTGGGTTGGGTGGGTGGCCTGACCGAAGCGAAGAAAATCGCCGCGATGGCCGAGGCATATAGCCTGCCGGTCGCCCCCCATGACTGCACCGGACCGGTGAACTTCGCCGCCAGCGTCCACCTGGACTTCGCAATCACCAATTGCTATGTCCAGGAGATCGTTCGCGCGTACATCCACGGTTGGTATGCGGACGTGGTCGAAGGATTGCCCCGAATCGAGAATGGTTACGTCTACCCTCCGGAAGGGCCCGGTCTTGGGGTCCGCCTGCGACCCGAGGTCTTTTCCCGCACTGATGCCGTCGTCCAGCGCTCGGACGACTGACGAGCAGCTCCCACGCACAAGTCACTGGTGCCCGGCACCCCCATCCGGGCACCAGCGCGTTCTGCCGCGGGCACGCATGGGACACGTGCGGCGCTCCCGCAGACCGCA
>DDYL01000120.1:0-7270 GCA_002347925.1 Chloroflexi bacterium UBA2235 | reverse complement strand
GCTGGCACAGGCGATGTAGACTGGCTGGCACAACTTCCCCCGGCAACTGCCATTGACGGGCGGCCACTTATGACAACACGTGCAACCGCGGGCGATAGCGTCCGCAGTGCGAACTTTGGTGAACTGCTGCGGGCTCTACGCCAGCAACTCGACCTCAGCCAGGGTCAGTTGGCGCAGCGGGTTGGCCTTGATCGCAGTTACATCAACCGAATCGAGGCGGGCGAACGCGGTGCACCCGGTGCCGACGTGATCCTGCTGATAGCCGACGCCCTGAAACTTGGCGCACCGGACACGGATGCGTTGCTCAGTGCCGGAGGTCATCCGATTCGCGCATTGGTCACCCTCGGACTGGATGATCCGACGCTCCTTGCCCTGGCCCGGATCCTGACCGACGAAACGCTCGAAGCCAGTGCGCGCGCGTCGCTCAGAACCACCATCGACACCGTCATCGCCCATTGGGGGAAAAGCCGCGAAGCCCCCGCCCCGGGGCCGGTCGCCAAACGCGCGCGCCCATCGGCGACCACCCTGCCGACGGCCGGTAACGGAGGATCACGCTGATGGCCCGCCGGTCATCGACCACTGATCCGGGTGTCACCGGGCCTGCCAGCGGCGAGAGTGACTCGGCGGGCATTGGGGCATCGGTCCAGATGCGTCCGCAACGCCTGTCGTTGTCACCGGCATACCGCCACGTCCGGGATTCCATCCTGCGCCCACATCTGCGCATCACCGAATCGCGGTATTTCTGGGAGCGGTGGAAGCCCCGTCTCGGCCCTGACGCCACGGTCCTGATCATGGAGGTGCGTGACCGTTGCAACCGCTCACTGGGGTCACCGAACACCGATGCGGGCCCCGATGGCGTCGGCCGCGACTGCACGGTGGGTGCGACTGAACTGGCAAGCGCGTGCGGCTTCTCCCGCGTCACCCTGTGGCGTCTGCTCCAACGGGAAGATGTGCGCCAGTTCGTCTGGGTCGAACACAACTATGTGTACGACAAGGCCATGGGAAAGCGCCGACGGACCATCAGTACCTACCACGTCCTGATGGAGGATCCGCTGACCGTCGAGGATGAACTCCAGATCCGGGAGGTCCTCGGAGCGGGCAACGATCTTCCGGTCTCACCGGGAGTTCTCAACCCTGTCGTGGCACCTGGTGTTCATTTTGAAACATTGGTCGTGGAAAGCAAGGTTCCGACGGGCCAGTGGGGGTCCGGACCTACATTTCAATTTGGAAGGCAGGTGGTGGATACCGGGTCACCTTTGGTTCAGTCTGAAACGACTCCTCGTGAGTTCATTCTGGAACCGGAAAACGTTCAAGGAACGATTCTTAAGAAACGTTTGGAGACGGCCGAACGACGGGACCCAACATCAATTGCTGCGATTGTCTATCAATCTGGACGCGACGATCCACGGAGTGCATTGGCGTCACTGACGCGCCCGATTGATGCCGGACTGGGCCGGTCCGCCCCTGATCGCACTGTTGCGCGACCCCAAACAGGTCCCCAAACCGGCCCTTCGGAGACATTGTCAGGTTTTGGTGAAGTGCGTGCACCTAACCAACGAGATCAAGAATCTTATCTGTCAGGCGCTTCAGCAGTCCCCTCAGGATCGGTTTCGGAAAACCACCCGGACTTTGCACCATTTCTGGTGCGGGCGGAGCAGCTGCTTGGTGACCGGCACAGCCGTGGGTTCTATGTCACCGCGTTACGTCGACTCTATCCGGACCACATGGACATCTGGCACCGGGCACTTGGATTGGCAGCCGAGCAGGCGCCTGAGACAATCCGCCGCTCCCGCGGGGCACTTTTCACGAGCCTGTTGCGGACGTTCGCGCAGAGTGCGGGCATCTCGCTCGCGGCCCGGGTACGACCCGGGGCGTGACGCGTGCCCGATGGTTCATTCTCCTATCCCGGCATGTAAGTCCGCAGTTTGTGGTCACTGACGGCAAGCGTCGTCACGCCGCGTTCTTGGGATAGGCAGTCCTTGGCCCCGGTCTGGCACGGCCATCGCCGCTGGCGGTGCCAAACGTGCTTCATGAGTGTGGAGTCGGTGGTCCATCGGCGCTGGTGATGCGCCTGGTTGATAGGCACGAGAAAGGCTGAAGCTACGATGACGGTCCGACCAATCCAGACCTTCACGGTGACCCCGTCGGTTCCGCCCGCGCTTGCCCGTCTCGTCGACATTGCGATGAATGTGCGGTGGACGTGGGACCGCGACGCGCTTGACTTGTTCCGTCGACTCGACCCCTCCCTTTGGGAGGCAACTGGTCACAATCCCTGTCTCATGCTTGGGTCGATCGGACAGGACCAACTTGACGAGGCCGTCGCTGATGACGGGTTTGTGGCGCAGTACGAACGCGTCTGTGAGTCCCTGGATGCGTACATGGGGAAGTCGGTATCCGCACCGGTCGATGGCGCGTCACACAACCTGCATGCGAGCCGCCCGTGGTTTTCCAAGTCCCATCCGGGCAACCCGCTCCAGGTGGCCTACTTCTCGATGGAATTTGGCCTGACGGAGTGCATGGCCATCTACTCCGGTGGTCTGGGCCTCCTTGCCGGTGACCACCTGAAGTCGGCGTCAGACCTGGGCGTTCCCCTCGTGGCTGTCGGTCTGGCGTATCAGGAGGGGTACTTCCGCCAGTATCTCAACGCCGACGGATGGCAGGGTGAGCTCTATCCTGACAACGACTTCTACAACTTGCCGATGACGCTTGAGCGTCGGCCGGACGGTTCGCCGGTCAAGGTCACCGTGGATCTCCCCGGACGCGTACTCACCGCCCAGATATGGAGGGTCCAGGTTGGCCGGGTGCCGCTGCTCCTCCTTGACTCGAACGTTCCGGAGACCGAGGAGCGAGACCGCGTCTCGTCCCTTCGTTTGTATAGCGGCGACCGCGACATCCGGATCCGCCAGGAGATCCTTCTCGGCGTGGGTGGGATGCGTGCCTTGGAGGCCCTGGGATTCCGACCGCAGGTCTATCACATGAACGAGGGGCATGCGGCGTTCCTCGGGATCGAACGAGTGCGTCGCCTGATGGAGGAACACCATCTCAACTTCGATGAGGCACGCGAGGTTGCGTCCGCGGGTGGGGTCTTCACGACCCACACCCCGGTTCCCGCAGGCATCGACAAGTTCGTCCCTGAACTGGTCGACCAGTATTTCGGGTCGTGGTTCGGACGCCTCGGGGTCTCCCGTGAACAGTTCCTTGCGCTTGGTCGCGAGAACCCGGGCAATACTGGCGAACAGTTCAGCATGGCAATCCTTGCCATCAGACTCGCCGGCGCGACGAACGGGGTATCCCGGTTGCACGGCGATGTGAGCCGCCGCATGTGGTCGCGCCTCTGGCCGGATGCGCCCGTGGACGAGGTTCCGATCGGGTCGATCACCAACGGTGTGCATGCGTTGTCGTGGATATCGGCCGACATGCGAGGGTTGTACGACCGGTACCTGGGTCCGCGGTGGCTTGACGCGAGCATGAACCGTGATGACGACGACCGTGCCGTCTGGGCACGTGTGAATGACATTCCGGGTGAGGAACTCTGGCGTACCCACGAAAGGCGACGCGAACGCCTCATCAGCTTTGCCCGGACACGTCTGCGGTCGCAACTGGAACTGCGCGGCGTTTCCTCGGCTGAGGTGGAGCGCGCCTCGGAGGTGCTCGACCCCAGTGCTTTGACGATCGGGTTTGCACGACGTTTTGCGACCTACAAGCGTGCGACGCTTCTGCTCAGGGATGTCGAACGTCTGCTGCGTCTCGTGAACAACCGAGACCGTCCCGTGCAGTTCCTGTTCGCCGGGAAGGCCCATCCCGAGGACAACGGTGGCAAGGAGCTGATCCGCGAGATCATCCGGCTTGCGCGACGCGATGACCTTCGCCACCGGATCGTCTTCATCGAGAACTACGACATCAACGTTGCCCGGTATCTGGTGAGCGGCTGCGACATCTGGCTGAACCTGCCGCGCCGTCCCCAGGAGGCGAGCGGCACCAGCGGCATGAAGGCTGCGCTCAATGGTGTCCTTCACCTGAGTGTCCTCGACGGATGGTGGGATGAGGCCTACCGCCCGGGTCTCGGGTTTGCGGTCGGTGGTCGCGAGGCCTACCAGGATGACGCCTACCAGGATGAGGTCGAGGTCCGGTCGGTCTACGACGTGCTTGAGCAGGAGGTGATTCCCGCCTTCTATGACCGCGGTGCCGACGGCTTGCCCCGTCGGTGGATTTCAATGATGAAGGCGTCGATGCGCGACCTCGGTGTGGTTTTCAACACCAACCGGATGGTCTTCGACTACACCGATCACTTCTACCTCAAGTCCGCCGATCGGTACGGTCGCCTGCTTGCCAACGGAGCCCGTGGCGCACGCGACCTCGCCGCGTGGAAACGGCGGATCCGGGAGTGCTGGGGTGACCTCCGCATCGAGCGCATGGAGCCGCCTCCCGCAAGCCTTGCGGTGGGGATGTCCGTGCCGGTGCGTGCCCGCGTCCGGCTTGGACGCCTGTCACCAAACGATGTCACCGTTCAACTCTACGACGGACCAATCGATCCGACCGGTCAGATCAGTCAGGGGAACCCGTCCCCAATGGCATGTCAGGATGGCCCCGGCGGTGACGGCGTGACGATGTTTTCCGGGACCATTTCTTGTCAGACAAGTGGATTACATGGATATAGCATTCGCATACTGCCCGCCCATCCCGATCTGGCGAATGCTCTCGAACCCGCCCTCATTACATGGGCGAGCTAATGTATAGATTGTCGTTTCAGCGCTAGCCAAGTTCGGCGGCGAGGTCGTCAATGAACTGCCTCGCCGTGCGACCGGACCGTCCGTTGTGCCACGCTGCCCACGAAATTGCCCGACGCCTGAGATCGGGGATTGCGATGGGCAAGCCGCGCAATTGCGCGAGATGGGTCGCGATGGCGAGGTATTCCTCCTGGTTCGGGGACAGGAATGTCAGGGTCAACCCGAACCGGTCGGCGAACGAAAGCTTTTCCTGCACGGTGTCCTGCCCGTGCACGTCGGTGTTCAGGGGATCGGGGCGGTCGCTGAACTGTTCGCGGATCAGGTGACGCCGGTTCGACGTGGCGTAGACCACCACATTTTCCGGTCGCGCGGTCACGCCGCCATCAAGCACAGCCTTCAGGTCCTTGTACTGCGTCTCGCCGTCCTCGAAGGAAAGATCATCGACAAACAGGATGAAGCGTTCCGGACGGCCACGCAGGCACGTGATCAAGGTGGGAAAGTCGCCAAGGCGAGATTTTGGCACGTCGATCAGGCGAAGCAGTCCCCACGGCACCGATCCCGCGTCGGGATCATCTCCCCAGGCAGCCGTGTCAGGTTCCTGGAGGAGCGACTTCACGCTGGACGACTTTCCCGTTCCGCGATCCCCATACAGCAGGACATTGTTTGCAGGACGTCCACGCAGGAGGTTGGCGGTGTTTCGACGCAGCAGGGCGCGGGCGTCGACCGTACCGACGAGGTCGTGGGCACGGATTGGGTCGTGAACCATGACCGGGTCGAACCCGGACAGTTGGTTCGTTCCGGTCGCGCCTCGCCACACAAATGCCCTGGCCCTCGCAAAGTGCCCGCTGCCGTGCATGGAGTAATGGGTGACCAGGCTTTCCACGCCCGCGCGGCCGGCTAGGTCACGAAGGTTCAAGGTCGGTTCACCTTTTCGTTCCGGTCGCACCCTCCGGTCTGGAAGTGCTGGTAGACCTCCGTGAGCGGGGTCGACCCCAAGGGTTTCGGCAATTGCATCCGGGATCGCGGCTCCCAGGGCGGTCAACTTGGCGATCACATCCAGATCGTGGATGGCCGCTTCCATGATTGCACTGGGCATCGCGTGGCCGGATCCCTGGAGATGGCGCACGATCAGCGTCTCGCTGGTGGCGATCGCTGCGGCGAAGGCATCGCTGAGGTCGTGGCCGGCACTGGCGAGGTCGCGGAAGAGGCGCCCGTAGGGCGTGGCGGCGGCCGATCGGGTTGCCGCATCGGGACTTGCCAGTCTCGTGAGGATGTCAATCAGGTGCACGAGAGGCGTGCGTGTGGCCAGGTCATCGAGTACCAGCAGGCTAGCCGCCCGTGCTGCTGCTTGTGCCCAGAACTGAGGGTTCGGCGGGGGTTCGTGGCGGCCTGCATCGAGCCGTAACGTGGTTTCCATGGTCGCCAGATGATAAGGGGCATTTCGGGCCCCCCTTGTTGGCCAGTTCTTGCCCAGTTCTGTGCCAACTTCGGGGGCACCACTGTGGAGATTTGTCGGCGCTCCGATAGTCACGGTAAGGCAATGGTTACCACAGTATTTGGGGGGCGGTACCCCGAGAGTCCAGCAGAGCGCGAGGCCCGCATCCGTCGATTGGCCGCGATGGTCAAGCAAGGCGCGTACGTGGTTGAGTCACAGCACCTAGCCACCGCCTTGCTCGAATGGGATCCCAAACGAACCGCGCCTCGTGCAGGGGACGGTGAGGGACTGGATCGGCGGCGGGCCTACATGCGTGATTACATGCGAAAACGTCGTGCCGGAAACGGTTCTGGCGATGACGGCGATACCCATGAACCGGTGGGTGCCGTCATCGCAGCGTCGGCCACGGGTCCACCGGGAATGACCGGTCTTCCCGGGCCGTAGCTCCCGCAAGCCTCTGGAAATACAGGACTCTCCTGAAGCGAAACGACCGCTTCAGGAGAGTTTTTGTTGTTTCTGGCGTTCGTTGGCCCGGTTTGGTTCGTGTTAACTCCATCCCGGAGACATTCTGTCGATACTTGACGCAAGGGAAGCGCGAGGTTCTGTTGACCATCCCGGCCGTGTGGGTCTGCCAACACACACGGATCGCCGGTTGAAGGTAATGAGTCTCGGGGTTGCTACGGCTGTCTGACCGTGGCGTCCTGCGCACATTCCGGGTTGAATGCCGTGGCGCCCCATCTCTTTTGGGTAGCCATTGCTGGGTTACGTGCGGTTACGCCGCGGTGACGTCTTCCTGGACGTGTGTCATTCGCCGGCGCGGCGGCCTTCGGCCACCGCGTTGCTGCTTTCCCTTGGCGCGGCGTGGATGCGCCGCGGCCCGGACACGGATGTTTTCTTCACGATAGGGAGATCGCACCACAATGGCTCTACGCATCAACTACAACCTCGCCGCCTCGGCGGCCCAGCGCGGGCTCGCCGCCAGCCAGGACTCCTACGCCAAGCAGGCCGAACACCTTTCCTCGGGCCTCCGCATCAACCGGGCCTCCGATGACGCTGCCGGCCTGGCCGTCTCCGAGAAGCTCAAGAACCAGGTGCGCGGTCTCAACCA
>DDYL01000101.1 GCA_002347925.1 Chloroflexi bacterium UBA2235 | reverse complement strand
ACCCCCGGGACCCTGATTGAAGAGATTCCGATTGACCGGGTTTTCCTCGGTTCATGCACAAACGGACGTATCGAGGATCTCCGCGACGCGGCTGCGGTTATCAAGGGCAGGAAAGTCAACCCACGTGTCTACGCGATGGTCGTGCCCGGATCCATGCCAGTGAAGGTTCAAGCCGAGGCGGAGGGCCTCCATGAAATATTCATCGCAGCTGGGTTCGATTGGAGAACCGCCGGATGCAGCATGTGCCTTGGGATGAACCCAGACATCCTGAAGCCGGGTGAGCGCTGTGCGTCCACCAGCAATCGCAATTTTGAAGGAAGACAGGGCAAGGGTGGCCGTACCCACCTTGTGAGCCCGCAAATGGCAGCCGCGGCGGCAATCGCCGGACACTTTGTGGACATACGCACCTGGGCGCCGGCCACCTGACCAAACGCCACTCCGAGAACACAAGGAACACCCCCCATGCAGCCTTTCACCACTTTGTCCGGGGTCGCAGCGCCACTCGACCGGGTAAATGTCGACACAGACCAGATAATCCCCAAGCAGTTCCTGAAGCGCATCGAGCGCACCGGTTTTGGCCCCTTCTGCTTTTTTGACTGGCGGTATAACGACGATGGGTCCCTCAACCCGGATTTCGAACTCAACCAACCCGAGTTTCAGGGTGCGTCGATTCTTATCGCTGGGCGAAATTTCGGATGTGGATCTTCCCGGGAACATGCACCGTGGGCGCTTGAGGACATGGGTTTCCGCGTCGTTCTCGCACCAAGCTTTGCTGACATTTTCTTCAACAATTGTTTCAAGAACGGGATGTTGCCAGTCGTCCTTCCCGAAAGCGTGATTGAGGATCTGCTTGCCCGTGCGAAGGAACGGCCGGGTTACGCCTTGACAATTGACTTGGAAAACCAAGTTGTTTCTGATCAGGAAGGGGTGGTCGCATCGTTCGATGTCGACCCGTTCCGGAAGGATTGCCTGGTCAGGGGCCTCGACGATATCGGCTTGACGATGCAACACGAGCCAGATATCACCAAGTTCGAGAGTAGCCGGAACACCAGTTTTCCCACCACCTCCGTTCTGGCCTGACCTCGGCTACCTGTAACCATTCGGCGAGGAGTTCTTTGACCATGACTGCATCAACCCCGGTCTCCGGCCACGCCCCTCACATTGCGGTCCTCGCTGGAGATGGCATCGGCACGGAAGTGGTTGAAGTCGGCCTCCGGGTACTTCAGGCGGCAGCCGACGCGTACGGCTGGAGCTTTTCGGCAGACCATGCGTTGATCGGTGGTGCGGCCATCGATGCGACCGGGTCTGCACTTCCAGATGAGACGCTTGCCCTGGCATCGCGCGCGGATGCCGTGTACTTCGGTGCGGTCGGGGGTCCTAAGTGGGATAACCCACTTGCCAAGGTCAGGCCTGAGCAAGGGATCCTCGGCTTGCGGAAGGCCCTGGACCTGTACGCGAACCTCCGACCCGTCAAGCTGTCCCCTTCGCTGCTCAGCCACTCGGTCCTGAAGGAAGATATCGTCCGCGGAACCGACATGATCGTCGTGCGTGAGTTGACTGGCGGGCTTTACTTCGGGAAGCCGAGCCGCCGTTGGCAAAGCCCGACTGGTTGGCGCGCAGTTGACACGCTTGCTTATAGCGAACAGGAAATCGAGCGGGTGCTACGCACGAGTTTCGACCTCGCCCGCCTGAGACGCAAGAAGCTGACATCGGTGGACAAGGCGAACGTCCTTACCACTGGTCGGTTTTGGCGGGAGATTGCGAACCGCGTTGCGGTCGATTATCCAGATGTCACACTTGAGCACATCCTCGTAGATTCTGCAGCGATGTATCTCATTCGGAGGCCGGCATCATTCGATGTGATGGTGACCGAAAACATGTTCGGTGACATCCTGACAGACGAGGCGTCGGTTCTAGCCGGCTCGATGGGAATGCTTCCCTCAGCCTCACTTGGATCTCACAGCAATTCCTTGGGTGGCGTTCAGGGTCTGTACGAACCAATCCACGGGACAGCGTTGTATACCCCCGAGGTAGTCGGTACGGGTCGCGCAAATCCAATCGCGGCGATCCTGTCGGCGGCTCTGATGCTTCGATATTCGCTTGCCCTGCCAGTGGTCGCTGACGCAATCGAACAGGCCGTCGAGTCAATCCTCGACGCCGGGTACCGCACCTCCGACATCGCTGGCCCAGGCACTGAGGTGGTTGTCACTGACCGGATGGGTGAGCTAATCGCGGCCGAAATCACCCGGCTGGCCTCCTCCTTACAGGATCCTCGAATTACTGCGCCGACCGTGGCGTAGGTTGCACGAAACCCGTTCCCGCCACGCGTCGGCAATCTGGATTGTGCACCGCTGTCACCCGTTCCAACGGAACCCTGTGCACAGTCGCTGTAGACGTTGACATCCGGGTCTGAATTCGCCGCCTCGTGGGGAATTGCCCGGACCATGACGGGTGAAAAACCCGAAAGGTCGAGGGCTCACAATGTCCGAACCAGGTAATCCACTAGATATCTATGACACGACACTGCGCGACGGTGTCCAACGCGAAGGCCTGAACCTTTCGCTCGAGGACAAGCTAAAGATCGCTCAGCGGCTCGACCGCCTTGGCGTCGCGTACATCGAGGGCGGATACCCCGGGTCAAACCCGCGCGACGCGGAGTTCTTTGCCCGAGCGAAGGAGCTGTCGTGGAGGCACGCGACAATAGTTGCGTTCGGGTCGAGCCGTTACAAGGGCAACCGGGCCGAGGACGACCCTAACCTTCGCATTCTTGCCGATGCAGGCACCTCAGTGGTGACGATCGTATGCAAGAACAATGCGGTGCAGGTGCGCGATGTCCTCGGGGTTTCTCTCGATGAAAACCTCGCAATGATCAGGGATTCGGTCGGTTTCCTGCGTGACAATGGGAAACGGGTGTTCTATGACGCTGAACACTTCTTCGATGGATGGAAGCACGACGAAACGTACGCAAGGGCGTGCCTTGAGGCGGCTGCGTCGGCCGGTGCCGAGGCACTCGTGCTATGCGACACCAATGGCGGGACCCTGCCGACTGACGTCGAGCGTATCGTCCGGCAAGTCCGAGGTTCGTTCGCAAGAGAGATAACGATCGGGATCCACACCCATAACGACTGCGAACTCGCCGTTGCCGGCGCAATCGCTGCGATAGGCGCGGGAGCAACGCACGTACAGGGGACGATCAACGGATATGGCGAGAGGTGCGGTAACGCCAATCTTTGCGCGATCATCCCGACCCTCAAGCTGAAACTCGGTGTTGATTGCGTTTCCGATGAGCAACTTGCGAGCCTGACCGATACCGCGCGGTTCGTGGCTGCCGTGTGCAACCTGAACCCGGATCCTCACGCAGCGTTTGTAGGTGCAAGCGCCTTTGCCCACAAGGCTGGATATCACGCGGATGCCATGCGCAAGGACCCGATGAGTTACCAACACATCGCACCAGATTCGGTGGGTAATGTGAGTCGGATACTCATTTCCGAACTTTCCGGAAAGGCCTCGGTGGTCACACGCGCCGAGGCACTCGGTGTAGACATCGCGTCACCCGACCGCGCGCGCAAGGTTGTCGCGCAAGTGAAGGAACTCGAGCGTAAGGGCTTTCAGTTCGAGGGTGCGGAAGCGTCGTTCGAACTTATGGTCAGGCGCACCCATGAGGACTACCGCGCGCCCTTTGACCTTGTGGACTTTCTCGCGATGGTTGAGTCCAGGGATGGACGAGACATGCTTTCGGAGGCGATGGTGAAACTCCGGGTCGACGGTGTGGTGATTCATACTGCCGGGGAAGGTAACGGGCCAGTCAACGCCCTCGACCAAGCGATGCGAAAGGCGCTCATCGGACGGTATCCGCAGGTCGAGTCAATACGGCTTACCGACTACAAGGTCCGAGTAATTGACGAAGGATCAGGTACGGCCGCCCAGACTAGGGTGACCATTGATTCCGCTGACGATGGCGCCACCTGGACGACCGTTGGCTCGTCCACCAACATCATCGAGGCGAGCTGGTTTGCTCTGGCAGATTCGCTCGAGTTTGGGCTGACCCGCGGTTCTAAAGATTAATGGTGCGTTGGCGGAGGCGACGCGTTGCCGTCTCCGCCAGCCTGGCCAATATGTGTCTCCACGACACTCATTGCAAACGTGCGGTCCTGTCAACCCTCGACTTGTGGGGCGCTGGGATCGATACCGAGTGAGAGCAGCACCTCGGAAACGAACCGACCTTCCGGTCGTGCTCCGAGGATTTCGCCACGCTTGTTCACAACCGTCTTCGGGACTGCCTGGACCGCGAATTGGGCTGAGAACGACGGAAACTCATTGGCGCTGACAACGTCGGCACGCACGTAAGGGTTCGCCATCGCCATCTGGTGAGCCAAACTGGCCACCCCGGGACAATGGGGTCAAGTTGGGGTAACGAACACTTGTAGGTGAACAGGTTCCGTGA
>DDYL01000038.1 GCA_002347925.1 Chloroflexi bacterium UBA2235 | reverse complement strand
GAATGTTGGTGCGGCTTTGACAATGGTCCCGCCGGTTTCCGATGCCTGGTCGAGCAACCACGCCTCGAGTTGGGCTGAGAGTTCATTCTTTCCCATTTGGCGCGCCATCATGACGACGAAGGTCTCCCCCATCCCGCCTTCGATGCTGGCGAGTATCGCGTTGGCTGCCTCCAATTGGTAAGCGCGCAACGGACGCCCTGCAATCTGGGTTGAGAAGGCGGCGAATCCGCTTCGCAACGTTGATTGCCCGTCACGCGTCTCGACGGTCATGGCGGGATCGTCAAGTCGGTGTCTCCGGTGGTGTGTTGGTCGGTTCATGTGCGGTCGGGGCCCTCGCCCGGAGACTGCGCAGTTCGCCCTTTGATTGGTCGTCTATACCGTTCCCGATCGCAATTGGTCGGTTTCCAGGCATCCACCGGTACCCAATGGTGGGTCTTCAGCGGTTCGAGGGGACGCACGTGGTTGCTACCCTGCCCCTCGTGCGTATAGGTGGTCCGCCAAGCAATGCCCGGCCCGGCTGGGTGCTGGGATGGGTATTCCCGTGAGGATCGCAGCTCCGGACCCGCGAACCGTTCGCCTAGCGTTCGCCGCCGCCGTCTTTGCCTGTTTGGGCTGGGCAACCCTCTACACCGCTGCCAAGACGGCAATGCGTGAGGTGACCGGCCTCATGGTCGCCTTTGATCGAGCCACAGTGGCGACCTGTACGCTAACCATCATCGTCATCCTCCGTGCCGGCGGACTGCGCCCTGGTCTCCGGCGGCTTGCGGACACCGCGGGTCAGGCCCGTTGGGGTGTTGTCTCCCTCGGGATCGTCAACTTCGCCGGAACGTCCGTGCTTGCGATGACTGCGCAGCAATTCCTGCCGGCGTCGGTGAATGGATTGATCAATAACCTTGCGCCACTCTGGCTCTCGATTTTCGCAGCCATGATGGGTACTGCCGTGCGTCCGGTCATGCTGGTGACGGGATCTGCCCTGGCGGCGGTTGGCGTGGCGATCGTATTGCTTGGAGACACCTTGCTGGCATCGTTCACCGGAGGGTCCGGGGCGACCATGCCCGACGCTGATGCCACAACATGGATCGGCGTGGCAATCTCGCTTACCGGCAGTGTGCTGATCTGCTACCAGAATTACCTGGCCCGGAAGGTGGTGCAGGGACTTGACCCAGTCGCAATCACCGCACTGGGATCGGCGTGTGGCTCATTGATCGTCGGACTGGTTCTGGCAACGGGCACCGGCGGGACACTTTCGGGGTTCGGAACGGTGTCCGTGCCCACCGCGCTCGTACTCGTCTGGTTAGGAACGGTGAGTACTGCGTTCAATTTCACGCTTTGGACCTATGCCCTATCCCAGTTGCCGGTGGCGCGCATTGTGAACTTGCAATACCTGGTACCACCGCTTGGGGTTGTGGTCAGTGTCGTGTTTCTTGGGGAACCGCTTGGCCCCGGGCTCGTTGTTGGGGCTGCGGCGATCCTGGTGGGCATCATCCTCGCGCAGCGCGGGACGGCCATGGCGCGAGCCTGACCCCGGGCCGGCGCCATTCGGGGGCTGTGGTATCGTGCCAGAACAGGCAAGTTACTCGTCGGGCGGGAGGGCGAACCGTGGCCGGTCTACTTGAAGGCAAGGTCGGAGTCATCACTGGGCTTTCGGAAAAGCATGGGTATGCGTGGGGGATTGCCCAGGCATGCATGCGAGAGGGCGCGCAACTCATCTTCACCCACGAAGCCCGTTACGCCCGTCACGTCGCTGAATTGACGGCGGAGGTTCCTGACGCCACGCTTGTTGAGCTGGATGTGTCGGATGACGAACAGATCACCGAAGCGTTCGGGCGTCTTGATCATCAGTTCGGTGGCTTGGACTTCCTTGTTCATGCAATAGCTGGTGGTGGTGGCAAGGCCCTCATGGGACGCGTCACCGATACCGAGCGGGCTGACTTCCGGATCATGTTCGAGGTAAGCACGTATTCATTGATCGCCCTGACCCGCGCTGCCGAACCACTCTTTGCCCGACGTGGTGGCGGATCAGTAGTCGCGCTCACGTACTACGGTGGCGAGAAGGTCGTCCTTGGCTACAAGGCCATGGGCATTGCCAAGGCCGCGCTCGATGCCACTGGACGCTACCTTGCCGCTGAACTCGGTGTGGAGAACATCAGGGTCAACCTGCTTTCCCTGGGCCCTGCCCGGACGATGGCGGCCCGCGGCATTCCCGGCTTCACCGAGATGCTCCGCCACGCCAATGACCACGCACCACTGCGCCGGAATATCGAAACCGTCGATGCGGGCAATGCGGTTGTCTATCTATGCAGTGAGCTTGGACGGAATGTCACGGGCGAGATCCTCCACGTCGATGCTGGCTTCAATGCCATCGCGTACTGACCTTGTCGGGCTCGGCATGCGGTCGGGCCAGTTGATTTCTGGACGGTTCGCCTGATGCGTGACGCACCCCCGCGCCGGTACATCCGCGTCGGTCGGGTTTTTTGTGCCACTGGCCCGACTGTCCCTCGTGATGGTCAGACCGTTGAAGAAATCGGTGCGGTAGCGGATGGCGAAGTCATCGATGACGCCGTTGTCCAGGTGGTTGGCACCCGGATTGGTGCGGTTGGGCCGGCCGATAGGATAACGATCCCTTCGGGCGCCGAGGTAATCGACCTCCCTGGCACGACCTTGCTGCCCGGGTTGGTGGATGCGCACGTCCACATGATGATCCGGCAACGTGAGACATTCACTGACCTTTGCCGGACCCACGACGACAGCCAACTGCTCGTACGCTCCGCGGCGCATGCGCGACAGATGCGAGATGCTGGCGTGACGACTGCCCGTGACTGTGGCAGCCGCGGGACTTTCCTCCAGGCCCTTCGCGACGGCATCGCCGACGGCCTAGTTCCCGGGCCGAGACTTCTGGTGTGTGGTCCGCCAATCACGTCAACCGGCGGGCACCTTTGGTCCTGCGGTGGCGAGGTCGACACGGCCGACGAGGCGCGGACACTGTCCCGACGCCTTATCCGCGATGGCGTGGACTTCATCAAGGTGATGGCGACAGGCGGACGCATGACTCCCGGGACGAACGTTGGCCGTGCCCAGTTCAGCGAAGCCGAGTTGCGGGCGATTGTCGATGACGCGCACCGGCTAGGCCGTCCAGTGGCTGCGCACGTGCTTGGTACCGAGGGGATGGCCCACGCAGTGCGCGCCGGCGTCGACACCCTCGAACACGGCAACTGGTTGGACGAGGACGGTCATGCGGTGGCGTTCGACGAAGGCCTCGCACGAGAGATGGCGGCGCGTGGCTGTTACCGGAACATGGCCACCCAGCCGTCGCGTGTCCTGGCGGAGCGGCCGAAGTCGACCCCCCTCGGTGCGAATGAACGTCGCGACATGGCGGACCATCAGGAACGGTGGCACTGGTTCCGCAGAGGTCTGGAACTTGGCATTCCCAGCTTCTTCTCAACAGATGCCATCTTTGGCCAGTGGGAGGACGCGTGTCCCGACCTGGCCTGGCTCACGATCTTCGTTGCCGAGCGCGGGGGCATCCCGGTACCACTTGCACTGAGGATGGTCACTTCGGTGGCATCGGCGGCGCTTGGCCTGGGCCATGAGATCGGAACGGTTGCTCCCGGGCGCATCGCAGACCTGCTGGTCGTGCGCGGGGATCCGGTTTCAGACCCCCGAGCCTTGCGTGACGTAGCCGCCGTATTCCAATCCGGCGAGCGAACGGTCTAGGCAGTCTCCGGGGCGGTTGCCTGATCGCTGCGCGGTCAATACACTGGCACCACGCAGACCGAGGGGCGATGACGTGGGTCTCTACGTTGCTGCAAGCGTGCCGCCGGACGACGGTTTGCGAGGAGCGAGGAAATGTCCTTAATGAACCTGACAGATATTGGGATGGGTCGGCCGAGCCGCCGACGCCTTCTCGGGATTGGTGGCAGTGCATTGAGCCTGTTGCTGGCAGCATGTGGCGGAGAGGCTGCGCCGGCAGCCGCCCCTGCGAAGGCTGACCCAACCAAGGCCCCGGCAGCAGCCGCGCCGACCGCGGCCCCGGCGGCAGCCGCACCGACGGTTGCGCCGAC
>DDYL01000037.1:3465-3898 GCA_002347925.1 Chloroflexi bacterium UBA2235 | reverse complement strand
GGGGTGCGCCACCGCCAGTCTGGCGATGGTCGCACCCCGGTCTGGTTTCCTGACGAGACCCGTCTCCGGCAGTGGGAACCCATCTGCCCATCACAGACGGGATGGTCGGTGTCGCTGACGGATTGGAAGGAGCAACCATGCGTGAGGAGCGAACGGTCCGACTTTGGCCCCGGCCCGGATTGGTGTTCACGGCTGACCACGCACCCGGGAAACGGCTGAGGCGCTGCCTGCCGTTCCTTCGAGGCACCGAGTGCGGAACGATCATCGAGGAGTTCCTCGCATTTGGTGCATTCATCGAGATGAAGATTGCTGCAAGGCGTCGCAAACGCCGCCACAGGCACGCCGCCATGCTTGGCACCTACGCGATGACCGCCTGGGAGATCGAGGCTGAGATGCTGGTCACCGGCACGCTTGAGGTGCTGGATGACGAGTC
>DDYL01000037.1:2772-3407 GCA_002347925.1 Chloroflexi bacterium UBA2235 | reverse complement strand
TGGCATATTTCATGTATTTTATATGATAAAATAATCTATCGGATTCCGCACCGCGACACGGCCAGGATGCCGTGTCGTGAAGGAGGCCCATCCCCGCGTACGAAAGGAACGACCGTGACAGCATCCACACACATCCCCGCTTTCACCCCCAGGGCGACCGAGGTTCCGGTTGCTCCCGATGGCTTGGCGCCTGTCCCGGAGCGGCGCGCGCTAGTCATCTCCGACATCCATAGCAACCAAGTGGCGCTTGACGCGGTACTCCGCGATGCGCGCGCATGCGGGGGCTTTGACGAGGTCTGGGTGCTGGGCGACATCGTTGGCTACGGACCGCAACCGAACGAGGTCATCCAGTGCCTGCGCGACCTTTCAGCGGCCGGAACGGTGGTCACCGCGGTCGGTGGGAACCACGAACACGCCGTCCTAGGGGTTTGCCACCCGCTTGGAGGCATGCACTCCCGCGCCAGTGCCTGTGCCGACTGGAACCGTGCCGCGCTGACCGAGGCGTCGGTTGCGTTTCTGGCGGTGCTGCCGGACATGGCAGAGGCAGGCTTCAGGGACGGAACGCCGCGCTTCACGCTGGCCCATGGGGCGCCGTGTGCGTCGGCATCCAAGCATCCCCGGACCGGCCGACGCAC
>DDYL01000037.1:0-2716 GCA_002347925.1 Chloroflexi bacterium UBA2235 | reverse complement strand
TCCATGCGTGTGATCGGTACCCCGCACCTTGTGGTTGGACACACCCATGAACCGCGCATCACCCGGTTTCCGAGGCGACGCCAACGTGGTGGGTCGACGGATATCCAGGTCCGTGAAAACGGTGGCTATGCTTTCGATTCAGGCCGGTTCGTCATCAACCCCGGTTCGGTGGGGCAACCGCGTGACGGCGATCCACGGGCGTCCTATGCGGTCCTTGGCTTGCCAGGTTCCGGCAGTGACGCGATTACCGTGACGCATCGCCGTGTTGCCTACGACGTGGCAGCCATTCAGTCCGAAATGATGCGGGTGCGCCTGCCCCTCGAGATGGCCACCCGGCTTTCCTACGGCGAATAATCCGGTTTGGGTGACTGGCCCGAACCGACTGCCTCGCCTTCTCCCCTGATGCCCTTGTCACCGGAGGGCGTCACCAGCACACACCCGGAGGTCTGCATGTCTGATCTGCTTTATGAACTTGACAGAAAATGGAATCGACTCATCTCGGTACAGAATGTCGTCAAGGAGGCACGAGACCTCTTGTGGGAAAGCTCGGACAACACCAATGAGGACATTGCCCAGTCATTGACGATCACCTACAGCTTGCTCGGTGCGCGCATCCTGGCGGTCGGCCATCTCATGGACCAGGAGGCTGAGAGACTTGGCTACGAGATGGACGATGACATCGGGATCTATCCGGATCCGGTCCTCTGGAACTGCCGCTGATCACCGGCAAGCAGAGGAACCGAAACACGTGGCAGGTCCCGGGACGCGCGGTGACCGGAACGATCGATTCGGCCCCGACCCGAACGAGGTGATCACGCGCCTGCGCGACTTGCGGGAGGCGGGGATGCCGGTCCACGTCGCCGGGGGCAATCACGACCACGCGGTCGTCGGCAAGCGGTGCCCTTCGCTTCACTTTGGTCTACGGAGTGCCGGAAACGCCCTATGACCCAGGTGCGTCGGCGAACGGGAACTGGCGCTTCGGACGATGCNNACGCCACCTGCTGCTCGCGCTGCGCTCTGCGGATGACCCGACCGGCACGGCTCATCCGGACCGGATTCGCACTGGCAATGGCACGTCATTCGATCTTGCCGGAGGCCGGTTCGTCGTGAAGCCGGATTGGTTGGCCAACCGCGCGATGGTGATCCCCGGGCATCGTGCCTGGCGTTGGACGTTGGTGCGACCGCATCGGAAGGCGTCGTGGTGGCGTTGCACCGGGTGTCCTACGACATCGAGACGGTACAGGCGCGGACCCGCAAGGCCGGATTGCCACGCTACCTTCGTGATCGGCTTGCCGATGGGAGGGATGAGTGGACCAACTGGATGGTTGCCACAGGTGATGAGTGGTTGCACCGTGACGAGGCCGATCCACCACCGGCACGGTTTCCGGCGATGCATGGCATGCGGTCCCAGGCACGCCAGAACCGGCGAGTGGATCAGGCCCGGCAGGGCCCTACTTCTGCCGCCCGAGAATCCGCGTCATGTACCGGTGCGCATCGAAAGGATGCGGGTTGCGACGCACGAACTGGGCAACGACGGCGACGGGATGGATCTTCAGCAACTCGATGATGAACTCGCCGGACAGGTCGGCGTAGTGGTACTGCGTCAGAGTTGCAAGGACGTCGGCATCCGGTGCCAGGATGGCATGGGACGCGGCCTCGAACTTCAGGGTGTCGTGCATCGAGAACGGGCGATCCTGGAAGAGCCATCGCATGTCGATGACCATCCTGACCATTGCACCTCCGGCTTTTCGGGCTTCGGCGGCGACAGTGCGCTGGAATGCGATCAGTCGGTACGGATCAAGGGAGTTCCCGTTGAAGAACTGCGATGCATCGGGCACTGCGTCCATGGCTGACGGATCGGTGGGCGCGCGGAATCGCTTTGGATTATCGCCATGCCATCGCCCGTCGGCACCAAACCCGTGCTCGTCTGTCAGTGGGAGGTCGCTGTCGTGTTCTTCGCTGCAGGAAAGGCGGATTGCGGTCAGGACTTCCTCGCCAACAAATGGGACGCACCGGTGACCGGCTCGGAGACCATCGAAGAGGAAGGTGCTGGCAGTCGCGGTGTGCTCATCGGGCGAACTTGCGAACTGGCAGACATGGAGTGGTGCGGGCACGCGTTCTCGTCGGGAGCCAACCACCAGTTCGATCATCGCCAACTTGAAATCTCGCCTTCCACTCACTGGGCAGGGATGCGTGCACGGCAGTCTATGAACTTCGGGTATCCGAAAAGTGCGGACGCGAATATGCTCGCGTGACCGTCAGGCCCCAATGCCCCAGAAGCATGTCCGAAGTGGGGACGCTATCACGCCCATCTGCATAGTGCAAGCGTTTCCCAAAGCACTGTTTGGGGCCCAAAACACTGCATGAGATGGCGGCTAGATGTCACACGCGGCCGACTGCACTACTGCGATTGTCCCGATGCCGGACATGGTTGTGGGGCGGTTGCAGTTTCCACGGCGTGCCCGGTGGGGTGTTGTGCGGTGGCGGGTCAGGAGTGCCGGATGGGAACGTCGCGGCCTTCCTCGAAGTCGATGAGGTCGGCGTGGGTAGCAATGTCCGGACGGTCGGGTGCAACCTCGGCGCGTTCCTCGAGGAAACCCGCAAGGTTCTCTGGGTCGGGAATCCCGAGGAGGTGGTCGTTGAATGCGGCAATGTCGTGTGGGGTCCGCTTGAGTGAGGCGAGACATTCGGCAACATGCCTCCCGACGCCCGCATC
>DDYL01000092.1:58036-59171 GCA_002347925.1 Chloroflexi bacterium UBA2235 | reverse complement strand
CGCCGAGTGCGACGAACACGTCGACGGCGACGATCACGCCGAACGTGGCATTCACCGTTACGGCCTCGCCAAGTGCGACGAACACCTCGACGGCGACTGCGGTGGCGACATCCACATCCGCCGCATCTGCGACGGCAAGCGGAACCGCGACGTCATTGCCGACGATTACTCTGACGCCTAGTTACACGGCTACCAGCACCGCAGCACCCACTGTCACCTCAAGTGCGACAGTCACTGCCTCACCGACATTGACGCCGACGGCCAGCAACACAGCTTCCGAGACCCCGACCCCGACGGCCAGCAACACGGCAACGTCCACCTCGACGCTGACCCCCACGAACACGGCAACCTCGACGGCGAGCAATACGCCGACGAGCACCCCTACCTACACCTTGACGCCAAGCAATACGGCCACGTCGACATCGACCCCCACCTCGACTCCGACGAATACTCCGACCAATACGTCGACCCCAACACGGACCCCGACGAATACACCCACCGCCACGCCGACCGTTCCGCCGGGTGGCGTGATGACCGGGTTCTCACCCCAGAGCACCGAGATCGTGCAGAACCGGACCTCGTCGGTCACGGTCAGTGTGGTCCTGGGTCCGAACACTAACTTCAAGCGTGCGACCTTTGACCTCTCCTATGCCACATCCGAAATCAACATCATCGGTTGCGTCCCCAACAGTTCCATCGTGACGGGCACGTGCACGGACCAGGGGAGTGGCAACTACCTGGTCAGCCTGACTACAAGCAGCGCCAGTGGCCAGACCGGCACGGTCCAGGTGCTGACCCTTTCACTGAGGGGTTTGGTAGTCGGGACGTCAAATATCACGTTCTCAAACCTGGCCTTCACCAACGCGGCGGGCGCGGCACTGACCGTGAGTACCACCCAGCAGTTGAACCTCACCATCGTTGCGCCGACGGCGACACCAACGTCCACTTCCTCAAACACGCCGACATCGACTCCGACGAACACCCCGACGAATACGGCGACGCCGACCGAAACATCCACGTCATCACCGACGCTTACACCGACTGAGACATCTACCCCAACGCTGACGCCGACAGTGACAAGCACGCCAGTCCCGACGGACACACCGACGGTGACGAGCACGCCAGTCCCGACGGA
>DDYL01000092.1:57792-57931 GCA_002347925.1 Chloroflexi bacterium UBA2235 | reverse complement strand
ATACGCCGACGGCGACGAGCACGCCGGTCCCGACCGATACGCCAGTCGCGACCGATACACCGACGGCCACCGTGACCGCAATCCCTGGTGTGTCGACAGACACCCCGACGGCGACCAGCTCGCCTGTCCCTGGTGCAAC
>DDYL01000092.1:57277-57651 GCA_002347925.1 Chloroflexi bacterium UBA2235 | reverse complement strand
GACGGCGACGAACACGCCGACGATCACGAACACGCCAACTGAGACGCTGACCCCATCGTTGACCTCGACCAGAACAGCGACGAAGACAGCGACGCTGACGCCGACAGTGACGTTGACGCGGACTGAGACCCTCACTCCGACGATCACGAACACGCCGACGATCACCGCGACGCGGACGGCGACCACCGTTCCGCCGACGGTAACGATCACGCTTACCCGGACGCAGACACCAATCCTGCCCACGGTCACGATCACGCGTACCCGGACGGTCACGCCTACCAAGACGATCACGCCGACAGTGACGAAGACCGTCTTGAAGACCGCCACCAATACGCGGACGATCACGCCGACAAAGACGATCACCAAGACGCGGA
>DDYL01000092.1:43857-57142 GCA_002347925.1 Chloroflexi bacterium UBA2235 | reverse complement strand
CGGACGGCGACACGCACGGCGACGCCCACACGGACGGCGACGGTGACGCCTACACCGGCAGGTTCGGCGATGTCAGTGCAGTCGCTGCGGGTTGAGGACTATTACACCGGGTTCGAGACGGTCAACGAGGTTGTTGCGTCGCGAAGCGTGGATACTGGTCCACCGTCCGGCAGTGCGCCGGATCAGGCACCACTGATGGGTGAGGTGTCGGTCGCCTGGTAAGGCGCCACGAGGCCGGCAATCGAGACGCAATGGGCCACCCCTCCAAGGTGGCCCATTTTCGTTTCACCGGCCCAGATCACCGACCCTGTATGGAGCGGAAGGCCTGCACCCACCCTGCGACAAGGTTCGACCGGGCGGTCGAGATCGCGGTTGCAACGGCTTCGCTGACCCCATCGCCAATCACGCTACGTCCATGCCCTGGGTAGAGGCGTGAGACGGGCAACTTCAGGAGACCGACCGGCGGACTGAGGCGGAAGAAGGGGTGTGCCCCGACGGCGTTGGCAGCAGCGAAGTATCCTGCCGTTCCGAGGGTGTCGCCGGTAATGAGGAGGCGGTGTTCGGGCCACCAGATGGCACATTCCTGGAACCATGCCATTGCACCCCGGCCACCACATGGCAGAAGCTCAAGCGGGCTGTGGGGGATTTGCCCGGCCACTCGCACTGCCGGTCCGCCCTTTGGCGCGGCGATGAGGTTTCCCGGAATGTACAGGGGCACGTCATAGCGTTCGGCGAACCAGATCGCGTCGCGGTCGTGGTGGCCGAGGGTGAGGATTATCCCGGCAATTGTTCCGAGAGCCTCGATTTCAGCGTCGATGCCAGTGGTGTACACCGGATCAATCACCCACACACGCCCGTCATGCACGAGTGCCGTTGATGAGCGACGCATGAACTCATTCGGATAGGCGATCCATCCGAAACCACCGCTGAAACGCCCATGGATGAGGGCGGTCATGGGGTAGGGATGCGAAACGTTTCCGGGATCCTGGGTCTGGTTCATCATCTGGCTTTCCGCTGCAAGCTCGCCCTCAGGAAAGTGTCGCAGGTGCCGCTGGGTGTGCGGTCGGTCTGCTGCGGGAGGTCCGGAACCGCGTTCCGTCTGACCTGCCTAACCGGCGGGATCAGAGACCGGCAGGTGCGATCTCATGCTGGGAGGCACTGTGATGGACGGCTTCGTTGCCTGATGGCCGGACGGTGCCCAGTGCCCGGTCTTCCTCGCGATGGCGATAGGCGTCCGGACGGGCGCCGAAGTCGGCGAGGACATCGTGGAGTTCCTCGGCGGACCGGGCGCGGGACAGGGCGCGCCGGGCCTCGTTGGCACCGGGTGTGCCCCATACGTACCACATGACGTGAGGGAGCAAGTGCCCCAGGGCGCGTCCACTGGCGAGGCCATGGATGGTGGATTCGGCACGCCTGGCATGGGAGGGATCACGCGCGACGCACGCCGCTTCGTAGGCGATCTGTCGCGAGATGTGATCGAGGCCCAGGGCGATCCGGGTTGCGGTGTCCGGGTCTGGGGGAAGCGGTTGCCCGGCCATTGCGGCGGCGATCTGCCCGAAGATCCATGGACGCCCACGCGCGGCGCGACCAATCGCGACACCGGACACGCCTGAGGTGCGCAGGCGGTGCATGACATCCGCGGGCGTCTGGATATCGCCATTGCCGATCACAGGCACTGAGACGGCCGCTGCAACGGCAGCAATGGTGTCCCAACAGGCCAGTCCCTCATAACGCTGCTGCCTCGTCCGGCCGTGGACGGTGATCATGCGGGCACCGGCATCCACAAGTTGCTTTGCGAGAGAAACGGCGACACCCGATTGCTTGTGGGCATCGTCCCATCCCACTCGAATCTTCACGGTGGTGGGCGTTGGAGCGATTTCCTCGGCGATGCCCCGCACGATGGCAATGGCGCGTTCTGGATCACGCAGGAGAGAGGAACCACCCTGTCCCGCGGTGACCTTTGGGGCAGGGCATCCCATGTTGATATCCAGGATGTCGGGGGATGCGTGGGACATGACGAATGCAGCGGCGCGGCGCATCGTGTCGGGGTCGGACCCGAAGATCTGCACACCGGCCGGGCGCGCATCCAGGCTGAGGTCGATCAGGTCCACCTGGGCCTGAATACCGCGGAGGAGGGCTTCGTCACGCGAGAACTCGGTGGTGGCATAGCCGGCACCCGCTTCACGGCACAACTGCCGGAAGACCGCGTCGCTGACCCCCGCCATTGGGGCAAGGAAGACAGGGTGCCGGATCACGACACCGTTGCCAAGGTTGATGGGTGAGTGTGGGACGGTTTTCATCTTGATGCCGGAGCAGCCTGCAGCGGACCGGCCTGGTGCGAGCAACCGGGCCGTGCCGGGAGAGACTACCACCCGTCGCCGGCAAGCCATCCACGGATGACCTGGGCAACCCCGTCGTCGTTGTGGTGCGGTGCGGTGCGGGTTGCGACGGCATGGACGCGCGGATGGGCATTTGCCATGGCATATCCGGCACCCACGAAGGCGATCAGGTCGTGATCGTTGCGTCCGTCACCGAAGCCGGCGGTATCGGCGGGTGCAATCCCCAGTTCGGCACAGACATGTGCGGCGGCGACGGCCTTGGTGATTCCCATGGGATTGATGTCGCGTCCCTCGATCAGTGATCGTGGACGTCCGATCATTGCCCCGACACGGCTTGTCCAGTGTTCACACTGGGCACCGAAGAAGTTGGTGTCGTGAACGTTGGCATCGAGGGGACGCAATGCCCGGCTGGTCCCGATGACCCAGCAACTGAGGGTCGCCGGCGCTTCGGATTCCGGGAGGTTGGCGATGGCACGCGTGCGCCGGGTCTCCCACCCGATGGGTAGGGGGCGAAGGGGCACGTTTCGACTGTCGGTCGTGGTCCCGGCCGGTGGGCCCCAGATGAATGGTTCCAGTTCGGGTCGGATGCGCCCTGCCGAATAGACCTTGTTGTTGCCGTCGTCGTCGACGGCCTCGAAGATTGTCCAGAGGGTCGGACCACTGACGGTGACAGCGGCATGCACGGCGGCATGAGGCATTGGCGAGCGCCGGAGGAGTTGGCCGGTCGGGTTCCAGATGGCAGCCCCGTTGTGGGTGATCGTCCAGACTGCCGAGACGCCGGCATCGCACAGGGCATTCGCGACGGCCTGGGTTCGTGCGGTGAAGCCTCCAGTGGCAAGGATGATGGTGGTCCCGGTCCGTGAGAGGTCTACCAGCGCACTGGCGGTTTCCCGACGCAGGTGTGATCCGGTGGCCAGGAGGGTGCCATCGAGATCGAAGAAGACGGCACGCGGAGAACCTGGGTGGCGTCGCGCAGTTGCGGGTTCGGCTGGATTTGGGCCTGTGGCGATCATGACGGTTCAACAGTACCGGAGTTCGGGTCAGTCGCCCGAAGGTGATCGGTTGGTACGGTTCGCGTGCGGTCCGGCACGGCGGACCATGGGCGGAGTGAGGAAGGTTGCAACGATGTCGATTGATTCCGGGGTGATGGCGATCCGTCCGGTGGTGCTGTTTGATCTGGATGGGACGCTCCTGGATTCGTTCGGGTCAATCGGCGACATGATCGACGCGATGCTGGCTGATGCCGGTCACGTGCCGTGCGACAGGGTGGCACTGCGCAGGATGATCGGGGCGCCACTGGATGAGGTGATCCGGATGGCGTGGACCGGGCCGGATGAAGTTCTTGATGCCGCGCGCATGGAATGGGCTATCGCAACCTACCGTGCGCATCAGTTGCGCGGGCACGCGCCGTCGTTCTTCGACGGTGCCAGTGAGTTGCTTGGTGCATTGCACGGTGCCGGACGACGACTGGCGGTGGTCACGACCAAGGGGGCAGCGGCGGCAAACCGGGCACTGGCGGACGGCGGTTGCCTGGGCTACTTCGATGCGGTCATCGGTGGCGACATGGTGCCGCACATGAAGCCCCATCCGGCCCCGGCCCAGATGGCCTTGCGACGGTTGGAGATGTCTCCCGGCGATTCCGTGGTGGTTGGGGATACCTCCCACGACATGCACATGGCCGTGGCGGCCGGGTGCCTGGGGATTGGCGTGACGTGGGGTGCGCACGAGGCGTCGCAACTGCGCGAGGCGGGCGCGAGTGCCGTGGTCGACTCTATGGCGTCGTTGCGTGCCCTCTTGATGGGTGACTGAACGGGTGGGACGGCACGACCGTTCCCACCCGGTGTGGTCTGGGGAGAACCCTCAGGCGGCTTCCTCGCTGTTGTGCCGGTTGTGGATCTGCCGTGCGATGATGGCGGCGCCAGTGACGCCGGCATCGTCTCCGAGGGCGGACTGCACGATCCGAAGTGGTCCGGTCGTGGCCGCGAACGGCTGTTCCCGGACAAATGCGGTGATGAGGTCGATGTACGGTGCACCGAGAGCCTCGACGACGCCTCCCCCAAGGACGACGAGTTCGGGGTTCAGGAGGTTCGAGACACTGGCAATCCCGACTGCAAGGTAACGGGCAGTCCGTTCGAGAACGGCCAGGACAAGCGGATCACCCAGAGAGGCGGCCTCGGCAATGTCACTGCTCTTGGCCTTGAGGATGTTCTTGCCGGCAATCCGGGTGAGGCGCGTCTTGTGACCGCTGCGCACCAGTTTGTGCAGGCGCTTCACGATGGCGGTGCGGCTGCAGTAGGCCTCAAGGTGCCCGCGTCCCCCGCAACCGCAGGGGGCACCCCCGACCTTGACGGTGATGTGGCCGATTTCCCCGGCATAGCTGTCGGCACCGGTGTAGATCTTGCCGTTGATGATGATGCCACCGCCAACTCCGGTCCCCGGCCAGACAGCGACCATGTTTCGGGCCCCCTGCCCGGCACCGGCACCGTGTTCGGCGATGACCGCAACGCGCACGTCGTTGTCCACGGCGACCGGGATCCCTAGCCGTGATGAGAGTTCATCCCGCAGGGGCATGAGTTCCCATCCGGGGATGTTCGGGGTCACATGGACAACGCCGGTGTCCGGATTGACCGGGCCGGGCACGCCGGTACCCACGGCAGTGATCTGGGAGAGGCTGAGGCCGGCAACACCGGCGGCTTCGCGCACGGCTGCAGCCATCCGGTCGATGACGTCGAGGCCACCGACGCTGCCGGTGAGGACCTTGGAACGACTGACGATGGTCCCATTGGGTGCGAAGATCGCAGCGAGGATCTTGGTGCCCCCGAGGTCGATGCCGGCGACGTATCCCTCGCCAATCAAGGCAGGCGAGGCTGCACGGGTGTGCACCTCGGTGTGGGCTTCCATCGGATGTTCGTCATCGAGGATCACCTCGGCCACGTTGCCGTCGTGATCGGCAGGGATGGAATCTGCGTCTTCATTGTGCGCATCGGTGATCGACGTGTCGGTCATGCTGATCTCCCCCGGTGGCAAGTCTCTTGAACCTGATACTCGCAGTATAGCCATGGTTTGGACACCCGATTTCTTCGGGAATGACCGCTATCACGCGGTTCTTGAAATGAATCGGGTGTATCGGGAACCGACACATGCGTTGGTCGGATATGGGCGGTTGTCCCTCCGGGATGGGAATCCTGTCAGGCAGGGATGTGCGTTGGTGCGCCGAAGACATCAAGCCACAAGCCAACCGCGGCCCGCGCGTGGTCGCTACCGGACAGGTCAATCCCGAGTCTGGCACCGACGCGGATGAGGGCATCCGCGACGAGCGCGCGGCGTGGCCCGTGGCGGTTTGCCTGCCATGCCTCGGCGGTGCCTGCCTCGATGTCGAGCGCCGTGGTGAGGGTGTCTGCCAGGAAGGTCCGCGCGAGGTCGCCGGGGCGCGCCGGGGTGACAACGGGATTGGCAGGTGGTCGGAATGGGTACCTGTGCGCGGGACCGACGAACTCGACATCCAGGTGCTGCACGTCAAGGACGGTCTGGCGGTAGGTCACCACATTGGACAGCAGGGGGAAGCGTCCCTCACCGGCGCTGCCAGTCAGGCTGTCACCACCCAGAAGGGCACGGGCGCGGGGAACGTAGAAACTGCACGAACCGGGAGTATGGCCCGGCGTATGGATCACGTGGATGGTTTGACCACCCCCGAGGTCCATGACGTCACCCCCGGCATGGGTGCGATCCGGGATCGGGAAGTGTGCCGGCGCATCGGCGAGTTCGGCGAGACGCTGGGTGTGGAATGCCATCGCGGGGGCGTCGATATCTCCGGCGGCGAGGCGTCGCTTGTGCCAGAACTCCAGGAGGCTGGTCTGGTGGCGCAGGAAGATGTCGGCAGCGTGGAGGGAAATGGTGGCGTTGGGGGCGTGACGCTTGAGGTCGGCATTGCCCCACGCATGGTCGATATGCCCGTGCGTGTTCAGGACAAGGTCGATGTCTTCGATACGCCGGCCGAGTTTGGCGAGGGCGGGGGCAATCGCCTGCGTGGGGGAATCGGTGGTGCCGGTGTCGATCAGGGCACGGCGGGTGCCCTCGACGAGGTAGCACGCCATGAGGGCATTCTGGCCATACCAGATCTCAAGCATCGCGACACCATCGGCAACCCACTCGGCGCGGGATACCCATTCGGTGCGTTCGGGCGTGGCATTCGCGGTCATGGGTATCTCCTTGGCGTGATCTTGACAATGCGGCGTGCATCGTAACCCAGACACGCATGGCCGGATGCGGGTGGCGTGTGGCCCGCGTACGATTGACGGCGAGATGCCTGATTCCAGCCGGAGAACCGGATGACCGAGCTGGGAACAGGCCAGGTTTCCGGGGCGGGTGCCCGCCTGCGTGAGGCATTTGACCTTGACCGCAACAACCGGCTCATGGCACTGGCGAACATGCTGTGGGGTGCCGGAACGGGCGTGTACCTGCCAATCTGGCCGCTTCATCTGGAGAGGCTTGGTGCCGAACCGGCAATCGTGGGACTACTGCTGGGGATGTCGAGTGCGCTGAGCATCCTGGTGTCGATTCCGGCGGCTTCGATGGCGACGCGTCTGGGATGGAAGCGGACACTGGTGGTGGGATGGGGACTTGGTCCGGTCGGGACGTTGCTCTACGCGATGGCTGACCGATGGCAAGGGGTCATTCCCGGGATCATCTGCATGGCACTGGTTTCGCTGTGCGGACCGGCCTATCTTGCGTACATCGGTGGGGCGGCGGGTGGACGCAACCTGCCCCGGGTCTTTGGAGTGATGGGCGCATCGATTACGGTCGGGACGGTCCTGACATCACCGATCGGGGGTGTAGTCGCCGACGGGTTCGGCATGCGCTGGGTGCTGGTGCTCTCGACGGTGTTCTACACGGCATCGTTCATGTGCGTGTGGTGGCTCGATGACCTTGATGATGGGGAGCGATCCGGTCCGGCCGGTAGCGATGCGTCAGTGCCGGAAGTGTCCGGAGAAGGTTTGCCGGTTGCGGTGATCGGTGCGCAGACCGGGTACCTGGCGCTGCTCCGGGAACGCACGCTGTGGCGTCCGGTGGTTGGATTGCTGGCGATGATCGCCGCTGCGCAGGTTGGCGTGGTTCTTGCCCCGGCATGGCTGGCGGATGCCCACGGCTATACGCGTTCGCACATTGGTGTGCTGGGGAGCCTTGATGCGCTGGGGGCAATCACGCTGAACATGGTGCTCGGCCAGGTGGCATCCCGTCGCGGGACCACGATGGCGCTGGTGCTTGGGGCGGGATTGACGGTACTTGGGCACGTCGCGTTGCTGGAAGCATCGTGGTGGCCGGTCGGGGCGATGGCATACCTGCTTCGCAGCGGGGCAGGGACGTTCCACTGGATCGGGACGGGTGCGGTCGGAGCCATCCTGCGGGGGTTGCCTGGTTCGTCGAATGGGCGCACCGAACGTGGGTTCGCCCTCTACTACATGGCCGAAGGGGCGGTGCTGGCGACATCGACGATGCTGGCTGGCCTGATCTATGGATGGTGGTCGCCGGGACCGTTCATCGTCTCGATGGCTAGCCTTTCACTGCTCGTGGCCATCGCGCTGGTGGCACGCTCCGGATGGTGGACGGGCCGCTACCCTTCTGGCCGGGAACGGCCATCCGAAATGGCACGCATTGGAGACATCAGATGAGCGCACCGACACATACGGGACGTCTCGCAGGCAAGGTTGCGGTAGTGACCGGCGGGGCACAGGGGATTGGCCAGGGGATCGTGAAGCGGTTTGTCGAGGAGGGTGCACGCGTCCTCATGACCGATATCCAGGTGGAGAAGGGCGAGGCGACCGCAAGTGCTATCGCCGCCGAGGCGCCGGATGGTGCCGGGGTGACGTTCATGCGGGCCGACATCCTGCAACCGGCCGACATCGAGGCGATGGTGGAGCACGCGGTTGCCACGTATGGGCGCCTGGACATCCTGGTGAACAATGCCTACTGGAATGCCGGCGGAACCGCGGTGTCGATTGACCTGGATGACTGGAACAAGGCGCAGGCGGCGATGGTGACGGCACCGATGCTGGGGGCGAAGTACGCGGTCCCGCACATGGTGGCGAGCGGTGGCGGCAGCGTGATCACGATCTCATCGGTTCACGGACTATTGGCGGCGGCGAATGGCGTGGCCTATGAGACGGCGAAGGGTGCCCTGATCCTGCTGACAAAGGCGATGGCGGTGGACTTCGGGCCGCAGAACGTGCGGGTGAATGCAATCTGCCCCGGCTACATCAGCCACGACGCCCAGAACCGCGAGTGGCAGTCTGACGGGTTCTCACGTGGATTGCAGGAGATGAACTATCCGCTGCGCCGATGGGGATCGCCCGTGGACATCGCGAATGGGGCGCTGTACCTGGCTTCCGATGAGGCGCAGTTCGTGACTGGCCATGCCCTGGTGATCGATGGTGGAATGACGGTGCAGTTGCAGGACAGCCATTCCGGACGCGTCACCGAGTTCGTGCGCGGGTTCACTGACGGCAAGTGAGGCGCATTCCCCCCGGTGTGACGACGACTGTCACACCGGGGTCTCCGGCGTACCTAGATGTGCAGGAGGGTAGGCACCGGATGCACGCCTGACCGGACCCGGGGATTAGCGCAGGAAACGTCCGCCGTCGACGACGATCACCTCTCCGGTAATCCACGGGGCGGTGGCCAGGTATTCAACGGCACCGCCGACATCGTCGGGGGATCCGTTGCGTCCAAGGGGGGTCCGTTCGCGTGAGGCAGCCGCGGCGGCGTCACGGCCGGCGTGCCATCTGGTCTCGATGTGGCCCGGGGCAACGGCATTGACCCGGATCCCTGACGGACCGAGGGCAACGGCGAGCGACTGCGTGAGGGAAACCATGGCGGCCTTGCTGGCGTTGTAGGCCAGGTTGCTGCCGACCGGGCGCAGGGCCGATATGGAGGCGACATTGACGATGGCGCCACCGCCAACGGCACGCAGGTGAGGGGCAACGGCGCGGGCGGCGAAGAAGGCGGACTTGACGTTCAAGCCAAGGATGCGATCCCAGACCTCATTGGTCAGGGCGTCAAGGTCGGCATAGTCGGTCACAAATACGGTCGTGCCGGCGTTATTCACCAGGACGTCGATGCGACCCCAGTGGGCGACGGTCTCGGCAACGAGGCGGTCAATCTCGGCGGGATCAGCGACATCGGCCTTGATCGCCCACCCTTCACCGCCGGCGGCAGTGCAGTCGGCGGCTGTCGCCTCGGCATCATCGTGGGAACGGGAGTAGTTGACCGCGACCCGCATGCCGCGGGAGGCCAGGGCAAGGGCGCTCGATCTGCCGATGCCGGTGCCTCCGCCGGTGATGAGTGCAACCTTGCCGTGATCGGGTCGGGGTTCAGGTGTGGTCATGGGCCGTCATCCTCTCGATGGGGGCGATGGGATCGGTGGAACGGACAGTCGACGCGCGCGAGTGTGCCATGCCTGTACCGCAAATCGTCACGTCATTGTCACGGCGAATGGGAACAGGCAGGGTTACAGTGAAACCGGGGTGGTTCCGTGAGCGTAAGCAGGATAGGGCCTAGGCACGGATGGCGGACTGCCGGTGGGGAAACGGCCACAGTGTGGTGTTATGTGTGCAATGAGGCACCAAGGACGTGGGGCGGCGCAATGCGCGTCGGCCCCAGCTGAGGATTGAATGAAGATGTCGTCAATGACCGTCGCCAGCAAGCCTGCCGGGCGCAAGCCACGTGCAACCAAGGGCGGATCACGCCGGGCGCACGTGAGTGTTCCGTTGACACCGGGCAGTTCATATCCCATGCCCACGATCGCTGGTTTCGAGGACCTCTTCGACCGCGGTCGCGAGGTCGGGTACGTCCTGATGCAGGACATCGAGGACCTGTACGAGGAAGAGAATGAAGTCCTTGATACCGGCAAGCTCGCGATCGTTCGCCAGTTCCTCGAGTCCAGCAACATTGACTTGTTTGACAGCGAGCTAGAGATCCTTCGGCCTGATGATGAGGTGGAAGGGACCGAACGTGCCGATGCGGACNNACATCCATGACATCCCGTTGCTGACCGCTGCCCAGGAAGTCGACTTGGCCCAGCGGATCGAGTCGGGTGACGAGACTGCCCGGCAGCAGTTCACGCTCAGCAACCTGCGTCTGGTTGTCAGCATCGCCAAGCGGTACGTCGGGAGAGGCCTGTCGCTGATCGATCTGATCCAGGAAGGCAACATCGGCCTGATGCGCGCCGTCCAGAAGTTCGACTGGCGCCGTGGCTACAAGTTCTCGACCTATGCGACGTGGTGGATCCGTCAGGCGATCACCCGGGCGATTGCGGACAAGGGTCGGACGATCCGTTTGCCGGTGCACGTTTCCGAGGCGCTGACCAAGCTGAATGGTGTGCAGCAGAGGCTGACCCAGGAACTCGGGCGCGAGCCGACCGATGAGGAAGTCGCCGACGAGCTCGGTCTTGATGTCGTGCGGATCCGTGAGACCCGCCTGGCCTCGCGGTTGCCCAGTTCGATTGACCAGCCGATGGGTGATGACGAGGATGCCAGTGTCGGTGACTTCGTGATGGACCGGACTGAGCCGGGCCCTGAGGGCGTGACGCATGAGCGGATGTTGCGCCAAGAGGCGGAACGCACACTCGAGACCGTGCTGAACGAACGCGAGAAGATGGTCCTCGAGATGCGGTACGGCCTTGGTGACCGCGAGGTATTCGCCTTGGAGAAGATTGGCGAGAAGCTCAACCTCACCCGCGAACGTGTCCGCCAGATTGAGGCGCAGGCGCTGCGGAAGCTGCGTGACCCGGAGATCAGCCGGAAGTTGCGCGAATACCTGACGGCCTGACCATTGCCGGTCAGCACGGTTCAGTCGGGACGCTCACTCCTGTTCAGGGGGTGGGCGTCTTGCTTTGTCCCTGAGCGATGGCACCGGTAACCCGTCCGAGGGCGGACACCAGATCTGCCGGGATGACCCACTTCTGGGCTGGACCGGTGGCGATTGCGCGGATGGTTTCCAGGTACTGCAAGCTGATGGTGTTGGCATCGGCACCTTTGGCGGTGGCGAAGAGCGTCTGCAGGGCGGTTGCGAACCCCTCGGCGCGGAGCGTTGCCGCCTCGCGTTCGCCGGTTGCACGCAGGATCGAGGCTTCCTTCTCACCTTCGGCGACGAGGATGGATGCCTGCTGCTGTCCTTCGGCCTCGAGCACCTGCGCACGGCGCTGGCGTTCGGCGGTCATCTGCCGGTTCATGGCCGCGAGGATCTCCTGGGGAGGAACGATCTCACGGATCTCGACACTGGTGATCTTCACGCCCCACCGTTCGGTGACCTCGTCCAACTTGGCGCGAAGGCGTTCGTTGATCTCCTCGCGGCGCGCCAGGACATCATCGAGGAGGATGTCGCCGATGACGGCACGCAGGGTGGTTGTGGCGAGCCCTTGGGCGGCACCAGCGAAGTTGCGGACCTGCACGACGGTCAGGACGGCGTCGATGACCTTGGTATAGATCAGGAAGTCGATGTCGATCGGTGCGTTGTCGCGCGTGATGCAGGTCTGATGCGGGACTTCGATGAACTGTTCGCGGAGGTCAATTTCGGTGGCGGTGTCCAAAAAAGGCACCAGAAGGACGAGACCCGGTCCGCGCTGGCCGACACTCCGGCCAAGCCGGAAGACGACCAGGCGCTTGTATTCGTCAACGATCCGCGCCGATCTGATGATGACGTAGGCGACGGCGACGAGGGCAAGCCCGAGGATGACCGTGACAACAGTTGAAGCGGCATCTGCCATGTGGGCATCCTAGCATGTCGGAGATACTGCTGCGTCAGGGGCGGTCCCGAGGTGCCGGTACGGCACCCTAGACTTGGACGGGGGCCCGGAGCGGTCCCGGATGGTGGATCGGCATGACGTATGAGGAAGTCCCGGGCGAGACACCGAAGGTGCCCCCGGGGTCCGGACCCTGGGCCCGCGTCCGACACTGGCTTCAGGTCATCGAGGCACCAGTGGTGTGGGCGGCGTTGGCGATTGGCGTTTCCACCCTCGGCTGGGCTGGGCTGAACATGATCGAGACGCCGTATTCACTGGAGCGGCCCGGTCCGGTTGTCGATGTGCAGGCAGTCGTCGAGCCGGCACCCCGGTTGCGTCACGGGGCCCTGTACCTGACCACCGTCATGCTGACGCCGGCGCATGCGCGTGAATGGGTGATTTCGTACTTCGACCCGAAGTCCTTGATGGTCCCGCGTGACGAACTGCAACCGCGGACCCTGACTCCGTCACAGTACGCGCGAATGACGGCGCAGATGATGGATGAGAGCAAGACGGTTGCCAAGGTGGTGGCACTGCGTGCGGCGGGATACCCGGTGGCGATCAGTGGGCAGGGCGCGCAGGTACAGGACCTCCTGGAAGGAAGCCTGGCGAGTGGTCACCTGATGTCGGGAGATATCGTCGTCAAGGTCGGGGACACGCCGATCCAGACAGCCACTGACCTGGTTGCGGCGACTTCCGCCTACAAACCAGGCGACTCCATGCCGGTGACTGTCCGCCGGGGCGCCGGGACTGAGGAGGTGAAGGTGCCCCTTGGTGCGTATCCGGACAATCCGAAGCGTGCCCGCATAGGCATCGCGGTGCTGACACATGTCTTCGCCTTTGAGACGCCGGTGACCGTGACCATCAAGACGGATGACATCGGGGGTTCGAGCGCCGGCCTGATGTTCGCCTTGGGGATCTACCAGGGGATCACCGGGACCGACCTGACCGGCGGACACCGGGTTGCGGGCACGGGCACGCTGACCATCGAAGGCAAGGTGGGTGGTGTCTCGGGTGTGCGGATGAAGGTCTTTGGTGCGGAAGCGGCGGGTGCCGAACTCTTCCTGGTCCCCATGGAAAACCTTGCCGAGGCCCAGGCGGCGTCCACGAAGGTCCGGGTCGAGGCGGTTGCAACCTTTGATGACGCACTGCGGGTGGTGCGTGCCCTCGC
>DDYL01000092.1:3071-43810 GCA_002347925.1 Chloroflexi bacterium UBA2235 | reverse complement strand
GTGCGTCACCCGGCATGAGGACACGGGTCATGAATTGCCGGGTGGGTGCATCGTTGGTGATGGTCAGGCGCGCACGTGGCTTGAGCGGGAAGAGCCGCCCCTCAACCAAGGAAAGGACCTTGAGGAACGTCACGACCACCACGCACGTGACAAGCCACCAACCGAGGACGGTAGCGATTGCCCACGAGGAATCGGCGGGCAAGGCGGCGATGAGGGTGTCAATGACGGTCATGGGCGCGTTGTAGTGGTGGACGGGACGTCCCGCCCGGACGAACGATACCGGTCAGGTGACCGGACGTGAATCCGGATGGGCAAAGGTTCCGGAACAATCCACGTCTCCTGATCCGCGAATGGGTCCGGGGCCTCGAAAGAGAACGCCAATGTCGACACAGATTCCGGGTGGCCCGCCACCGCAGGTCATCATCCTCGCCGGTGGCAAGGGTGAACGCTTGCGCCCCTACACCGATGACCGGCCGAAGCCGATGGTGCCGATCCTTGACAAGCCTATTCTCGAGTATCAGGTCCGCTGGTTCGCCAGCCAGGGGGTCCGGCGGATTGCCATTTCCTGTGGCTACCTTGCGGATGTCATCCAGGACTATTTTGGTGACGGGCGGAAGTTCGGGGTCGAGATCCGCTATGCGATCGAAGCCGATCCGCTGGGTCGTGGGGGTGGGATCAAGCTCGCGTGGAATGAGCTTGAAGACACCGGTGGACCAGTGATCGCGACGAACGGCGACATTGTGACGGCGTTTCCGCTGGCGCCGATGCTTGAGGCGCATGCCCAGACCGGGGCCAAGGCGACCGTGCTGGTGGTTCCCTTCAAGAGTGTGGTGGGGATTGTCGATATCGAGGACGACGGACGGGTCTCCGGGTTCCGGTCGGAACCGGTGCTTCCGTACTGGGTGAACGGTGGGGTCTACGTGTTTGATCCGGTGGTGCGGGCCATGCTTCCGGACAAGGGTGATCATGAGGAGAGCACATTCCCGGATCTGGCGCGGACCGGCCACCTGCGCGTCTACAAGACCGCGGCGTTCTGGCGGGCGGTCGACACGGTCAAGGACATGTCCGTCGTGCGCGACTACCTGACCGGACGCCTTATTGGCAGTTTCCTGGGGAGTTGACGGCCGGGGATACCGAACGCAATTGAGACACCGGGGATGGGGCCTTTCACTCTGTCCCCCGGTTTGGGTTCCGTAGCAGTTCCTTATACTGCGCATGATCATGCTTCAGATTCTTGTGTTCGTTTCCGGTATGACCGTCCTCGGGTGCGAACTGACGGCCTCTCGATTGCTCGCCCCGTATTTCGGGACGTCGCTGTTCATCTGGGCGAATGTGATCGGCCTGATCCTTCTCTACCTGACGGCCGGGTACTGGCTGGGAGGATTGCTGTCCGACCGGGTGCCGGTGCGGGCTGGCCTCTATCACGTTTGCGCCTTTGCCGCCATCTTCATCGGGGTAGTGCCGTATCTCGCCAAGCCAATCCTCTATTTCTCCAGTCTCGGGTTTGCCTCGGTGTCGCTCGGCATGTTCTGGGGATCACTCCTTGGTGTTGTCGGCTTGTTCCTTGTCCCGCTGACCTTGCTCGGATGCGTCTCTCCGTGGACCGTGCGTCTCGCGGTGGTTGACGTGGCTGGCGCGGGAAAGACGGCGGGCCGTCTCTACGCCATCTCCACCTTGGGAAGCCTGGTGGGGGCATACCTGCCGGTGCTTTTCCTGATCCCGACGGTGGGGACCGACCGGACCTTCGTGCTGCTCTCGGCGCTGCTGCTGATCACCAGCCTTGTTGGATTGGCTCAGGAACGGCGGGCGGGGATCACCGGGGAGGGGCCTTGGGTGGCGCCAATCCGCGATTGGACGCCCCGTCTCTTCGTGGCGTACACCGTCTGCCTGGCGGCAATCCTTGCCATGGGCGTGCTGCCACGGGGCATTGTGAGGGCGCAACCCTATGGCCAACTGCTTTGGGAGGGCGAGTCTGCCTACAACTACATCCAGGTTGTGAAGCAGGGAACGCGCACGGACCTGGTTCTGAACGAGGGACATGCGATCCATTCCATCTACGATCCGACTGCTTTCCTGACTGGTGGTCCATGGGACTACTTCATGGTGGCGCCCTATTTCTCACCGGGGACGCGCATGAAGGACGTCGACAGTTTCCTGCTGCTTGGCAGTGCTGCCGGGACGACGCCTCGGCAGATGACGCAGGTCTACGGGCCGATTCCGATCGATGGAGTGGAGATCGATCCGGCGATCATCGATGTTGGCAGGCAGTACTTCGCGATGACGATGCCGAACCTGACGGCAATCCCCCAGGATGGCCGCTATTTCCTGCGGAACACCCCCAAGCAGTACCGGATGATCGGGGTGGATGCCTACCGGCAACCGTACATTCCCTTCCACATGGTGACGAGGGAGTTCTTCACCGAGATGCGGGATCACCTCAAGCCCGGCGGTGTCGCGGTGATCAATGTTGGGCGGACGCAGACCGATTACCGGCTGGTGAATGTGCTGGCAAGCACGATGCGCGATGTCTACCCGACGGTCTTCGTGATCAACATCCCGAAAGCGATCAATAGCATCGTTGTCGGGACGCGTGAACCCGGTTCGCTTGATGCATTCCGCGCGAACATTGCTGCCTTGGATCGTCCTGAACTGCGTGAAGTAGGGGCACTCGCATCGACAACCATGTGCGAGTACGTCCCACCCGGTCAGACGTCTGTATCTGGCGGGGAACCCTGCGCATTCGCGAAAGCATTGCCGAGACAGGTGTTCACGGACGACCTGGCCCCAGTGGAACAGGTTGTCGACCAGATCCTCCTGGGTTACATCCAGGAACACAACTAGGCGTTCCGTGGTCCCGGCTACCCATGCCGCCGGACTGTCCGGGTGCCCGACGACACGTGACCCCATGTGCCACTGGGTGCAAGGTGAGTTGCCCCTTTCAGGGAGGGATCAGTGCTGAGTGAATTGGGCCCGGCGATCTTTGGAAGCCGGCTGAACCTGTTGCTGCTATTCCTGCCTGTCGCGGTCGCACTGGAGATGGTGCACGCCGGTGACGTGTGGGTCTTTGCGGCGTCGGCGCTGTCGATCATTCCCCTCGCGGGCCTCATCGGTCACGCCACGGAGGATCTGGCCCGGCGTGTCGGTCCGGGGATCGGTGGATTGCTGAATGCGACGTTCGGGAATGGCGCGGAGCTGCTGATTGCGGGATTTGCCTTGTCGGCTGGCCTGACGGATGTCGTGAAGGCCTCCGTGGCGGGTTCAATCCTCGGCAACACCCTGCTTGTCCTCGGGGCCGCCATGTTTGCCGGGGGCATTGGACGGACGTCACAGAAGTTCAGTGCGACGGGGGCGAGTGCGAAGTCGCTGATGCTGTTCATCGCGGTCGCCGGTCTGGTCATGCCTGCGGTCTACGACATGACGGTCCTTGGTGACCTGCGGACAAGCAACCTTGCGCTTGACGAACTGAGTCTGGCGACCTCGCTGGTGTTGCTTGGGTGTTATGTGGCGGGACTGATCTTTTCGCTGCGCACCCATGCCGATGTGTTCAGTGAACCGGAACTCAGTGGGTCGGGCCATGCCAGTGAGGAACCGCACGGCATGTCGACGAATGCGTCGGTGCTGCTCCTGTTGGTGGCAACGGTCCTGACGGCGATCGGTGCCGAGATCCTCGTTGGCGCCGTCGAGGGCGCGGCACGGGCGATGGGGATGACGGACCTCTTTGTGGGATTCATCGTCGTTGCCGTGGTGGGAAATGCTGCCGAACATTTCTCGGCGGTGGTCTTCGCGCGCCGTGACCAGATGCAGTTGGCGATCAACATCGCGAAGGATTCCAGTGTCCAGATCGCCTTGCTGGTAGCGCCAGTGCTGGTCCTCTTCTCGTGGGTGCTTGGTGCCCCGATGAACCTGGTATTCCATCCATTCGAACTCTTCGGGCTGGCGTTGGCGGTCTTCGCAGTGACGTTCGTGTCACTGGACGGCGAGTCGAACTGGTACGAGGGTTTGCTACTTCTGGCCCTCTACGTGATCGTCGCGCTGGCGACCTACTTCGTGCCGGCGTAGGTGCAATTGGACGGCACTCGTCGAACCGGCTACCTGATGGGGCCGGTTCGACAGTTGCAGTCTGACGGAGGTCGGACTATCCTCTAATGGGATGCAATCCATGACGTGCAGTCACGCTTGCATCCGGCGTACGGAAATGATGAACGTGACGAACGGGTCAGGAAACGACGGCGGTGTCTCTAGTTACGCCCGTCCACGTCCTGAATGTCGCCCAGACCGTGGGTGCACCCGTCCACGGGCGTGCCGGTGAATACATCGGGCGCCTGCACGATGTGGTTGCCCGTGTCCTTGAAGCTGGCGATGAACTCTTCCCACCGCTGACCGGACTGGTCATCCGCATGGGAGGATTGCGCACCCATTCGGTCTTTGTACCGTGGATGTCGGTGCGCGAGTTCGGTCCGACCGGCGTCACCTTGGCAAGCTCCCGGCTTGACCTGCGTCCATTCACGCGGCGCGATGGCGAACTGCTGGTTGGCGGGGACGTCCTGGACAAGCAGGTGGTTGATGTGGACGGACGGCGCGTCGTCCGGGTCAACGACGTACAGCTCGCACCTGACCCGCGGGTGCCAGGTGGGTGGCGGGTGGCGGCGGCGGACATCAGCGTGGGCAGTTTCCTGGCGCGGGTTGTTCCACGCTGGATGGTGCCGTCGGTACGGAACCGGTTCCCGGCGAATGTGGTGATTTCGTGGGACCAGGTCGAGTTCTTCGCGTCGGACGTCCCGGGTGTCAAGTTGCGCGTGGATCACACGAACCTTGCGCGCATGCACCCGGCGGACCTGGCGGAACTGATTGCCGAACTCGGCTATCGCCAGACGCAGGAGGTCCTGGCAGCCCTGGACGACGAACGGGCGGCCGACGTGGTGGAGTGGTTGCCAAGCGAGGTCCAGGCTGCGGTGCTGACGTCGCTTGATGACGAGAAGGCTGGCGACATCCTGGACGAGATGGAGAAGGACGTCGCTGCAGACATCCTTGCAGACCTGCCACGCGAGGAGGCGCGGGACCTCCTTGATGCGATGGAACCCGATGAGGCGGCTGATCTCTCCCGCCTGCTTGCCCACGCGCCGAATACCGCCGGTGGGTTGATGTCCACCGAGTATCTTTCGGTTGGGTCAACGCTGACGGTTGCCGAGACAATCAAGCGCCTGCGCGAGGCCGACTGGCTTCCCGATGAGATGCCGTACCTGTACGTGCTCGAGAGTGAGCCGGACGGTCGCCTGGTCGGGACGGTGACCCTGCGTGACCTGGTGCTGGCGGAACCGGATACGAGGCTGGACTCGCTGATGGTGCGTGAAGTGATCACGCTGACCGTTGACATGAGCGCGGACGATGTTGCCGACGAGTTCACGCACTATGACTTGGTTGCCATGCCAGTGGTCGATGACGATGGGCGGCTGCTGGGTATCGTGACCGTCGACGATGCCATTGACGTGCTGCTGCCCAATGAGTGGCGGCCACGGATCCCGCGCATCTTCCACTAACCACGTTTCCCGTTCCGGAATGACGAGATGGTGGTTCCGGATTGTTCGGGAATGTGTGTAACCGATGCACCGGAGAGAACGATTTGCCATTGACGTGCCCGCCACAAGTGACCTGCCGTGGTGAGATCGTGAGCAGACCCTGATGTGGGCGAGACTTGCACGTCTGGGTCAGGGTGCGCGTGGCCGCAGTCGGTCGTGGCGTCTCTACCTGACTGCCCTCGGACCGGGTCTCATTGCGGCGACTGCTGGCAATGACGTCGGTGGCATCGCCACGTATGCGTCCGTTGGGGCGAGGTACGGCTATGACCTGATCTGGATGATGGTCGTGACTGCCTTCGCCCTGGTGGCGGTGCAGGAACAGTGCGCGCGTCTGGGGGCCGTGACGGGCAAGGGACTGTCAGACCTCATCCGGGAACAGTTCGGACCACGCTGGTCGGTGGTAGCCATGACGGGGTTCCTGATCGCCAACGGCGGGGTCACGGTCACTGAGTTCGTGGGGATCGCTGCGGCTGCCGACCTGTTCGGGGTGCCCCGCTTCCTTGCGGTCCCGGCGATGGCGGCGCTGGTGTGGTGGCTGATTGTCTACGGCGATTACCGGAGGGTGGAGCGGCTTTTCCTTGCCTTCGCGCTGGTGAGCCTGGCATATCCGATTTCAGCGGTACTTGGGAATCCCGACTGGGGTGAGGTGCTGCAACACGCGGTGGTGCCGACGGTCCGAATGGACGCTGGGTACATCCTGCTCTTTGTCGCGACGGTTGGCACCACGATCTCCCCGTACATGCAGATGTATCAGCAGGATGCGGTGGTAGAGAAGGGCGTGACCGCCGAGGACCTGCGTTACGCGCGTGCCGATGTCCTGGCCGGATGCGTATTCTCGATCCTTGTGGCGATCTGCATCATCGTGGCAACGGCGGCAACGATCTTCGCGTCGTCACCGGGCGGGATGGGTGTGGAGATTGCCACGGCCGAGGATGCCGCGAGGGCGCTGGCCCCGATTGCGGGGCCGTATGCGTCGTACCTGTTCGGTGTCGGGATCTTCGGTGCGTCGATGCTGGCGGCTGGTGTGCTGCCGCTGGCAACGGCCGCATCGGTGTGCGAGGCATTCGGCTTTGAACGCGGGGTTGAGCTCACCTTTTCCGAGGCGCCGATCTTCTACGGGTTGTTGACGGTCCTGATCGCTGCAGGTGCGATGATCGCGCTTGTGCCGGGCATACCGGTCATCCGGTTGCTGATCGTGGTGCAGGCGGTAAACGGGATCATCCTGCCCGTGCTGCTGGTGTTCATCACCCGGATGGCGGGAAACCGCCAACTGATGGGGCGGCATGCGAACGGTGCGGTCCATGGCGCGCTGGCCTGGGTCGTGACCGTGGTGATCGGATCACTGGCCATCCTGATGCTGGTGACCTCGCTCTTCGGACCGTGGCTGGGCATCGGGTGACCGGTGTGTTCCGGTTTCGGAACGCGTTCCTGACCCTGATTTGATCTGGGACGTTGCTAGAATGTGCCAACCAGTCCCAGGAGTGTGAATGATGCAGGTTCGGCGTGCACCAACCTACTCGGGGTTCTGTGGTGGCGTGAAGCGGGCCTGGAACCGCGCGATCAAGGCTTCGCAGACGGGTGAGGAGACGATCTATCTCTCCGGGAAGCTGATCCACAACACTCCGGCGATGCGCGAACTTGCTTCGCTGGGTGTGCGGGAACTCTCCGAGACCGACATTGCCGAGGGGAACCTCGAGGGACGCACGATCATCATGCGCGCCCATGGTGAGGGACCGGTGGCATTTGCCGATGCGGAGGCGCGCGGGTTCAAGGTGATTGACGCCACCTGCCCGATTGTCACAGCGGTGCAGAAGATTGCGGTGCAACTCGAGAATGATGGGTACCAGGTGGTGATCTTCGGTCACCGGAACCATCCCGAGGCACGTGCGACGGTGGCGTACACCGACCACGGGTTCATCATCGAGACGCTTGAGGAGGCGCAGGCGCTTCCTCATTACGAGAAGCTGGCATCGATCGCGCAGACGACGGTCCTGCAGGCTGATTACGTGGACCTTGTGGAGGTCTTGCGCACCAAGGCCGATCACTATGAGGACCGTGGGCGGATCTGCGGGTGGACGCTGCATGCGCAGGATGAGGCTGTGGCGCTGGCATCCTCGGTGGAGATGATGGTCGTTGTTGGCGGGCGGGACAGTTCCAACACGATTCAGCTGGTGCGGGTTTCGGAGCCACATTGCCCGACTCTCCACATTGAGACGGTCGACGAATTGACGGTTGAGATGTTTGCGGGGCGTTCGGTCGTCGGGTTGGCAGCCGGTGCGTCAACGCGTGAATCCGATATCGCCGCGGTGATTTCGTTCCTCGAGGCCATTCCGGCGGCGGTTCCTTCACTCGTCGAGGCGTGACGTCCGCGGGAGAGCGTTCGGCCCCGGATGCGCTGGCATGTTGGTTGGGATGGTTTCACGTGAAACCACGCGCGACCCACCGTGGCATTTCGGTGACATGCCGAGTGATGCCTCCGGTCATTTGGGCACCACGCCATGCCGATTGGTTTCACGTGAAACCACGTCGTGGGCGGGTGACGCTGGTTGAGAGGTAGGGTGGCAACGCCGGTTGCGATGCCGTCCGTATACTTCCGCAAATGCCCCCACTGACAAGCGCACTTGGTGTTGATTCGCGCGCGGTTGTCGCGGCACGTTGCGACGCCGTCAACCAGGCCATTGAGCATCTGGCCCCGACGCACGTGCTATGGATTCCGAGTAGCACGCTGAAGTCAGTCATCGACATGATTGAGACGCGTGCGCGCGAGGGTGCGTGGGTGAGTGCGCCGCTGACGCGCGAAGAGGAGGGCATCGGCATCGCCGGAGGCCTGGTCCTCGGGGGTGCGAGGCCGCTGCTGGTTGTCCAGGACAATGGCATTGGCAATGCCCTGACCGCGCTGACGACGTTCGCGCAGCCGTATCACGTGCCGATGCTGCTGATTGTCTCGCAGCGGGGTGGCCTGAACGAATACAACAGCATGATCCACACGCTTTGCGAACGCGTCGATGACATCCTTGACGCGGCCGACCTGCGCACCTTTGTGCTGGACGAACGGGTGCCGATTGACCGGTGGGCGACAAGCATCGTCGGTGCGTGGGAACACGCCGAGATGACGCACCGTCCGGTCATCCTGCTGGTGAACCTGCTGTACTGACCGTTGCGCTTGACCGGCCTGACGCCCCACCTACCGGTACCGAGAGATCATGACCACACCACTGTCCCACGACCTGACCCGACTGGAAGCGCTTGCCGCGATTGCGCGGGCCTTTCCGACCGAACCGCTGGTTGTTGCCCTTGGCACGATGGTGCGCGAGATGCTGCTGGTGACGGGTCGCCAACCGAACCACCTCTACGTCCTGGACGCGATGGGCCTGGTGCCGGCGATTGCCCTTGGCGTTGCCCTCTCCCCGAATGCCAGGACGCATGAACGGGTTGTGGGAATCGAGGGTGATGGTGGCCTGCTGATGGGGTTCTCGACCCTAGCGACAATCGGGTCGATGCGGCCGGAGAACCTGATCCTGATCGTGCTGGATAACGGGCAGTATGCGGCGACCGGAGGACAGCGGACGGCGGCGTCCTCACTCGACCTGACCGCGATTGCCCGGGGCTGCAATTTTTCCACAACGGACATCCGCACGGCAGCTGGCCTGTCGGTAGCAATGAGTGAGGCAAAGGTCCGTCCGGGTCCGTGGTTGTTGCGGGTGATGATCAGTCCGCAGAACCAACCGGCCCCGTATTTCCTGCCCGACCCGGTGGAACTCGCTCTCGACTTCAAGCGATACCTCGGCGGCGCCTGACCCTGAGACGATCACAATCTGGTACGGATTCCCGTATTCGTCCGTCCCGGCGCACATGACGATCACTTCTCTTCCGCATCCCGACACGCCCTGAATCCGAGGGCGATGCGCGATGATTTTGTGGAACGGATCCAGTTCCGGTTCCGTCGCGTCGTGCAACTTCGGTGATCCGGATGCGTTGCCCGCGATGGGGAAATCCGGGAGTTATCCACGGGCTTTCCACGTCCCGAAACGCGACCGCGACCGATGCGTTCAGATGTCGCAAGGCAAAGCGCAGACGGGTTCATTCGCGTCGTTGCCTGGTACTGGCGAGGAGTTCTGTGATGCTGGCGGGAGCCGGGGCAACAAGTCTGCTGCAGAAGGTCAATCACATCGGGCAGTCGATCGAACAGACGCTTGGGTTTGCCCAGGAACTGTCGACGGATGCGGATGGTGATGTGGCCCGATGGCTTGAGTGCGTGCTTCAGGCACTGCGCAAGGCGGAGCTTGATTGTGCCGAGGCGCAGTTCTGTGCCCGTGAACTCCGTGCTGCATCTCCATCGCCCGAGACGATCCAACCGCGACTGTTGTAGTCGAGCCGGCAAATTACCGATCTGATCAGCACTGCACCCAAGTGGTGCCCCGAGGAGAGAACAAGATGGTGTCGCCAATCACGTCGCCCGACGACGCGGATGACGCAATTGCGTCCGATCATGAAGCGCCTGTCGAAGATGTGTGGGACGTGACCGGGGAGTTGGGGGAGGAACCGGTTGCGGCAGCCTTGCCGGTGCCCGAGGGGGGCCCGACATCGGGGTTTGCCTCGACCACGACTGACCGGATGGCCCGCCTGCGTTCATTGGTTCGCATTCAGGGTCTCACGATCGAGGAAGCTGCCCGGGAGATCGGGGTGGATCCGATCGTGGCCAACCTCTGGCTGCGCCTGCCGGAGACCTTCTGGTCCACGGGTGGGGCACCGATCACGACGCCTGCGGTTCCAACACCATTGACGACGGCTCCGATCGGTGGGGTGCGACGCGTACTGAGTTGTCGCGTTCCGGCGCCGGCATTCGAACGGCTACGCGTTGGCGATGGAACGGTGATCGACCGGGCCTTGGCCGCCTTGGAAGTGGGCCTTCAGCAACTCGATGGAGGCATGGCGCTGCCGGTTTCGGGATCGGGATGGCGCGGTTTCACGCGGTCGGTTGCGCTGACCGTCGAGGGGGATGCATACGTTCGGTTGCGTGAGATTGCGGAGAACTCATTCAACGACGACCTCCGGGACGCCGCCGGCTGGCTGATTGCCCGCGGAGTTGGCGTGGCGATGACGAACCCGGTCCCGGTCCGACCGGTCGCCGCTGCGCCGGCGCCGGCGTCATTGGCAGCGGGATCAGCACCCGATACGGCACCGAGAGCGGTCCGTCCGCCAGGCGCACCGACCACGAGTACCCAGAAGGCCGTGGCGACGGTCGCAACCGAGACGGTCAGCGCCGAGAGCCAGACCGAAGAGGCGGCACCGGCGGTTGAGGCTCCCACGGCACGTCTGATCGCCGCGGTTCGTCGTCGGTCGGAACCACGCGCGCCCCTGCCTCCGGACGACAGCGCGCCGGATGGAGATGAGTTGCGACGTCGCCGGGAGATCGTTGCGGTCTCGCAGCGCGACCTGGCCGCCGCGTCTGGCCTTTCACGAGGCCTCGTTGCGGAAGTGGAGCGCGGGCGGCGCCGCCACGTGCTGACCCGGGCACGGATTGCCGAGACGCTTGATTCGCTCGCAGCGAAGAAGGGTGTCAGCCTGGCGATTGAGGCACCGGCAGTCGCGGTCTGACCGCCTGATTCCGATGCCGGATGCCCCGTCATCCGGCATCGGTGACATGAAGACGCCGGCTTGGCGACCAGTTTGTGGTCATCAAGCCGGCGTCCGTGGTTTCGGGCCGGATCAGCAACGTTGGGCGGGTCGGTCAGTAGGAACGCCCCACAAGGACACGTCGGGTTGCATGGTTGCCACACCATCCGCATGGTCCTGGGTCATTCGGGATTGGGCGGAACTCGTTGCCATGCTTCTCGAACGGGAAGCAGCGGATGGTCCCGCGCGACTGCGCCTGCATGTCGGCAGCGCACTCCCGTGACTCGCACCAGCGGGTGAATGCGTAGCCCTTCAAGACCGTCTCCTCGATCTCGGCACGAGTGTCCACGGTGTAGGTGCGGGCTTCGCGCCGGGCGTGCGCCTGCAAGCGCAGGTTCATCTGGATGGCATCGAGGGTCGACTGGACCGCGGTCGCAATCCCGGAAAGGGGCACGGGCATTTTCTCCCCGGTGTCACGACGCGCAGCCATCACTTGGCCGGCTTCGACATCGCGCGGGCCAATCTCCAGGCGCAACGGTGTGCCGTGGCGTTCCCAGTGGAAGAACTTGGCCCCGGGGCGGAGTCCCGGGCGGGAGTCGACGGTGACCCGGAGGCCCGCCTTGGTGAGGGTCTGCTTGAGGTCGGCAGCGGTGGTTTCTACGGCGCGGGTGCCGGCGTCATCGCGGCCGGGTACCGGCACGATTGCGACCTGGACCGGTGCGACGGTTGGCGGGAAGACGGCACCGCGGTCATCGCCGTGGACCATCAGGACCCCGCCGATGGTGCGGGTACTCATTCCCCAGGAGGTCGCGAAGACGGGGTGTGACTGTCCGTCCTCGCCCTGGTAGGTGACGTCGAAGGCGCGCCCGAAGGTATCACCGAGGTCGTGTGAGGTTCCGGTCTGGAGGGCGCGTCCATCCTGCATCATCGGTTCGAGGGTGAAGGTTGCCACGGCACCGGGAAAGCGTTCGTGCGGGGGCTTCTCGCCGGCGATCGGGCCGATGCCAAGGCATTCCTCGAGGAAGTCGTAGTAGATGACGTGGTTCTCGAGGGCGTACTGCCGGGCTTCCTCGGCAGTGGCATGGGCGGTGTGGCCTTCCTGCCAGAGGAACTCGGCGGTGCGAAGGAAGGCGCGTGGGCGCTTTTCCCACCGCATGACGTTGCACCACTGGTTCAGGAGAAGCGGCAGGTCACGGTGGCTACGGATCCACTTGCGGAACGTCGACCAGATGACCGTCTCCGAGGTGGGACGGACGACGAGTGGTTCCTCGAGTGCCTCACCACCACCATGGGTGACCACGGCGAGTTCGGGCGCGAACCCTTCGACGTGTTCGGCCTCCTTCATGATGAAGCTCATCGGGATCAGGAGGGGAAAGTAGGCGTTCTGCACGCCATGCTGCTTGAAACGGGCGTCAAGGTCGCGCTGGATTGATTCCCATATGAAGTAGCCGTTCGGCCGTAGGATGTAGCAGCCACGCACTGGTGCCTGGTCGACGAGTTCGGCGGCGGCGATGATGTCCTGGTACCACTGGGCAAAGTCGGTGGCGCGGGGGATGATCGGACCGTCATTTGTGGTCCGTTCCTGCCCTATCTGGTCGGCTGAGTCAAGCATGCGGCGAGTATACCCACGAGATAACGGGCGTCTGTGGGGTGAAATGAAGGCCCTTTCCGGCGCGGTTCGTGTCGGTTCCAGTGGAGGGTAGTCGGCGATGCGGACCCGGTTGCGGACCGAACTGGCGCCCGGAGGCATGTGGCGCGATGGGCTGATGGCGCGTGCCAAGGTGCTGTTCGGGTTCGTTGGCATCCTCTGGGTCATCGAACTGTTCGACTGGCTCATCCTTGGCGGTCAGCTTGATCAGATCGGGGTCCGGCCGCGCGAGTTCGAGGGGATTTGGGGCATCCTGCTCGCGCCATTCCTTCATGGTGGCCCGGGGCACCTGCTGTCCAACACAGGTCCCTTGCTTTGGATGGGTGCCCTGATCATGGTGTGGGGGGTTGCCGAGTTCGTCACGGTCATCGCGACGGTGACGGTCCTGGGCGGACTTGGCACCTGGCTGATCGGTCGGGGAAATAGTGTCCACCAGGGTGCAAGCGCGCTTGCATTCGGATTTCTCGGCTACCTGGTGGCCCGTGGTTTCGTGGAACGTCGCCCGGTGGCACTGATCCTCGCGGTGTTGACGATGATCTGGTACTCCTCGATCATCTTCGGCATCTTCCCGACGCGGTCGTACATCTCTTGGGAGGGACACCTTGCCGGTCTGCTGGCAGGGATTGGCCTGGGCGTGCTTCGGGCACGGCAGGTGCGGACCGGCGGGGTGTGATCAGTCGCCTTCGGTGAGGGCGGCGCGGGCGAGGGTTGAGAGGGCAACATCATCCATTGGTGGGTGATGAAGGCCGGCGCGGACGTTCCGGTAATGCCGTTGGATCGGATGGCTCCGGGCCAGACCGGCACCGCCAACGACGCGCATTGCGAGATCGGCGATTGCAACGGCATGGTTGCTGACGGTGTACTTGGCCACCGCAAGGGTTGGACCGAAGTTGGCGCGCTCGGCGTGGGAGGCGTGATCCCACGCGGTCGCTGCACCGAAGAGAGTCGCTTCGGCCTGGGCGAGAAGCATTTCCATTTCGCCGATGGTGCGCTGCACGACCGGCAGTGACCCGATGGATGCGCCACCGAGTGGTTCGGGACGACGGTCCCGGGCAAAGCGGATTGCCTCGTCGCGGGCGGCCCTTGCGACCCCGAGGTAGACCGATGGCACGAGGAGTGCCCACCCGGCGCCGGAAGTGGCCGTGGGCGGCGGAGTGATCGTCGGTGCCGGAGCGGCGGGGGCACGCTGCCCGAACGGTTTGGCACTGATCAGGCTGTCGCCATCCAGGATCACCCGGTCCATGACGAAGTCGTGCGAACCGGAGGCGCGCATTCCCATGGCGTCCCACGTCTCCACGATCGAGGTACCGGGTGGCCCGGTAAAGGTTCCATCGGGGGAGATCGGACCACGGTCGATCAGGAACTGGGCCATCGCGTCAGAATCGGTACCAGACGCGGTGTCGGTGGGATCGGCAAGAAGTGTTGCCGAGACAACGATGAAGCGAAGCAACGGGGAACCGGTTGTCCAGGTCTTGCGACCGGTGATCTCGTAGCCCCCACCGGCAAGGCGGTGTGCGCTGGTTGCCGGCCGGCCCCCGCGCGATGGACTGCCAATCTCCGGTTCGGTCGCGGCCGAATTGATCAGGACGCCCTCGCGGATCACGGCATCGGCAACGTGGCGGTAGCGTGAGGCATCCCAACCACCGGCCTCGGAGGAATCACCATCCACAATTGCCCGGCCAACGCGCCCCATGAAAAGGAGATGCATTGCGACTGCGAGGGCGGTACTTGGATCACTCCACCCGAGGACCGCCTGCAAGGCGCAGAGGTTCGCAATGCCGTCGCCGCCACCGCCGAACTCCCGCGGGATTGACCGGGCCAGGTAGCCAAGGTCGTGAAGCGCCCGGTAGTTCGCGAACGGGAAGGTACCGTCACGATCATGGAGGTCGGCAGTCTGCGCGAACCGTGCTGACGTGGCCAGAAGGTCGGCGTGACCGGGGATTGAGGGTGCGGAGGTTGGCCAACGCATGTGGGTTGGTCGAGTATAGTGCCCGCCCGATGGCCCGCACCGATGGTGTGCGGGTGTGATGAGATGCTGGATCGGGATCAGGAGAGGTTGCCATGAAGATTGCCCGGGTCGAGACGCACCACTTGCGCAACGTGCCGACGCCGCGACCACTGCAGTTCGCGTGGGATCCGGGAGAGGTGACAACCTCCACGTCGTTCACGGTCGTGAAGGTGTTTTCCGATAGTGGCCTGGTGGGATTCGGCCACAGTTACGCCCCTGACGCCGTGGCGGCTGCCGGTGCGCGCCTGATCGGGTCGGACATCTTTGCCACGGAACAGCATTCACGGGTGATCCGCAAGTTCCACCGGGCGTGGGGTCTTGAGACTGCAATCTGGGACCTCATTGGCAAGGCCTGCGGGCAACCCCTCTACAAGTTGTGGGGTGGTTATACGGACCGTATCCGGGGATATGCCTCGACAATCGAGGTTGGGTCGCCCGAGGAACGCGCCGAAGACACCCTGGGGTTCATCGAGGAGGGGTTCCGCGCGATCAAGTTGCGTCTGCATAACGACACGCTTGCGGAAGACATTGCCTTGGCGAAGGCGGTCGCCGACGCCGCGAACGGACGCATGGACCTCATGGCCGACGGCAACCAGGCGCAGACGCCGGTCACGCCATCATCGCAGTCGGGCGTGATCTGGGACCTGAAGCGTGCGAAGTACACGGCGCGGGCGCTGGAAGAGATGGGGTTCGTGTGGCTTGAGGAACCGCTGTCGCGCTACGACTACGACGGCCTGTCGGAGCTGAACTCCAGTGTGGACATGGCAATCGCGGGTGGCGAGAACAACAGTTACTTCCATGAGTTCCGGACGCTCCTCGATCGCAATTGCTACGACATCCTGCAACCGGACGCCCTGGTATCGGAGGGGATTGGCCAGTTGAGGAAGATTGCCGCGCTGGCGGAGGTCCGTGCCAAGTTGTGCGTGCCCCACCACGGCGGTGGAGGCATCTGCACCTACGCCCACCTGCACTTCTCGGCGGGTGTGCCGAACTCGCCGTGGGTCGAGATCATGCGCGACAAGCCAGGCGAGTTTCCGTGGCCGGCGGCCCATACACCTACGGTGCCGATCATGGTCGACAAGGAGGGCAATGTGCCGTTGCCCCAGGGTCCGGGCCTCGGGATCGAACTGGACGAGGACTTCATCCGGAAGTACTCGGCCTGAGCACACAAGGGGTTCCTATGCGAGGGGCGGGATCGTGATGGTCCCGTCCGGCGCGACCACGGGCCTCGCCAGGCGGAAGCGGTCAGTTGTTCGGATGTAGTCGTCCCCGCTACCACGGCCAATCTGGCGTGCCACGTCCGTGAGGATGCGCCCGTTGTCCCATGCCTCGTCGGCGACGTGGATGCGGACGACGGTGCCGAGGACAAGGCTTCCGGCACCTGGCACCTCGCCGCCAACATGGACGATGCGGTCCAGTTGGCATTCATAGGCGACGGGCGACAGGGTCACCCTCGGTGGGCGGACCACCACGGAAGGCGTGGTTTCAAGTCCTGCGAGGGCGAACTCGTCAACTTCCGGGCCAACGGCGGCTGCCGAGAGGTTCATGGCATCCGCAAGGGTTTCGCCGACGATGTTGACCACGAATTCTCCGGTTGCCTCGATATTGACGAGCGTGTCCTTGCGCCCACCATCGGATCCGCGACGGGCGGGAACGACACACAAGGTTGGCGGGTTTTCGCAGACAACGGTGAAGAAGCTGAATGGGGCAAGGTTGGGCGTGCCGTCGGGTGCGATGGTGCTGACCCAGGCGATTGGCCGGGGCAGGACGCCGCCAATGAGGAGGCGGTAGACGTCACGCGAGGCGATGGCTTTGGGGTCGATGTCCATGACGGCAACGGTACCGCACACCTTGGACGATGCGGAACCCTGATCGCGGTCCCGGCGCGCTATCCGCGACCGGAACCGTGACGTCAAGTCGGGGGTCAGTGGCCGATGGTGGCTTTGACGGCTTCACCAAAGATTGCGAGAAGTTCGTCGAGTTCGGTCTCGGTGATGACGAGGGGTGGGGCGAACATGACGATGTCGTTCCGGGTGCGGGTGAAGAGGCCTCGTTCTCGCATTGCCTTGGCGAGGGCGGGGACACCGCCGGGCACGGCTCCGGGGTTGAACTCGACGGCACCCATGAGGCCAAGGCCACGCACCTCACGGACGGCGGGGTGGGACGCGTAGGCACGCAGTCCGGTCTGCAAGCGGGCTCCCATGATGGCGGCACGCGCGACCAGACCCTCGTTCTCGATGATGTCGAGGTTGGCGTGTGCGACAGCGCAACAGGTCGCATGTGCTGAATAGGTGAAGGCATGCCACCACCGGCTTGCCGATGGCTGGTCATAGATGACTTCACGGATTGCGTCGCTGATGATGATCCCGCCGAGTGGCTGGTACCCGGAGGTAACGCCTTTGGCGAAAGAGATCACGTCTGGCACGACGTTCCACTGGTCGAGCCCCCAGAACGTTCCGGTGCGCCCGAAGCCGGTGATGACCTCGTCGGCGATCAGGATGATGTCGTGGTGGTCACAGAGGGCGCGGAGGCGGGGGAAGTAGTCGGCCGGAGGCGGATAGACCCCACCGGAACCCTGGACGGGTTCGGCGATGATTGCGGCGATCGTTCCGGCACCGTGTTCGGCGATGACGGCCTCGATGGCTCCGATGTCCATCGGGGGAACCATGACGAAGCCCGGGGCGGGTGGACCCCAATTCGGGTGGAAGGCGGCGAGGCCGGTGGCGGCGGTCGCACCGATGGTGGTGCCGTGGTACCCGTTGGTGCGGGAGATGATTGTCGACTTCTCCGGCTGTCCCTTGAGGGCCCAGTAGCGCCGGACCGTCTTGAAGGCGGTGTCGCTGGATTCGGCACCTCCGGTGGTGAAGAAGACCGTGTTGAGGTGGTCACCCGGTGCAAGGCGCGCCAGACGGGCGGCGAGGGTGATCGCCGGTTCGTTGGATGACCCGACATACGAGTTGACGAAGGCCAGCTTCCGCATCTGGGCGGCGCCGGCGTTGGCGAGTTCCTGCCTTCCGTGCCCGACGAAGACATTCCACAGGCACGCCAACCCGTCGATGTAGCGCTTGCCATTGACATCCCAGAGGATGGCGCCTTCACCGCGGTCGAAGATGACTGCCTCGGCATGGTCGGCAGGATGGTGTTGTGGGTGGAGGAGGTGCGCGTGGTCGAGGGCGAGGAGGGAAGCGTAATCGTGCGGGTACTCGTCAACTTCCTCGGCACGGTGGGGCGCGAAAGTCGTACTCATCAGTGTGGCACTATACCCACGCCTTCCGGGGAGTGCGGAGACCGGAACGACCGGATGCCTGCCGGAAGCAGGGGGAGCGATATCGTGTCGACATTCACGTTGCCATCGCGGTGGCACAAGGATCACTGGAACAAGGTTGGCCAGGTGGCATTCACGTCCCGTGGCGGCAGTGGAAGCATCGATCCAAACGATTCCGTCCATGGGGCACTTCTGGCCAAGGGCCTTGAACTGCACATGGAACCACTCCATGATGCCCATGGCAACGTCAATGGGTCGTTCAAGACGGCCGATGTGGTGGTTGCGGGTGTCGGCCTGACCGCTCACGACATCGAGCAGTTCCATCATGCCCGCCTGATCCTACGGCCGTTCGTGGGTTACGACGACATTGACGTCGATGCGGCAACTGCGAACGGGATCCTGTTCGCGAACATCCCGGATGCGTTCAGCGAAGAGGTTGCGAACCACGCGCTGGCGCTGATCCTTGGAATGAACCAGCAGTTGCTGATCTCGGACCATTTCGTTCGGTCTGGTGCGTGGGCTGACCAGCGCAGTCGCCCGAAGCGCGTGGTTCCGGTGCGCCGTCTTTCGGTGCAGACCGTCGGGTTGATCGGGTTCGGGGTGATTGCGCGACTCACGGCCGAGCGCCTGCGTCCGTTCGGTTTCAAGGTGCTTGCGTACGATCCCTACGTGACCCAGGAAGTTGCTGACGGATATGGCGTGTCGATGGCATCGTTCGACGATGTGCTTTCGCACTCCGACTTCGTGAGCGTGCACACGTTCCTGGCAGCGAGTACGCGCCACCTGATCAATGCCGAACGACTGGCACAGATGAAGCAGGGTGCGTACCTGATCAATACGGCGCGCGGGCCAATCGTCGATGAGGCTGCGCTCATCGAGGCGATCAAGTCCGGGCATCTTGCCGGAGCGGGCCTTGACGTCACCGAGGTCGAGCCGCTTGCCAAGGACAGTCCGCTGCACGCCTTGCCGAACGTGATCCTGACGCCTCACATGTCGAGTGAGTCGGTGGAGGCGGGTTTGGCGGTGCGTCGGCGCACCCACGAGATCGCATCGAGTGTCGCGACAGGTGGATTGCCGGACCGGCACGTCTGCCAGAACCGGCCACTGTTCGATCAGATCAAGGAGGCGCTCGGTCACTGACCGCGCGTATCAGGCAATCCCCGACCCGGCAGGGTGGTGACTGGCGGGGGCATCCGGATGGATGCCCCTGTCGCGGTTACGGGGTCAGTGACCCCCTCTTCCTTCCCAACTGATGACGCCACCGATCAGGAAGAAGAAGGCAAGCCCGCTGACGACGGCGAACTCGCGGATTTCCGGGAAGAGGAACGCCACGATCCAGAAGGCGATGGCGATGGCCAGGCATGTCCAGGCCGCGCGCGCAGGATTGCTTGCCATTGGTGTGATCTCGATGGACGGTGTCCGGGTTGGCTGCTGGGTCGTTCCCGTGCCGGACTGGTATTCCCTGCCGGGCGGTCCTTCGACCCGTTGTCAATGGTAGCCCTTGGCGTCGGCGTGCCGGTCGATCCGGGGATCCACGAATCCCATGTCTGTATTGTTTGATTTGCTTTTCCGAGTGCTTGCACGGATCCAGGCGATCGGTGCCTCGTTCGTGGTGCGGCTGACATCGCCCGGGACGTGGCAACAGCTTGCGCCATTGGTGGCACTCCTCGGGGCGGCGGTTGCCTGGTACCTCTGGAACCGTGCGGGGCGGTCGGCACTTGGCCGGGCGGCACGGTGGTGGGTGGGATTCCTGGCCCTGTTCGGGCTGTTGACCCCGCCTATCTACTTCCAGGCGGTCCTGCCCGATGGCGCTGCCGGGCTGGTGGCAGTCGAGATCAACGCGTCGAGGCTTGGGCGCGCCCAGTTCCCGGCGGAGATGGTCATTGTCGCCCTCGTGGTCATGGTGGCTTCCGCAGGGGTTTCGCTCTGGCGTTGGCGCCAATCACGCCTGTCGGTGGCCGAACACCGGGCACTCACCGTGGCGTGGCGAGGTTTCCGTGCCGGATTTCTGTTCTGGGCCGTCCGTGTGGGCGGCGTATCAGGGGCAGTGTTCGCGGTACTCGCGGGTTCGGGTCTGGCTGGGGCGCGACAGGTTCCGGTACTGACCGCGACCCCTGGTTCGCTTTGGGTCGGCACGGCGTCTGGCGTGAATCGCGTTATCGTCGACCGTGAGGGGGAGACCCGCCTCGAGTCCCTGGCTTGGCCAACTTCGCCGTTGCCATCCAACGAGGTCGGTTCGATTGCGATCGGCCCCGAGGGTGAGGTCTGGATTGCGACGGCCCGCGGTCTCGTGCAGGCACCCACGCTCGATGGCGACCGGTGGACGGTACACACCATCGAGGATGGAAGCCTGCCGGACTTGTACGTCTTTGGGGTGGCAGTTGACCGGCGAGGTGTTGCGTGGGTGGCAACCGCGAACGGCGGCGCGGCTTTTGATCCGCGCCGGGGAACCTACCAGTACATGGGGCGAAACGCTCCCTTGCTGCACCAGATCCTCGACACGGTCTATGTGGATGGTGCCGGCCGGACGTGGTTCGGGGGGGCCGGTGGGGTGAACGTCTTCTTGCCCAAGACGGCGGTGAGTGCCGATGGGGCGCGCGCTGAGGTGGAGTGGGCCGAGACGGCGGTACAGGGTGGTGGTGACGGCTCGTGGCTTGTTGGATTGACGCGATACAACACCGATGGCGTCCTGCCGGACACGCTTGTCTTCACCATCACTGGCGACCGACGCGGGCGGATCTGGATTGGCACCGAGAACGGGGCGGCGGTCTTCACACCACAGCCGAAAGCCCCCGCACTCGGAGCGTATGACCACGCCAACTGGCAGACATTCACTGGCGTGAACAGTGAACTGGTGCACCCGAAGGTACACGCGATCATCGAGGATGGCGAAGGGCGCATCTGGTTCGGGACCGAGGGTGGAGTGACGATCCTTGATGAGCGCCGCGATGCGCGTGATCCGTTGCGCTGGCAGTCGGTCACGGCGTCGGGTGCGGGGGGATTGCCTCATCCGTGGATCCAGGCGATGGCGCGCACACCGGACGGGCGCATCTGGGCCGGCACGCGCGGAGGTGGACTGGCAGTTGCCGAACAAGCCGATCCGACCCGTTGGACGGTCTACCAAGCACATCCGGTGCGACGTTTCCTCGGGGTGATTTGGCCTCCATTCTGGCAGGAGAATGTCCTGAGCAACGACGTCCGCGCCTTGGTCTGGGGCCCGGGTGCGGGATCTTGAAGGAAGGATGAGGCGATGAGTGATGGCACGGTGGCGTGCAGGCGGTTCGCCGAAGCGTTTGTCGCGACGATCTCGTCATTGCGGGAGTTCACCCGAGAGAACATGGCGCCCTACTTCCACGATGATGTCACCTGGCAAGCCGGGGTGATGCGCCTCCAGGGGATCGATATCTTCATTGCGGCAAACAATCAGGCCTGGCAGACGCTTGGCTACCCGGCGGTGCGTGATGTGGAGATTGATGCCGGCGAAGATTTTGCGGTGGTTGGCTATACCCTGGCGGGCACGCACGAGTTGCCGATGATGGGTCAGGCGGCGACGGGGAAGCCGATCGCGATGCCGGCACTGCTGGTGTTCCGGTTGCGGGACGGTCGGATTGCCCACCTGCGGACGATGACCGACAACGCCGGCGCAATGCGCGTCGCCGCGAATGCCGGGTAAGCAAGGGTTACCCCTCGTACCCGGTTCCACGCACGTCTGATCGGGCCGAACCGGGCGGTTATTCCCACTCGACGGTGGCAGGTGGCTTTGAGGTGATGTCGTAGACCACCCGGTTGACCTGCGGAACTTCGTTGACGATTCGATTGGCGGCGCGAGCAAGCACGTCGTACGGGAGGCGCGCCCAGTCGGCGGTCATGTAGTCGTCCGTTGTTATGGCGCGCAGGGCCACGACATGGCCATACGTTCGGTAGTCGCCCTGGACCCCGGTGCTTCGTGCATCGGTGAGGACGGCGAATACCTGGCCGAGGCCGCGGTAGAGACCTGCCTGCTTGATCTCGCCAACGAAGATGGCGTCGGCCTCGCGGAGGACGGCGGTCTTTTCCGCAGTGACTTCGCCGAGGATGCGCACGGCCAGGCCCGGACCCGGGAAGGGGTCGCGCCAAACGATGTCATCCGGGAGGCCAAGGGCGCTGCCGACGGCGCGTGCCTCGTCCTTGAAGAGGTAGCGGAGCGGTTCCACCAGGCGGAAGGCCAGATCGGCGGGCAGGCCACCGACGTTGTGGTGGGTCTTGATCTTGGCGGCGGACTTGCTTTCCGGCGTCGCACTTTCGATGACATCCGGGTAGAGGGTGCCTTGGGCGAGGAAATCGAAGGGGCCACCCTCGGCGGCGAGAGTGCGGGCTTCCCGTTCGAACGCGCGGATGAAGCGTTCGCCGATCACCCGGCGCTTCTGTTCCGGATCGGTTACTCCGGCGAGATGGGTAAGGAAATCATCGGCGGCATCGACGGCTACGAGGTGGACGCCGAGATGCTCGCCGAGACTGGCGATGACGTTGCGTGACTCATCCTTCCGGAGGAGGCCGTTGTCGACGAAGACGCACGTCAGTTGGTCACCGATGGCTCGATGGAGAAGGGCGGCGGCCACGGCACTGTCCACCCCACCGGAGACACCGGCAAGGACGCGGGCGGATCCGACCTGTTCACGGATGGCATCCACAGCCTCTTCAATGAAGGAACCGGGTGTCCACGTGGGGGAGCATCCGGCGATGTCGAGGCAGAAGTTGCGCAGGAGGTCGAGGCCCTGCGGAGTATGGGCAACCTCGGGATGGAACTGCAGGGCCATGATGGGTGCGTGCCTGGTCCCCGGAAGGGTTGCCATGGCCGCAACCGGGCAGGTGGGAGTGGAGGCAATGGGACGGAAACCATCGGGTAAGGCGGTCACCTGGTCTCCGTGGCTCATCCAGACATCGGGCTGGTCGGGAAGCGACCGGAGCAACGGATGCCCGGTGTCCGTGAGGGTGACCAACGCGTGACCGAATTCGCGCCGTTCGACGGGATGCACTTGACCGCCCAGGTGGTGGGCGAGGAGTTGCATGCCGTAACAGATCCCGAGAACGGGGACTCCGAGGTCGAGGACCGTGTCCTGGAGGGTTGGCGCGCCGGGGTCGTACACGCTGTTCGGACCACCGGACAGGATGAACCCACGGGGGTTCAGGGCGCGAATGCGTTCGGCAGGGGCGTCCCACGGGAGGAGTTCGGCATAGACGCGGCACTCGCGGACGCGACGCACGATGAGGCGGGCGTACTGGGACCCGTAGTCCAGGACGACGATGGTGTCACGATGCGGATGGGCGGTGACGGCAGCGGCGCCATCGGTGGGGGTCTGGTCCGGGTTCACACGCGATTATATGGAGATTGCTGGGCGGCGCCGTGGGAATGGGGATGGTTGCTGATGGACGGGGCAACCTGGCACATGTCATGGCGTTGCTATAGTGGGGCGAGAAGCTGATTCCGATGGTGACCCTTCAGGGCGAAACAGCGGTCAGTGCCGATGCAGTCCGTGAAGCGGTTCGGGTGTCGGGGTTGCGTCGTCGACGGTGGCGACAGACAGCGGTGGCGTACCTGTACCTGGCCCCCGCGCTGGTCTTCCTCACGCTCTTCAACTTCTTCCCGGCGGCGTTTGCCTTCTACATCAGCCTCTTCCGTTGGGGGCTCATCCAGGAAGAGTTCGTGGGGGCGACGAACTATGTTCGGCTTCTGACCAACGAGGACTTCTGGAACTCGATCGGGATCTCCGTCTGGTACGTGATCCTGGCGATTCCGGCCGAAATGGCCTTTGGTCTGGGCATTGCGTACCTGCTTTTTCAGCCGATCCGGGGGCGCGGGGCCTACCGTACGGCGTATTTCCTGCCCTACATCACGAGCACCGTGGCGGCCGGTCTGGTTTGGCGGTGGCTGTACAAGCGTGACGGTGGCTTGCTGAATGAGATCCTGGGCATGATGGGTCTGCCATCGCTGATGTGGCTGGATGAACCGGATGGCGTCTTCCAGATGGTGGCGCACTCGTTCGGAACCGCGTTGCCGGCGTGGCTTGGCGGGCCAAGCCTGGCGATGGTCGCGGTCTGCGTGATGTCGGTCTGGCACTACCTCGGCTTCTACATCGTGATCTATCTGGCTGGTCTGGGGAACATCTCGAAGGAGCTGTACGAGGCGGCGCGGATTGATGGTGCCGGCGAGTGGCAGATCTTCCGCCGGGTGACGCTTCCGCTGCTGTCACCCACGAGTTTCTTCCTGCTCATCACAGGTTCGATCGGTGCATTGCAGGCGTTCAACCAGATTTACGTGATGACCGGTGGTGGGCCACTCGACACGACCCGGACGGTCCTCATGCTGATCTTCAAGACGTTTTATCAGCAGACGCGAGTCGGATACGGGTCGGCGATGGCGTTCGTGCTGACGGCGCTGATCCTGGTGCTGACGTGGGTGAACTTCCGGTTCGTGGGCAGGCGGGTCAACTACGATTGAGGCGGGTGGTGATTGGTTACCGGTTGATTGGCGGGCGATTCATCGTGCGGTGACCTTCAGGACGTACGATTACCGTGCTCGGAGTGGGTGCGCGTGCGTGCGGCCGCATGACAGTGTGACGCGAGGTTCTGGACAAGCATGGTCGGTGCGGTGACTGCCTCCCGACAATCTGCATCCGGTGTGGCGGCGCGTCCGGGCGGTAGCCTGCGCGTACTGCTCAGGGTTGCGGTTCATGGGTTCCTGCTAACCGGGGCGATCACGACGGTCTTCCCGTTCTACTGGATGCTTGTGTCTTCGCTGAAGTCGAATACTGAAGCGACGGCGAGTCCCCCGACATTCTGGCCGAAGGCCTTGCAGTGGGCCAACTACGGATCGGCGTGGGCATCGGCACCATTTGGACGGTACTTCCTGAACACGATCATCGTGTCGGTGTGTCAGGTGGTTGGCGTGCTGCTGGTGGCTTCGCTGGCAGCGTACGCGTTTGCCCGGATGGAGTTCCACGGCAAGAACGCCGTCTTCACCGTGTTCCTGGCAACCCTGATGATCCCTGGGGAGGTGACCTTGATCCCGAACTTCGTGATCGTCACGAAGTGGCTGGGGTGGTATGACACGTATCAGGCGCAGGTGGTTCCGTATCTGGGGAGTGTGTTCGCGATCTTCCTGCTGAGGCAGTTCTTCATGTCGATCCCGAAGGATCTTGAGGACGCGGCGGTGATGGATGGTTGCGGGCAGCTGCGGTTCCTGTGGTCGATCGTTGTGCCGTTGTCCCGGCCGGCGTTGATCACGGTTGGGCTGTTGAACTTCCTCGGGGCATGGAACGCGTTCCTCTGGCCTCTGTTGGTGACACGTGGTGCGGCGATGCGACCGATCCAGGTTGGGTTGTCCGCATTCAGTACCGATGGGGGGACGCGGTACGCGGAGCTGATGGCGGCATCGACCTTCGTGATCTTGCCGACTGCGGTGATCTACCTGATTGCGCAACGGTACTTCGTGGAGGGAATCACCCGGACCGGTTTGAAAGGGTAGTGTTTGGCAGTGTGTCACGCGGAGGCGTGGCCCGCACGTGTCCGAAGGCCCGCGCGTGAGACGCGCGAGGACAGAGAGAAGGAAGTCCCGACAATGGCAGTTTCCCGACGAACAATGATGGCGCGCATCGGTGGGGTGAGTGGCTTGGCGGCGTTCCTGGCCGCGTGCGGTGGCGAAGCTGCCCCGGCAGCGGCCCCGACGGCAGCGGCGAAGGCCGAGCCGACCAAGGCCCCGGCAGCGGCAGCCCCGACNNGATGGCTCCGGCGGCGCAGCCCACCGTGGCCCCCACGGTTGCCGGGACGACGGTGAACTTTGACAAGCCGACCGAGATCACGTTCTGGCACACCCAGACCGGTGCCAACCTGGCCGCCCTCGATGCCATCGTGGCCGAGTTCAACAAGAGCAACGGCAAGAAGATCACCGTCAAGGCCGAGACGATCCCGGGCAGCTACACCGGCGTCTACCAGAAGGCGATGGCCGCCATCCAGGCTGGCCAGACCCCGGACGTGGCCGTTGGCTACGAGTCGATGGCCGTGGAATACATGAAGGCCAAGGCCATCGTCGCACTGGACGATTACGCCCTCAAGGGCGGCCAGGCGCTTTCGGCTGACGACCTGAAGGACATCTTCCCGATCTACATCGAGTCGAACAAGTACCCGATGTTCCAGAACAAGATGCTCACCTTCCCCTTCACCAAGAGCCTTGCGGTCCAGTACTGGAACGAGGACTTCCTGAAGGCTGCCGGAGTTGCAAAGAATGGCCAGAAGGGCCAGATCATGTCGTTCGATGACTTCAAGAAGGCGACGACGGCACTGACGAAGAAGGGTGCCGACGGCAAGGCCTCGGTCTACGGTGCGCACATCAAGATCGACACGTCGTACATTGACGCGTTCATCTTCGCGAACGGCGGCGAAGTGCTGGACAAGGACCAGGCCAAGGTGACCTTCAACCAGGATGCCGGTGTCCAGATCTTCGAGATGTGGGCCGAGATGGTGAAGAACGGCGAGGCGTACGAGAACAACAAGGACAGCGCGTACCAGAACGACTTCGGTGCAGGGAAAGTGGCCGGTTTCCACGACACCACCACCGGTCGTCCGTGGGTTCGCAAGGCCCTGACGGCGGACGGCAAGGAGCCGGAGAAGTACAAGTGGTCGGTCGGGATGATCCCGCAGAAGGACCCGAACAAGCCAATCTCCGTACTCTTCGGCGGCAACGTCGTCGTGTTCGACAACAAGGACAAGGTACGTCCGGCGGCTGGCTGGGAGTGGATCAAGTTCTTCACCAACAAGGAGAACTCGGCCGTCTTCCCGATCAAGACCGGCTACATGCCGTTGCGGAAGTCCGCAGCTGAGAACCCTGAGGTCAAGGCCAACTGGGAGAAGGACCCGCAGGGCAAGCAGGCCTTCGACCTGAGCGACTTGGTTCGCGCCGAGCCGCAAATCCCGGCATGGCAGGACATCCGTGGCATCCTGCAGGACGCGTTGACGGCGACCATCACCGGCAAGATGACCGCCAAGGCTGCGCTTGACGACGCGGCATCCAAGGCCAACAAGCTGATCGAAGAGAAGAAGTAGCCACGGAGCGGCACCCGCAGCGGGGTGGGTGCCGTGGAGCAGATGCACGCATGGTCGGGCAGGGATCCCCAACGGGATGCCTGCCCGATTTGTCGTTTTCAGGGGTATGGCGACGCCTTAGCTGGTGACCAGTCGCGGCAACGAATGCGGCAACACCCGGTTGCGTAATCGTGACGGTTGTGGTCGGTGTTATGTCATTCAGGTCTGGTTTTGGGCAAGGTGGGTTGGTTGTCCGGTACGGTTGGGTCATCGGTGATGCCGCATCGCGGCCGCGTCGTGTACGATGCGTTGATCGTCTGACAAATGTCAGCGTGCTGTTTTACATAACGTCTCACGCGTGGGTTCATGTGTATGCCCATGCGGTGCGCGCGATAGTCCGGGGATTTTGGGACCGGTAGCCGCGCATGGACGGCGATCAGGAGCAGACTCATCGGGACCACAATGGATCGGGTGGAGACACCCACCATGCGCGGGGCGGGGCTTCCCGCCCTGCCGATGCGCATGGGGCGCATGGATGCCCGCTGGGCACGCGGTGAACTGGAACGGTTTGGACCGCGCATCTCGCTCACCGGGGCCGCACCGCTGCGGCGGGAACAGATCCCACCGCGGCCGTACATGGGGATGGTCGCTGAGGGTGCCTCCGAAGGGGTGCGCACCTTCCAACGCCTGTCACTGCTGACCGCCATGCCCGGCGAACGGGTGGGCGGAACGCTTGCGAACCGGTCGGTGCTGGGTCTTGAGTACCCGGGCGAGGTGCTGCCTCCGAGACGCTGGCACGGTATGGCACCGGTCTTGGCTGTTGTGCTCTGGACGAGTGCGGTCCTCCTGTTGCTATTGCGGTTGACCCTTGAACAACCGGTCGTGACCGTCCCGCTCCCTCTGGCTTCCGCGGTGGTGATTGCCGGCACGGTCGCTGCCGATGCGTCGGATCGTCTCGGGGTTGCCGAGGCATCGCTCCGCCGCGCAATGGAAGTCGCGCCCCATGCTGGCCATGTCGTGCTTGCACGGCTGCGTAGTGGCATCAATGGTGGCCAGGATTGGTGGACCCTGGTCGAGGTTGATGGTCAGACCGTTCGCGCTTCGTCATCAAACGGAACGATCGCGGAGGCACTGGCCGACGCCGGGTTCACGCTTGAACCCGATGACCGCATCCTGGTGATTCCCCATGGCGGACCCGCGTTGACGGAGGTCGTGGCCGGAGGTATCCGGCGAAGCGTGACCGGGCCTGCCATGTTGACGGACACTGGCGAACAGATCGGTGCCGGTCAGGTAGTAGTTCCACCGCGGGCGGTCGTGCCCGGTTCCGCGCCAATGCGCGCCGCGCCACTCGTCCTCGAGCGCCTCGGCCACATGTATGGCGATGTGGTTGATCGTGGATCACCAAGTGGAGGCACGGGCCGGATTGTTGTGCAGCGCGCAACACCGTTCCGACTATCCGAGGATGGGATTACGGAGCAGGTCAGGGCAGCTGCATCGACGGTGGGTGAGGCCTTGAGGTCGGTCGGGATCGATGTGGATGCGGCTGATGTGGTCGTTCCCACACTTGAGGCACCGCTGATGCCGGGACTGCGTGTCTCGGTGATGCGTGCCCCGGCGGTGACGGTTGCCGAGGGTGGCTCGGTGGTGACGACCCGTACCCGTGTTTCGACGGTTGCTGAACTTCTTGCCGAGCAGTCGATTGACCTTGGTGAGCTTGACCGGGTTGAACCGGCGCTGGATGCTCCGGTGCCGGTCTTCGGCACGGTCCGGGTGGTCCGGGTGCGGGAAGAGGAACGGATCGAGTTCGAGACGCTGCCTTTCCAGACGCAAGTGGTGAAACTTCCGGGATTGAACCCGGGCGCGCGGATCGTTCTCCGGAGCGGATCGGACGGGTTGCGTCAGCGGACGATCCTGACCACGATCGAGAACGGCGAGGAATCGGGCCAGGAAGTGCGCCAGGAGACGCTGTTGCGCGCGCCACTGACGGAAATCATTGCGGAGCCGGCACTGTCCATGGGTTCGATAAGTGTGCCGGGTGCCGGATTGCTTGGCCTCGACACCCATGGACCCCCTCCCGGCCTGAATGCCCGTCGGGTAGTCAAGATGGTTTCGACGGCGTATGACCCCGGACCGGAAAGCACTGGCAAGCGCCCGGGCGATCCCGGTTACGGGATCACCGCCACCGGTGTGCGATTCGCTCCCGGCATCGTCGCGGTTGACCCACGCATCATCCCGTTCTTCACGCGCGTGTGGGTGCCTGGCTATGGGTTCGGGGTTGCGGCTGATACCGGATCCGACATCCAGGGGTATCGGGTTGACCTCGGCTTTTCTACCTACTGGGAGGCAATCCAGTGGGGGCGACGCGCGGTGAACGTCTACGTTCTTGAATAGCCTTGTGCGGACGACGTTCGATGGGCCGGCTGCCCATACTCCCTGACCCTTGCCCAGACCGGCAGGCGAGACTGGTCCACGCCATCTGCGCCGACCCTTGCCCAACGCCACCCGGTCAGGCGTGCGTCAACGTCGCTTGCGTGTCCGGCTTGCCCCGGGTGAACGGTACGATCTGACGATGCGTGGACGAACACCGGATGTACGGATAGACGGAGCGTCCACGAGCCGCGGACGACGCGCTGTGCCAAGCGGAGCGAATGCGGATCCGGCAGGGCCGGGTGGGCCAAGCGGAGCGAACATGAATCTGGAGGGGAGGGGCGGGGCTGGTCCGCGTCGACCGCGTGCGACCCGGCCCGATACGATGCCCAAGACCCCGGTCGGTGCCAAGCCGGTTGGTGCACGGAGGTTGACGGATGTGTCGACCGTCCGTGACTTGCTGGCAAATCATGGCATCTGGTTGACCAAGACGCTTGGTCAACACTTGCTGACCGATGATGTGGTCCTCAACCGGATTGTCCTGTCCGCGCGCCTCCATCCGAAACTTGAGGTGCTTGAAGTTGGCCCGGGTGCCGGTGCGCTGACTGCCGAACTGGTCACGCGGGTGCGGCGAGTGGTTGCCGTCGAGGTTGACCGGCGCATGGTGCGGGCGTTGCGGACAACGGTCGACGCACCAAATCTCGAGATTGTCGAGGCTGATGCCCTGGCGATTGATCCGGCGACGCTGTTCGAAGGCCGGCCATATTCGCTTGTTGCGAACCTGCCGTACAACGTGGCGACAGCCCTGATCCGTCGGATGCTGTCATTCCCGGCAGTTGACCGCCCGCGTGAGATCGTGGTGATGATCCAGCGCGAGGTGGCGAACCGGATGGCGGCGCGTCCGGGCGACCTGTCGGTTCTCGGTGTGCAGGTGCAGGTGATGGCGGACGTCCAAGTTTTGTTCGAGGTGCCTCCTCAGGCGTTCTTTCCACCTCCGGATGTGACGTCGGCGGTGATCCGCTTGCGGCCGTACGACGAACCGTGTGTTCCACTGCTGCCGTCGCCGGCCCGGTTCCTCCAGACGGTCAGGGCTGGCTTCGCACACCGGCGCAAGCAATTGCACAATGCCTTGGGTGACCTTGGAACTGGCACCGAGCGCATTGATGCGGCCCTTGAAGCGACCGGGATTGCCCGCACCCGCCGGGCGGAAACGCTGACATTGGCCGAGTGGTCGGCATTGTCCGAGGCAATCTGGCCGGTCTCCGGGGAAACGGCNNNNCCATTGGGTCTGCATAGCTCCCTATCCGACACGAGAAACCGATCAGGGTGGTTTGCTTGATCCACCCGATCAACCGTCATTCCAACACGCTGCCTCTGCCAACGCGGTAGTCTTCAGGGCGCGTTGCGACCCACCAGAACGATCACACCGACCACCACGATCACAATGAAGGCGATCATTGGCCTGGGGAACCCGGGTCCGACCTACCGCTCTACGCGCCACAATGTCGGGTGGTTTGTCCTCGACGTCCTCGCGAAGCGGTGGTCGGCGGGTGCGTCGGTGACGGCGCGTCACAGTCAGGTGGCCCGTCTGGTGATCGATGGCGAACAGGTGTTTCTGGTTCGTCCCCAGACGTTCATGAACGACAGTGGCAAGGCGGTCCGGGCATTGATCGAACGGGATGGACTTGGGGTTGACGAGATCCTGGTGATCTACGATGACCTTGATCTGGCGGCCGGTCGCATCCGCGTGAGGCCGTCCGGGAGTGCCGGGGGACACCGGGGCATCCTGTCCATCCAACAGCACCTGCGCGAACTTGCGCGGACCACGCCGCGCATCCGTGCGTCGGCGGCCCGTCTGGAAGCTTCGGTAGCCGGTGATGCCGGAGGTGCGGTCCCCAGCCCCTCGCCTGCGGTAGAGGGTGGCAGCCCGCGCGTCGCTGCCATGGCTCCAGCTCAAGGGAGGGGAGGGGGTGCGACCGGTGGGATCTCCCGCCTGTTATCGAGGGTCACTTCGCGGACAGGGAAGGGTGAGCAATCGGGTGCGGTGGCACGTTCGGACGAAACGGTACCGTTTGCGCGGATCAAGGTCGGGATTGGCAGGCCGCCGTCGGGAATGGATGCGATCGAGTTCGTCCTGGGATCGTTCACGCCGGATGACCTGTCACTGGTGTCGGGGGCGGTTGACCGGGCTGCCGATGCGGCGACCGATTGGGTACGCGAAGGGGTGCGCGTGACGATGAACCGCCACAATGGCAGCGAACCGCCACGTGGCGCGCCCCCTGTGACCGTGGCGGACGCGGGTGGTCGCGTGGTTGGTGTAGACCGGCAGACGCTTCCGCCCCATCGCCCCTGATTTCGTTACGCCGCGCTTGACCGCCCGGCGCTCCCCGCGATGTAGCACGAGAAAGGCACCAACGGCACCATGCGACTCTCCGGCCTGCTTCCGTTGTTCGACGAGTCACCGTCAATTCGCCGCCTCGTCGATCTCGCCGGCGTCGCGCTGCCCCCAAGTGCACTCGATTCGGATTTGACCATCGACGGGTCGCCGGCGCTGATGGCTCCGCAAGTCAGCGCGGTGGTGCGAGAGGCGGCAAAGGCAACGGTCATCGCATCGCTGCAGGCGCGTTCCGGACGCCCGATCGTGCTGCTGGCCTCGGATCCGGCGAAGGCGCAGGCGTGGGTACACGATCTTCAAACCTGGTCGCAGAGTCCGGATGACGTGCACTACCTTCCGGCGTTTGACGCGGCGCCGTATGAGCAATTGCCGGCTGCTGCCGACACCGTCGGATCGCGCGCAGGCGTCCTGGTGCACCTTGCCGGTGCGCGTCAGGCGGGAATATCGCTTGATACGACGGTGATCGTGACGAGCGTCGCGGGCCTGACCCAGATGGTTGCCTCGCCGGAGGACTTTGCGCCGCGGGTGGTGCGGGTGACGCCGGGTGCGACGATCAGCATGGATGGCCTTGTGGCGCAGCTCACGGCGAGTGGCTACACCCGTGTCGGCCTGGTGGAGGCGCCGGGATCATTCAGTCGTCGCGGTGGCATCCTCGATCTCTTTCCCCCATTGGCGGAATGGCCAGTGCGCCTGGAGTTCTTCGGCGACGAGGTCGAAAGCCTGCGCATGTTCGACCCGGTGACCCAGCGGTCGACCGGGACGCTGGAGGTGTTCCAGTTGGCGCCGGCGACGGAGTTCCCGCTGTGGAACGGTGCTGCTGCTGCTGCCGTGCTGAACGCGCTGGACTGCGACACGCTTCGGCCGGAGGTGCGCGAGGAGTGGGACTGGCAGGTTCGTGATCTTGAGGGTGGGGCGTTCTTTGCGGCCCTTCCCTTCTTTGCCCGGTACCTGATTGATGCCGGAGGCCACCGTCCTGGGTGGCTTCTTGACTACCTCCCCGATCCGCTGGTCATCATCGATGAACCCCGGATGGTGCTTGACAGTCTTGATGATCTGGACCAACACACGCGGGAGAGGCGTGACCGGCTGATGGGGAATGGCTCGATCCCAGCTGGGTTTGCGGCTGCGTGGCACGACCGGGCATCGACACTGCGACGCCTCGCGGACGTGGCGACCATGCACCTCTCCTACCGGACGCCGGGAGGATCGACGGAACTGGTGGTCGGCGCGCCCCTGCCTGTCACCGCCCCGGACGGGGATCCCGAGGAGGATGCGACGCAGGTCCATCCTGATCCGCTGCCATTGCAGCTTCATCACGGACAGGGGGAGGGATGGGGCCAGACGGCGGCGCCGACGGACGCACCTGATCCGGTACTTGAACCGGATGAGACACGACCGGCGGCGGAGACGACGACGCTTGTGCCGGTGCATCCCGATGCGGCGATTGTCCTGACGGAGTTTGAGATGGCTCCGACATACGGCGGCCGGATCAAGGATGTGGTCGAGATGTCGCGTCGGCGCCTGCATGCCAGGAACCGCGTGGTGATCGTGTCACAACAGGCGTCGCGATTGGCGGAACTCTACGCGGACCATGGACTGGACATCGCGCCGGTTGAGACCTTGGAACGCCAACCGACGCGACCAAGCCTGACGTTGGTGCAGGGACAGGCGGGTGAGGGGTGGGTCCACGACGCGTTGGGGCTGGTCGTCCTGACGGATGTGGAGGTCTTCGGGTGGGCACGTCCACGGCGGCCGGTGCGTCGGCGCCGGTACGCCAAGGAGAGTTTCCTGGGGGAACTCACGGTTGGCGACATGGTTGTGCATGTGGAGCATGGGATTGCCCAGTACCAGGGTCTGGTGCGACGCCAGGTGGAGGGTGGGGAGCGCGAGTACCTCCTGCTGCAGTTCCAGGGGGCGGACAAGGTCTATGTGCCGACCGACCAGCTTGACCGGGTTGAGCGGTTCGTGGGTGCGGGTGAGCACGTCCCCGCCTTGAGCAAGTTGGGCGGGGGCGAGTGGGAGCGCGCAAAGAACCGGGTCAAGCAGTCGGTCGCGGAAGTGGCGCAGCAGCTGCTGGTCCTCTACGCGGCCCGTGACGTGGCGCAGGCGCATGCGTTCGGCCCGGACACGCAGTGGCAACGCGACCTGGAGGAGGCCTTCCCGTTCGTGGAGACGGCCGACCAGATGCAGGCGATCACCGACGTCAAGCAGGACATGGAACGGACCAAGCCGATGGACCGCCTGGTCTGCGGGGATGTCGGGTTCGGCAAGACCGAAGTGGCGGTACGGGCGGCCTTCAAGGCGGTCCAGGAGGGCAAGCAGGTTGCGGTGCTTGTGCCGACGACCGTCCTTGCGATGCAGCACTTCCAGACGTTCAGCCGGCGGATGCAGGCCTTTCCGGTGAAGGTGGACGTCCTGAGCCGCTTCCGGACGACGCGGGAACAGGATGCCGTGGTTGCGGGACTGGTGGACGGATCGGTGGATCTGGTGATCGGCACCCACCGGTTGCTGAGCAAGGACGTCCGGTTCCGTGACCTCGGGTTGCTGGTGGTGGATGAGGAACAGCGGTTCGGCGTGACCCACAAGGAGCGCCTGAAGCAGCTTCGCAATGACGTGCATGTGCTGACGTTGACGGCGACACCGATCCCGCGGACCTTGCACCAGAGCATGGTGGGCATGCGGGACATGAGCGTCATCGAGACGCCTCCCGAAGCGCGCCTGCCGGTGAAGACGTATGTGACCGGCCAGGACGAATCACTCGTGCGGGAGGCAATCCTGCGCGAGGTGGACCGTGGCGGCCAGGTCTTCGTGGTCCACAACCGGGTGCAAACGATCCATGCGGTGGCACGGAAGCTGGGCAAGCTGATCCCTGAGGTTGACATCACCGTCGGGCATGGCCAGATGGATGAGGACGAACTCGAGAAGGTGATGGTGGAGTTCAGCCAGGGTTCGCACGACGTCCTGGTGTGTACGACGATCATCGAGAGTGGTCTGGACTTGCCGAATGTCAACACGATCATCGTGCAGGATGCGGCGATGTTCGGTCTGGCGCAGCTATACCAGTTGCGGGGACGTGTGGGGCGGTCCGGACAACAGGCATATGCCTACCTCCTCTACGACCCGGCACGGCGCCTGACCGAGACGGCCGAGAAGCGTCTCCGGTCGATCTTCGAGGCGACGGACCTCGGTGCGGGGTTCCGGATTGCGATGAAGGACCTGGAGATCCGTGGCGCCGGGAACCTGCTCGGACCGGAGCAAAGCGGGTTCATGAATACGGTCGGGTTTGACCTGTACTGCCGCCTTGTTGCCGAGGCGGTTGAGGAACTGCGTGGCAAGCGCACGATTCCGGCGACGGACCTGACCATTGACCTGCCCCTTGGTGCGCACTTGCCGGACAGTTACGTTGGGGATGGTGATGTCAAGGTTCGCCTGTACCGGCGGTTGGCGACGCTGGAGACCGAGGCGGAGGTCGAGGCGGCCCGGGTGGAGTTCGCAGACCGGTTTGGCATCCTGCCGACGCCCGTTGCCGACCTCTTCTTCCTGCTGCGGATAAAGGCCCTGGCGAGGGCGCGGTTCGTGCGGGCGATCGAGACCCAGGATGGAGTGGTGACCGGGCCGGAACTGGTGCTGAAACTCTCGCCATTCGTCGTTTGCGACCGTGTTGCGTTGTACAAGGCATTCGGGACGCGCGCGGTGGTCAAGGGTGGACAGGTCAGGATTCCGCGGGCCGCGTCGGCCGAGAAGTGGCGGCGTGACTTGCTGGTTGCCCTGGACAGCCTGCGGGTGATCGAGGCCGCACCGGCGAGTGCAGGTATATCCTCCGTACCCCAACCCAATCGCCCATGATTAGGAACGGGATGCCGGCGGACCGAAGTGCGCCGAAGCCGTGGCGTCTTCAACCAGATGGCGACAGGGTTGGTCGGCGCACAAGACCCAGTCGGGAGAGGGAGTATGGTTCGGCTGGTGAACTGGCACCGCCCCTGATTGCCATGCACTTCGCTTTGCACGACATTGCTATATTCGAAAAGGGTTCGGACTGAACCACCTTCGCCCGCCGATGGAGGGCCTCCACCACCTGCCTCTCGTCGAGAGGGAATGGGGTGAGGCGCTCCGGGGGCCAGATCGAGATCAAGATGGCAACCGCAGCCAAGAAGCCCGCCGCGGCGGCAAAACCGAAGAAACCAGTCGTCGCTGACGCGACCAGGGCGAGGAAGCTCGTCATTGTCGAGTCCCCGGCCAAGGCCAAGACGATCGAGAAGTTCCTTGGTCGGGGGTACTCGGTAAAGGCCTCACTCGGCCATGTCCGCGATCTGCCCAAGCGCCGTCTTGGGGTGGACATTGACGAGGAATTCGCGCCGAGTTACGTGGTCCCGAAGGAGAAGAAGGACCTGGTCAAGGAGTTGACGCTTCTTGCCCGTGGTGCTTCGGAGCTGCTGCTGGCGACTGACCCTGACCGGGAAGGTGAGGCGATCGCGTGGCACTTGCTGCAGGCGGTGCAGGCGAAGGGCAAGCCGCCTATCCTGGCGCGACGGGTGGTCTTCCATGAGATCACGAAGACGGCGGTGCAGGATGCGCTGAAGCATCCCCGCGAGATCGATCTGAATCTGGTCAAGGCGCAACAGGGGCGCCGGGTGATTGACCGGCTTGTGGGATACAAGTTGAGCCCGCTGCTGTGGAACAAGGTTCGCAAGGGCCTGTCCGCGGGTCGGGTGCAGTCGGTTGCGGTGCGCCTGATTGTTGATCGTGAGCGGGAGATCGAGGCGTTCGTGCCGGTCGAGTACTGGACCGTGGAGGCACGCCTGCGCAAGCAGGTGAAGGAGGCCAAGGCGGCCACCCGTGGCAAGGCCCCACGTGAGGAGTTCTCGGTCGGTCTTGTCCAGCGGGATGGTGAGAAGATCGAGCTGACGAACGGGACCGATGCGAATGCAGTTGTGGAGGATCTCCGCAAGGCGTCCTATGCGGTCTCTGATGTGCGGAAGCGTGAACAGCTGCGGAATCCATCGGCACCGTTCATCACGAGCACGATGCAACAGGAGGCAGGGCGTCGACTGGGGTTCACCGCCAAGCGCACGATGACGGTGGCGCAACAGCTGTACGAAGGCCTTGAGGTGCCCGGTGAGGGGACGATCGGGTTGATCACGTACATGCGGACCGATTCGCCGCAAGTTGCGCAGGAAGCGCAGGAAGAGGCGAGTGGCCTGATTGGCGAACGCTTCGGCCCCGAGTACGTGCCGGCGCAACCTCCTGTCTACAAGACCAAGGCGAAGGGTGCCCAGGAGGCCCATGAAGCGATCCGTCCGACATCGTGCCGGCGGTTGCCGGAGGCCCTGCGGACCCACATCACCTCCGACCAGTACCGGCTGTACTCGCTGATCTGGAAGCGGTTCATCGCAAGCCAGATGGTGAGTGCCGTCTTTGACACCACGGCGGTCGATGTCTTGGCCACACCGCCGGTGGCGGACGCGGGTGGTCACAGGTACCTGTTGCGGGCGAATGGATCGGTGATGCGGTTTGCGGGGTTCCTGAAGGTGCTCGATGCGCCTGAGGGTGAGGAGGGTGAGGATGACAAGCGCACCCGTCTGCTGCCCGACCTTGCGTCCGGTGACGATGTGTCGATGGATGGTGTGGCGGGGACGCAACACTTCACGCAACCACCGGCACGGTTCTCCGAGGCCTCGCTGATCAAGGCGCTTGAGGAGGATGGGATCGGCCGTCCGTCGACGTATGCGCCGATCATCTCGACGGTGCAGGAACGCGGGTACGTTGAACGGACCGAACGGGTCTTGCGCCCGACGGAACTCGGGATGATCGTGAACGATCTCCTGGTGGAACACTTCCCGGATGTGGTGGATGCGGGTTTCACCGCCCTGATCGAGGGGCAGCTGGACCAGGTGGCGGATGGCGAGGGCGACTGGGTGCCGGTGGTGCAGCAGTTCTACGAACCATTTGCGCTGAACCTGGAGAAGGCGCGCGACCTGATGGAACGCGTCGAGATAGCCGACGAACTTTCGGACGAACTCTGTGAGGTCTGTGGCCGCCAGATGGTGATCAAGCTGGGCCGGTTCGGGAAGTTCCTGGCGTGTTCGGGCTTTCCGGAGTGCCGGACCACGCGTACGTTGGTGACCCGTATCGGGGTGCCGTGTCCGAAGTGTGGATCGGATCTCCTGGAACGCAAGACGAAGCGTGGACGCACCTTCTTCGGGTGCATGACGTACCCGACCTGCGACTTTGCGATCTGGCAGCGCCCGGTGCCGGAACCTTGCCCGGTGGATGGCCAGATGCAGACCCTCCAGGCAGGAGGGAAGGTCGTGTGCACCGTTTGCGGGCATGTGACGCAGCGGGTCAAGTCCGAGGAGGATTTGCCGGTTGATGGTGACGATGACGAGGAGGGCAGCGATGCCCNNGCTGAGGTGGAGGCGGTCTTCCGTTCGGCGCCAGAGGTCTACCTCTACGGCATCGGCGACTTGGCCGACCACTTCTGGCATCGCGCCGTATGGTGGGCGACGCCACGCGCGGTCATTGGTCTCCTCCGCCTTGATGGGATCCCGGAACCGATCATCTACGCGCAGGGATTTCCAGACGACCCAGAGTTGCTTGCGCTTGCGACATCGGTTGCGGAGCAGCTTCCCAACGCCTGTGCCGGACAGGTTGCGATTGGCATTGACCGGGCACTGTCGCCGTGGTTTGACCTCGTGGAGTCGGTGCCGTTGCGGGGCATGGTTCTTGCGCGTCCAGATTTGCTGGTGGGTGCCGGCATTGGTGACCGGTTGGGGATGGATGACTACCCACAGCTCAGGGCGTTCCTCGATGCCACCGTTGACGCGGAGGGGTTCCTCGGTCCGGACATGGTGACGACTGGTCACTACCTTGGGTCGCGCGATGGATCAGGCGCCCTTGTTGCGGTGGCGGGAGTACATCTCGCCGAGAAGTCGCACGGGGTAGCCGTGATTGGAAACGTGGTGACGCATCCGGAACATCGTGGCCGGGGTCTTGCCCGCGGGTTGGTCACGCGCCTCGCGCGTGCCTTGCACGAGGTGTACCCGGTGGTCGGCTTGAACTGCCGTGCCGAAAACACGGTCGCGATGCGCCTGTACGGATCCCTGGGGTTCGAGGAGCGTCACGCATTCGTGCACCAACGGTTTGTGCGCCGTGTCTGAATTGGAGTGTTGGTTGCCTGGCTAGGCGCGGGTGCGCCGGCGTTTTGGGTCGGTCGCAGCGACGGCGAGACCGGCCGTGCCGAAGATGGCTATGGCGAGTGCCCATGCCCGGCCATCGTCCTCGATGTGCTGGTCAACCGGACGAACCGCCTCGAAGAGGCCTTTGCGGAAGCCAAGGTAGTCGAAGGACGGGTCGACGCTTGACCCATTCGTGGGACCGGGCACCATCGGCAGGATGGGCAACGGAGGTGCGATCCGCCAGAGGCCAGTGGCAGTGACGACCGGTTCGGGCGGGTAGATCGTGAGCAACTGGTTGTGGTCCCTCTCGGTGGCGACCGCGAGGGCGTAGACGTTTCCGGCGAAGATCGTGAGTGCGACGGCAAGCGCGGCGATCTGGATGGGCGCGACGGTGCGTCCGGCACGGGGCCCAAGGGTGGCGAGGGCGACCACGACACAGGGGTAGGCGACGGCGGCGTGCCGGTAGAAGGTGATCGGCGAGAAGTTGTCGGCGGCCAGCATCGTCGGCGTGAGGAAGATCACGCCAGTGCCAAGAACGGTGGCGAGGGGTACGCCGATGAGGCCGGGGGCTCGCCGGGAGAGGATGCCCATCCCTGCAACGATGACCACCAGGACGATGGCGGCGACAGGGTTGCCTGCCTCCCGGGGCAAGCCAATGGTTTCGGCATACCACGGCAGGTTGTTGCGCATGATGGTGTCGAGGTTCGGCCAGACATGTGAGACTGACGCGATGTTCGCCCACCCACCCGGCCACGCGATGCCGAGATCCCGAAGCATGATCGCGCTGAAGGCGCCGGCGGGTGCGACGACGACCGCGACACCGAGAGCGACTGCCCGCCATGTGGCGACAGGCCATCTTTGGGGCCGGGCGATGGTGAGCGTGCCGAGGACGATAGCCCCCACATAGACCATGCCCTCGGGCCGGGTCAGGAGGGATGCAGCGCCGGCGATGCCAGTGGCGATTGCAAGCCGGGCTGACAACGGATGGTCACCGCGCAGGGCAGGCCACGCGCGTGCGCCAAATGCCACGAAGGCCGTCAGGAAGGTCGCGAAGGTGCCGTCCGGTTGGGCGGCTCCGAACACGTAAGTGCGGGCATGCGGGATCGTTGCCATGGTCAGCGCAATTGCGATGGCCCAGACACGTCCGGCCCCGACCCCACGTGCGGCCCCCCATGTGGCGATTGGCAGGAATGCGCCGATGACGATGGCTGGAGTACGAAGGGCGGCGTAGGTGTGCCCAAGGAGACTGAAAGCGCCTTGGACCAGAAGGGGATAGACCGGCAGTTCGACGAGGTAGTAGTCGCCGGAACCGGGAACACCACCAGTCACCGACCATCCAAGGCCGGATCGCCAGGCGTCCGCCACCGACCAGTACCGGATCAGGTCGTCAGTGGCGACGACGTGCCATGCACCGGTGGTGGCGACCCCGGTTGCCAGGAGCGTGGCGATGGTCATGAGGTCGAGGCTTCGGTCTATGGCGACGGTGTCGGTGCGGACACGCCGGTCTGCGAACCACGGGGATGCGCCGCCAAGCAGCACGGTTGCGGGGAGGAGGATGCCAGCGAGACGCGGTTCGTGGGCGAGGGCGTGGAACAAGTCATCGGAGGCATAGGTGGCGATGGAGGCGATGCC